>NZ_JACHDI010000008.1:0-293932 GCF_014201025.1 Paraburkholderia sp. MM5384-R2
CTCCTGACCTCAACTTCCCGAACCGCCCGGTGCGGACCCGCATGCCGGGTGGTGTGGCAGGGGCGTAGCCTCTTGGCTACCCCCTATGCCGATTGGCGCGTCGACGAACGTTGGGCGCCGAGCTCAGCTCAGTCGGCGACGAGGCCGCCGTTCCGAACGCGCACGCGCTCGCCGTCGCGCAACGGCGGCGCCTCGCTATAGGTGAAGTAGCGCGTCTTGCCGTCTTCCATGTGCACGCGCACCGAATACGACGTCGTGCTGCGCAGATGTTTTTCGACCGAGTTGCCGGCGAACCCGCCGCCCAGCGCGCCGAGCAGCGTCATCGCGGTACGCCCGCCGCCGGCGCCGAATTGATTACCGACGACGCCCCCGGCCACCGCACCGCCGACCGCGCCAATGCCGGTGCCATGTCCTTCATGCCGAACCGCCGAGATCGCGACGACGGTGCCGCAAGTCGAGCAATAAGCGGCATGCGGCGCCGGCTGCTGCGCATACTGCGGCGCGGCCTGTGCCTGCTGTTGCTGCGCGTATTGCTGCTGGGTCGGAGCGGCGGCAGGGGCGGCCGGCACCGCTTGCTGAGCCTGATCCTGCCGCTGTTGCGCAGATGGCTTGACCGGCGCGGCCGAATCGACGACGCCCGGCGCTTGCGTGCTGACCTGCGCGGCCTGCGTCTGATCGTTCTGTGCGCCGTTGCCCGACGCCTTCGGGAACACGCCGGTGATCGCCGCGGTAGCGACGAGACTCGCGACGAGCACCGCGCCGGCGGCCACCGCGATCAAGGGATGAAGACGACGTGGCTGCGTGGGTTGATGAGTAGGGGTGTCCATGTAGGGCCTCCGTTTCTGGCAGAGCCGACTTCTTGTGAGACTGAGTGTCGGGCAATTCGATCCGGGCGGCGTTTCTATTTGTAACCGCTCAGGTGGCGCCCTTTACGCGGTGCGCTTTGGTGTCAACAAGCTTCTAAGACCATCGAGTCCGCGGCGACTTGCGCGCGAACGAGCAGCTTTTACCGCTGGTTACAAACGATGGGAAGCAGAAAACGGTCCCGCAAAGCGAAAACGCGCGCATAAGAAAACGCCCGGCATCAACCGGGCGCTCTTCAAACCATCGCATTGCGCGCGAAGCACAACGAGCGCTCGCGCCCAGCGTCGCTCAGTCTTCGCGACGCAGATGCGGGAACAGAATCACGTCGCGGATGCTCGGGCTATCGGTCAGCATCATGACCAGACGATCGATGCCGATACCGCAGCCGCCCGCTGGCGGCATGCCGTATTCGAGCGCGCGGATGTAGTCGGCGTCGTAGAACATCGCTTCCTCGTCGCCGGCGTCTTTCTGGTCGACCTGCTTCCTGAAGCGCGCGGCCTGATCTTCCGGATCGTTCAGCTCCGAGAAGCCGTTGGCGATTTCGCGGCCGGTGATGAACAGCTCGAAACGCTCGGTGATGCCTGCCACCTTGTCCGACGCACGCGCGAGCGGCGACACCTCGATCGGGTAGTCGATGATGTAGGTCGGCTCCCACAGTTGCGACTCGGCGGTCTCTTCGAACAGCGCCAATTGCAGCGAGCCGACGCCCGCGTTCAGGAACTGCGGCTGCGATGCATCGACGCCGAACTTCTTCAGCTCGGCGCGCAGGAACGTGCCGTCGGCGAGCTGCTCGTTCGTGTATTGCGGCGCGTATTTCTGGATCGCCTGCGTGATCGTGAGCCGATGGAACGGCTTCGACAGATCGAGCTCGCGGCCCTGATAAGTGATGGTGGCCGTGCCGAGCGCATCGATCGCCGCCTGGCGAATCAGCTGCTCGGTGAAGTCCATCAGCCACTTGTAATCGGTGTAGGCCGCGTAGAACTCGATCATCGTGAATTCCGGGTTGTGGCGCACGGATACGCCCTCGTTGCGGAAATTACGATTGATCTCGAACACGCGCTCGAAGCCGCCCACCACCAGCCGCTTCAGGTACAGCTCCGGCGCGATGCGCAGGAACATCTGCATGTCGAGCGCATTGTGGTGCGTCGAGAACGGCTTGGCCGCCGCGCCGCCCGGAATCGGGTGCAGCATCGGTGTTTCGACTTCCATGAAGTTCGCGTCGGCCATGTACTTGCGGATCGACGAAATCGCCTTCGTGCGCGCGACGAACGTGCGGCGCGTTTCCGGCGTGACGATCAGATCGACATAGCGCTGGCGGTACTTCATTTCCTGGTCGGCGAGACCGTGGAACTTGTCCGGCAGCGGACGCAGCGACTTCGACAGCAGGCGCAGCTCCGTGCAGCGCACCGATAGCTCGCCCTTGTTGGTGCGGAACAGCACGCCGCGCGCGGCGACGATGTCGCCCATGTCCCACTTCTTGAACGCGTCGTAGGTCTCCTGACCGACGTCGGCCGGTGTGATGAAGAACTGGATCTGACCCGAGCCGTCGCGCACGGTTGCGAAACTTGCCTTGCCCATCACGCGTTTCAGCATCATGCGGCCGGCGATCGCGACTTCGAGCGGATTCGCTTCGAGTGCTTCCTTGTCGGTGTGCTCGTACTGCGCCTGCAGATCTTCAGCGTGGTGCGTGGGACGGAAATCGTTCGGATAGGCGACGCCTCGCTCACGCAGTTCGCGCAGCTTTTCGCGGCGCTCGGCGATGATCTTGTTGTCGTCCGCTTCGGGCACGACAGTCGGCTGGGTCGGTTCAGTCATGATGATTTGGTATTCGGTAGCCCGCCGCGGAGTGCTCCGCTGGCGGGAAGCCAGTCAGTGTAAAAACCTCAGGCGGTACTGGAAAAACGGCGAACAAATAGCGTGGAAGCAACGCAAAAGCAACGCAAAAGCAGCAACGAAGAAGGCGCGGTCCCGATCGGTGAACGGGGCCGCGCCGTGCGCGCCTAGACGCCCTGTTTCAGGCTCGCGCTGATGAACGGATCGAGGTCACCGTCGAGCACGCTCTTCGTATTGCTGATTTCGACGTTGGTGCGCAGATCCTTGATGCGGCTGTTGTCGAGCACGTACGAACGGATCTGATGGCCCCAACCCACATCGGTCTTGCCGGCTTCCAGCTTGTCCTGCTCGGCCTGACGCTTGCGGATTTCCGCTTCATAGAGGCGCGATTTCAGCATCGCCATGGCTTCGGCGCGGTTGCGGTGCTGCGAGCGGTCGTTCTGGCACTGCACGACGATGCCCGACGGCATGTGCGTGATACGCACCGCCGAGTCGGTCTTGTTGATGTGCTGACCACCCGCGCCCGAAGCACGGTACGTGTCGATGCGCAGGTCGGCCGGGTTGATGTCGACTTCGATCGAGTCGTCGATTTCCGGGTACACGAACACCGACGAGAACGACGTGTGACGACCGCCCGACGAGTCGAACGGCGACTTGCGCACGAGCCGGTGCACGCCGGTTTCGGTACGCAGGAAGCCGTACGCGTATTCGCCTTCGATCTTGATCGTCGCGTTCTTGATGCCGGCGACGTCGCCGTCGGTCTGCTCGAGTACTTCGGTCTTGAAGCCCTTGCGCTCGCAGTAGCGCAGATACTGGCGCAGCAGCATCGACGCCCAGTCGCACGCCTCGGTGCCGCCGGCGCCGGCCTGGATGTCGAGAAAGGCGTTGTTGGGATCGGCCGGGTTCGCGAACATCCGGCGGAATTCCATGCCGGCGACGCGTGCCTCGATGGCCTGGGCGTCACCTTCGCAGGCGAGAAGCGTGTCGTCGTCGGCTTCTTCGCGTGCCATCTCGAACAGGTCTTGCGCGTCGCGCACGTCGTTCGTGATCGACGTGAGCTTGCCGACCGTGTCGTCGAGCAGCTTCTTTTCCTTACCGAGCGCCTGGGCGTGCTTCGAGTCGTTCCAGACGTCCGGGTCTTCGAGTTCCCGGTTGACTTCGATTAGACGCAGTGCTTTGTCGTCGTAGTCAAAGATACCCCCGTAGGTCGTCCGCGCGCTTGCGCAGGTCGGCCAGAGAGGCTTCGATCGCGTTGAGACGTTCCGCTTCCATGTCGATCTTCTATTCTGCGTAAAAAGCAGAAATTATAGCCGATCGGCACGCCGCGCCGGAGCCTCGCGGGCGATCTGGCGCGTGTTCGCGATTGATTTTGCGGAAGATTTCAGCTCACCGCGTGCTCGACGATCAGTTGCACGCGCGACACGCCGTTCCATGTATCGCTCGCGAGCCGGTAGGCGACGGTGGTGCGCGCGGGCAGCGTGTCGGTGTGATTGAACCAGATCGCGTTGAAGCGCTGGCGGCCGCGCAGCAGTTGCAGCTTCAGGTGCTTGTCCTTCACCAACGCCTGCGAGGCGACCTCGAATTCGCCGGAGAACACCGGCGCCGGAAAACCCTGGCCCCAGACGGCCGCGTCGAGCATTTCGACGAATTGCGGCGTGAAGTACGCGTCTTCGAGCTCGCCGTCGGTTTCGATCGTGCGTGCGAGCGCCTGCGCGGACAGCCATTCGCGGCCGACCGCCTCGAACGCGGCGGTGAAGCGCGGCACGTTGGCGGCGGCGATCGTCAGGCCCGCGGCCATCGCGTGGCCGCCGAATTTGACGATCAGGTCCGGCTCGCGCTTCGAGATCAGATCGAGCGCGTCGCGCAGGTGGAAGCCCGCGATCGAGCGGCCCGAGCCCTTGACGAGCATGCCGGTATCGTCGGCCGGCGCGAACGTGAACGACGGGCGGTGGAACTTCTCTTTCAGCCGTCCCGCGACGATGCCGATCACGCCCTGATGCCAGCCCGGATTGAACAACGTGATCGTGGTCGCGCCGTCGGGATCGACCGTCGACAGGTCGTCCAGCGCCTGCTGCTGCATGCCGGCCTCGATTTCGCGGCGCTCGCGGTTCATCGTGTCGAGCTGCTGCGCGAGTTCCCAGGCACGGCCGACGTCGTCGGTGGTCAGGCATTCGATGCCGAGCGACATGTCCGACAGCCGACCCGCCGCGTTCAGGCGCGGTCCCAGCGCGAAGCCGAGGTCGAAGCCGGAGGCGTTGCGCGCATCGCGCGCGGCGGCCCGAAACAGCGCGGCGATGCCCGGCTGCATGCGGCCGCGGCGGATGCGCTGCAGACCTTGCGCGACCAGCACGCGGTTGTTGCCGTCGAGTTTGACGACATCGGCGACGGTGCCGAGTGCGACCAGATCGAGCAGGCCGTCGAGGCGCGGCTCGGGCAGCGCCTCGCCGAACGCCCCACGGCGGCGCAGTTCGGCGCGCAGCGCGAGCAGCACGTAGAACATCACGCCGACGCCGGCGAGACACTTGCTCGGGAACGTACAGCCCGGCTGGTTCGGATTGACGATTGCGCGCGCGGCGGGCAGTTCGTCGCCGGGCAGGTGGTGGTCGGTGACGAGCACGTCGATGCCGAGGGCGTTGGCCGCCGCGACGCCGTCGACGCTCGCGATGCCGTTGTCGACGGTGATCAGCAGATCGGGCTTGCCGGCCGCGCTACGCGCCGCCAGCTCGACGATGTCCGGCGTGAGCCCGTAGCCGTGCTCCATGCGGTTCGGCACGAGGTAGTCGATGCGCGCGCCGAACATGCGCAGCCCGCGCACCGCGACCGCGCAGGCGGTCGCGCCGTCGCAGTCGTAATCGGCGACGACCAGCATGCGGCGCTGCTGCTGGAGCGCGTCGGCGAGCAGCGCGGCGGCCGCGTCGCAGCCCTTCAGTTCGGCGGGCGGCACGAGCCGCGCGAGGCCGGTTTCGACGTCCTCGGGCAGGCACACGCCGCGCGCTGCGTACAGGCGTGCGAGCACCGGATGCAGGCCGCAGCGGGTCAGCACTTCGGCGTCGACGGGGGAGCAGGGGCGTGTAACGATTCGGGTCATGCGGAAGGGCCGTGGATCATTCGATGAAAAGCGAGGCCAGCACGCGCCGCCGCCAGAATTTGCGCAGATCGCCGCGCGTGACCGTCAGCGTCACCGAGCCGGTGTCGCCGCACAGCGTGAGGCCGAGCTCGGCGAGTTCGCCCGACTTGAGTGCCGCGAGCGCGGGCGCGAACCAGTCGGTCTGCAGCGCGGCGAATGCCTGGTTCCAGCGCGCCCAGTCCTGTTCGATGTAGGGCGCCGAGAAGGGGTCGAGTTCGACGAGCGTTGCGCCGCTGCCGTGGGTGGTACCGCGCAGCGCCGCGACCAGTTCGCGATACGACGCCGGCGGCGCGCCTGTCGCGACCCCCGCGCTGAGCGCGAGACCGCGCGTTGCGGCGGCATCGGACAGCACCTGCGCGAACGGACTGCGCACGCTCCGCGCGACGCCTTGCGCGTGAAACCAGATCGAGTTGACGGCCGGCAGTCCGCGTGCCTCCCGCGCTTCGTTGACCGGGTGCTCGAACCACGCCATCTGCACTTCGTTCTGCAGCTTCATCCACGCGCGAGAGCGTTCGCCGGAATGCGCTTCGTGCGGCAACCAGATCTCGATGTTGCGGCCGCTCGCGCGCAACGGCGACGCGCCCGCGAGCGAACCGAAAGCGTCGCTCGACAGATACCAGCGGATTGGCTTGGGCGCCTCGATGCGCACGCCGAGTTCCTCGATCAGCGGACGCGCAAGCGCGAGCAGCGTGCTCGCTTCGGCGTCCGACAGATTGAGCGACGCCGGGTCGATCAGCACCAGGTGGTCGTGCGCGATGTGCACGTGTACCGGCTGCACGCAGGCCCACGTCGCGTTGCCGGGTTCGCCGCCGTCGGCGCGCAGCATGTAGGGCGCGAGCGGGGCTTCGTCGGCGGCGGCCGAGGCGCCGTCGGGCAGCGCGCCGAATTGTCGCGCGACCCAGCGCTCGTGCGGCAGCGTGCGCTGAAAATCCTCGCCGATCACGCGTTCGATCAGCGTCGCGCGCGCGATCAGCCTGTCGAGAGCGGGACACTGGATGTCGTGAAGCGCGGTGGAGGCGTCGGCCGCGGCAGGCAGCGCGAAGGGCAGCAGAAGATGGAGGCGGTCGGCAGGCATGATGCTGCGCATTGTAGGGCAAACGGTGCGAGTATTTCGACGAAGCGCGGCCGGTTCGTCGATGGCGCGGCCGAGGCACGTCCTTTGCGCGAGCCGCCGGCATTGTGTGGCAAACTTCGCGCTTGATCGCTGGACCCGGCAGAGTGGCGCACCGCGGCGCCGCGCCTCTATGCGCCGGCAGAGCCGCACAGCGGCCGGGCGCGCGAGGAACGATCCGCGCCGCCGCGAGCCCAACGATCACGACGCTCGGGCCGCACGGCGGACGCTCGATGTCCGCCGGTCCCGACATACAGTCGAAGAACGCACAAAAGGATTCGCTTGAAATTTCCCTACGAATGGCAGATTGGCTGGCGCTACACACGCGCCGGCAAACGCACGACCGGTAACGGCTTCATTTCGTTCATCGCGCTGGTGTCGATGTCGGGCATCGCGCTTGGCGTCGCGGCGCTGATCGTCGTGTTGTCGGTGATGAACGGCTTTCAGAAAGAGGTGCGCGACCGCATGCTGTCGGTGCTCGCGCACGTCGAGATCTTTTCGCCGACCGGTTCGATGCCCGACTGGCAACTGACCGCGAAGGAGGCGCGCCAGAACAAGGAGGTGATCGGCGCGGCGCCGTACGTCGAGGCCCAGGCGCTGCTGACGCGCCAGGACGCGGTGAGCGGCGTCGCGTTGCGTGGCATCGAGCCGACGCTCGAGCCTGAAGTGTCCGACATCGGCAAGGAAATGAAAGGCGGCAAGCTGGCCGACCTCGTGCCCGGCGGCTTCGGCATCGTGCTCGGCGCCGATCTGGCGGCCAATCTCGGCGTGCAGCTGAACGACAAGATCACGCTCGTCGCGCCCGAAGGCACGATCACGCCGGCCGGCATGCTGCCGCGCCTGAAGCAGTTCACGGTGGTCGGCATCTTCGAGTCGGGCCATTACGAATACGACAGCACGCTCGCGCTGATCAACATCAAGGACGCACAGGCGCTGTTCCGGCTGCCCGCGCCGACCGGCGTGCGGCTGCGCCTCACCGACATGCAGCGCGCGCCGGAAGTCGCGCATCAGCTCGCGCGCACGCTGTCGGGCGATCTGTACATTCGCGACTGGACCCAGCAGAACAAGACCTGGTTCTCGGCGGTGCAGATCGAGAAGCGCATGATGTTCATCATCCTGACGCTGATCATTGCGGTGGCCGCGTTCAATCTGGTGTCGTCGCTGGTGATGACGGTGACCAACAAGCAGGCCGACATCGCGATTCTGCGCACGCTCGGCGCGCAACCCGGCTCGATCATGAAGATCTTCGTCGTGCAAGGCGTGACGATCGGCTTCATCGGCACGGCGACCGGCGTCGTGCTCGGCTGTCTGATCGCGTGGAGCATTCCGTGGCTCGTGCCGATGATCGAGCATCTGCTCGGCGTGCAATTCCTGCCGCCGTCGGTGTACTTCATCAGCGAGCTGCCGTCCGAGCTGGTTCCGGCGGACGTCGCGCGCATCGGCATCATCGCGTTCGTGCTGTCGGCGCTCGCGACGCTCTATCCGAGCTGGCGCGGCGCGAAGGTCCGTCCGGCGGAGGCGCTGCGCTATGAATGACCGCCTCGTCCATCCCTCAACCGATTCATCCATGACCGCTCAGGACTCCGCGTCGCATCCGTTCGTGCTCGAAGCCACCGGCATTTCCAAAGCGTTCGTGCAGGGCGGGCTGAACGTGCAGGTGCTCAACAATGCGCAACTCGCCGTGCGGCGCGGCGAGAAGCTCGCGATCGTCGGCGCGTCGGGCTCCGGCAAGAGCACGCTGCTGCACGTGCTCGGCGGTCTCGACGATCCGAGCGCAGGCCATGTGTCGGTGCTCGGCAAGCCGTTCACGAAACTCTCCGAGCGCGAGCGCAACGTCCTGCGCAATCGCGCGCTCGGTTTCGTGTATCAGTTTCACCATCTGCTGCCGGAGTTTTCCGCCCTCGATAACGTCGCGATGCCGCTGCGGATTCGTCGCGAGACGACCGAAGTCGCGCGCCGCGAGGCCATGGCGGTGCTGGAGCGCGTCGGCATGGGGCATCGCGCGAAGCATCGGCCGGGCGAGCTGTCGGGCGGCGAGCGTCAGCGTGTCGCGATCGCGCGTGCGCTCGTCACGAAGCCCGCCTGCGTGCTCGCCGACGAGCCGACCGGTAACCTTGACGGCGGCACCGCCGACACGGTCTTCAACCTGATGCTCGAACTGTCGCGCACGCTCGAGACGAGCTTCGTGATCGTCACGCACGACCCGGAGCTGGCGGGCCGCTGTGATCGCATCATGCGGTTGCGCGACGGCGTGCTGCACGAAGAGCCGCCGGTGCCGGTCTGAGTGCGGGCCGGCACGGTCCGTCCTCTTGCCAGCGAGATAACCCATGTGGATCGACACGCACTGCCATCTCGACGCTTCGGAGTTCGACGCCGACCGTGATGCGGTTGCGGCGTCCGCGCGCCATGCGGGAGTGTCGCGCATCGTGATTCCGGCGATCGGGCGACAGAACTTCACGGCGGTGCGCGAGCTCGCGCATCGCGTCGACGGCGGCGCGTACGCGCTCGGCATTCATCCCCTGTTCACGCCGCACGCCGTCGATGCCGACCTCGACCTGTTGCGCATGGAGATCGAGGCGAGTCTCGACGATCCGCGCTTCGTCGGCATCGGCGAGATCGGGCTCGACTATTTCGTCGACGGCCTCGACGATGCGCGCCAGCAGTTTTTCTACAACGGCCAGTTGCAGCTCGCGCGCGAATTCGATTTGCCGGTCATCTGCCATGTGCGCAAATCGCAGGATCAGGTGATCAAAGGGCTGCGCCGGCATCAGATTCATCGCGGCATCGCGCACGCGTTCAATGGCAGTTTCCAGCAGGCGCAGGCGTACATCGATCAGGGCATGCATCTTGGGTTCGGCGGCAACCTCACGTTCGAGCGCGCCCGGCAGATCCGGCGACTCGCCGAACAACTGCCGTTCGATGCGCTGGTCGTCGAGACCGACGCGCCGGATATCGCGCCGTCGTGGATGTACAGGCAGCGCAATTCACCCGAGCAGATTCCGGCGATCGGCGCGAGCCTCGCGCGACTGCGCGGTGTCACTTCCGACGCAGCCGCCCTTGGCACAACGGCTAACGCGCTTGCCGCGCTGCCGCGACTCGCGCTTTCCTCTGCATAATCGATTCCGTTGATCGAAAGGGTTCGCGTCGGGCGATCCCCACGCCCGGCGGGCTCGCTGCTGCCCGTTCGCTGGCGCGGTGACGAGGCCCGGCGCCAGCGGGTACGGAGGGCGGATGCGGGCGGTCTGGTGTGGATTTGCGTTGGGGGTGGTCTGGCTGCAGCGACAGGCGGTGTTGCCGGATACAGGCGCATGGTGCGCGTTGATACTGGTCGGCTGCACGGCGGCCGGCGTTGCGGTGTGGGGTTTGGGTGGCGGCGGAGCGGCTGCGGCGGCGGGTGTGACAGGTGCGGCCGGTGCGGCGCTCCAGCGCGAACACGAGCGGGGCTTCTCGCACCAGTTCGCTAGCCGCGTATGGCGCGACGCTCGCATGCGGCGGGTGGCCGGTTGGGGCGCGGTGTGGTGCGCGGCGATCTGCGTCGGCTTCGGCTACGCGGCCGTGCGCGCGCAAACGCGGCTCGCGGTGAGCCTGCCGCACGAGTGGGAAGGGCGCGATATCGAGGTGGTCGGCACGATCAAGGGATTGCCGACGCGTGACGACAAAGGCGCGCGCTTCCTGTTCGACGTCGATACGAACGGTGCGCGGCTCGCCGCTTTCCCGCGCGTGATCCAGCTAGCCTGGATCGCGCGCGACGCCGCGGCGCCGCGGCTCGAACCGGGCGAACGCTGGCGTCTGACCGTGCGCCTGAAGCGCCCGCACGGCAACGCGAATTTCGGCGTGCGCGATGCAGAGGCGAGTCTGGTCGCGCGCAACGTCCGCGCGACCGGCTACGTGAGCGTGCCGGACCATGCGCGGCGCCTGACCGGTCACGCGCGCGGGCTCGCCGTGCTGGTCGACCGCTGGCGCGCCGGGTTGCGTGCGCGTATCGACACGGTGCTTGCCGATGCGCCGCATCGAGGCATCGTCGTCGCGCTCGCGATCGGCGCGCAGGACGAAGTGAGCCCCGCCGACTGGCAATTGATGCGCGGCACCGGCACGAGTCATCTGGTGGCGATTTCCGGCTTGCATCTCGGCTTGGTCGCGGGGCTGACCGGCTGGCTCGCGGCGGCAATCTGGCGACGTTCGGGGTGGCTCGGCCGCAACTGGCCGCTGCGCTTGCCCGCGCAGCTCGTCGGCGTGACCGCGGGTGCGATGTTCGCCGCACTGCATGCCGCGCTCGCGGGCTTCAACGTGCCAGCGCAACGCGCGTTGTGGATGGCCGCGCTCGTCGCGCTGGCGTTCGTCGGCGGCCGGCAGCTAGCGCGCTCCACGGTGCTCGCGTGGGCGCTCGGACTCGTGCTGCTGGTCGATCCGTGGGCGGTCGTGTCGGCCGGCTTCTGGCTGTCGTTTTGCGCAGTCGGCGCGATCCTGTTCGCGATGTCGGGGCGGCCGCGCGTGCGGGTTTCACTGGCGTCCCGTCATCATGAAGACGAGGAGGGCAGCGCGGCGCGTCCCGTATCGATCCGGCGTCTGCGCATGCTCGCCGAACGGTTGCGCAGCGCCGCTCACGCGCAGTTCGCGGTGACGGTCGCGCTGGCGCCGCTGACCGCCTACTGGTTCGCGCAAATTCCGCTCGCCGGTCCGCTCGCGAACGCGTTCGCGATTCCCTGGGTGAGCCTGCTCGTCACGCCGACGGTGCTCGCGGGCGTCGCATTGCCCGCGCCGCTCGACGCGTTCGCGTGGCGCGCCGCGCACACGCTGCTCGATGGTCTCGTGGCCGGCCTGCAACTGGCGTCGGGACCGCGCTGGACGCTGTGGTGGCTGCCGCAGCCGAATGGGTGGGCGCTGGCCGCGGCGGCGCTCGGTGTGCTGTGGTGTCTCGCGCCGCGCGGCTGGCCACTGCGCTGGGCGGCGCCGCTGTCGTGGCTGCCGCTGCTGATGCCCAGCGCAAGCGGCGCACTCGCCGAGCCATCAGGCGCGTTCCGTCTGACTGCGCTCGATGTCGGGCAGGGCTCGTCGGTGCTCGTGCAGACCGCGCATCACGCCTTGCTGTTCGATGCGGGTCCCGGTCCGGAATCGAGCCATGCTGGCGAGCGCGTGGTGGTGCCGTTCCTGCGGGCGCAAGGCGTGACGACGCTCGATACGCTGATGATCAGTCACGCCGATTCGGATCATGCGGGCGGCGCCCCTGCCGTTTTCGATGCGATCGAGGTGCGTCAGCTGGTGGCTGCTCTGGAGCCGGACAATCCGCTGTGGCCGAAGGCAAAACAGCATGGCACGCAGACGCTGCCGTGCGTGGCGGGGCAGCGCTGGCAGTGGGATGGCGTTGAGTTCGCCGTGCTGTGGCCTGACGTCGGGGCACTCACGGGCAAGGCGAACGAGCATTGCTGCGTGTTGAGGGTCAGCACGTTGCCGCCCACCAACGCAAGCCAGGCGGCGGCGTTCGTCGGTGCGAACGCGCCGCGTTTCACGGCCCTGCTGACCGCCGACATCGAAGCGCCGACCGAACGCGCGCTGCTCGCGCGCGATCCCGCTATGCTGCGCGCGCAAGTGTTGGTGGTGCCGCATCATGGCAGCAAAACGTCGTCGACCGAGCCGTTCCTCGACTCTATCGATCCGTCCATCGCGTTATTTCAGGTAGGCTACGAAAATCGCTTTCATCATCCGAATGCGGGCGTGTTCGCGCGCTACGCGGCGCGTCATATCGAACTCGGGCGCAGCGATCGCGATGGCGCCGTGAGGGTCGACGTCGATCCGGACGCGCGCGGCGAGGAGGGCGCCGCGCTCACGCTCGAGCGCTATCGGGACACGCAGCGCCGCTACTGGATGGAGCCCTGAGCGCGTCGCGGCCCGATGAGCGCAACAGCGCAGACAACAGGCGCAAGCAGCGGCACAGGCAAAGCACCCGCCCACGCGTCAAAAACACAACGGAGATCGCCGCAGTTGAAAAACATCATCCATTTCTCGCATGCGAACGGCTTTCCGGCCTCGACTTACCGGACGATCTTCGCCGAGCTCTCCGACGACTACGACGTGCGCTCGATCGAGCGGATCGGCCATGATCCGCGCTTTCCGGTCACGCAGGACTGGCCCCATCTGGTCGAGCAACTGCTTGACGACATCGCCCGCAAGTACGAGCAGCCGGTGTGGCTCGTCGGGCATTCGCTCGGCGGTTATCTGTCGCTGATGGCGGCGCTGAAAAAGCCGCAGTGGGTGAGGGGCGTCGTGATGCTCGACTCGCCGGTGATCGCCGGCTGGCGCAGCAGCATGCTGCGCGTGTCGCAATGGACCGGGCTCGACGAGCGGCTGTCGCCCGCGGCCGCGACGCGCAAGCGGCGCACGCAATGGACGAGCCGTGACGAAGCATGGCGGCACTTCCATTCGAAGCCCGCGTTCGCGCGCTGGGACGAACGCATGCTGTCCGACTACATCGACTTCGGCATTCCGCAGAGTTCGCCCGACGGCACCCGGGTGCTCGCGTTCGATCGTCGCACCGAATACCAGATCTACCGGACGCTGCCGCATACGCTCGGCGCGCGGCTCGCGCGCGGCGCGCCGGTGCCGGTCGGGTTCATCGCCGGGACACGCTCGAAGGAAATCCGCCAGGCCGGGCTCGACGCGACGCGACGCGCGACCGGCGGGCACGTCGAGTGGCTCGAGGGCAGCCATCTGTATCCGATGGAAAAGCCGATCGAGACCGCGCGCGCGGTGCAACGCATGCTGCGTGAGCTGGAGCGAACCGCCTGACGTGCTGCGCGCACGAAGCGGGCCCCAAACCGCCGCGCCGGCTGCCACGCGAGGCGGCCTCGGCACGCGTGGGTCGGCCGCTTTTTGCTGGGTCGGGACCATCCTTTACGGTATAATCCGTTTTTCCCGCGAGCATCCAGCGATGACCAAATATGTTTTCGTCACCGGCGGCGTAGTATCTTCCCTCGGCAAGGGTATTGCCGCCGCTTCCCTCGCCGCGATCCTCGAATCGCGCGGTCTTAAAGTCACCCTCCTCAAACTCGATCCCTACATCAACGTCGACCCCGGCACGATGAGCCCGTTTCAGCACGGCGAAGTGTTCGTGACGGAAGACGGAGCGGAAACCGACCTCGACCTCGGCCACTACGAGCGCTTCATCAGCACGAAGATGCGCAAGGCCAACAACTTCACCACGGGCCAGATTTACGAGTCGGTAATCCGCAAGGAACGCCGCGGCGATTATCTCGGCAAGACCGTGCAGGTCATCCCGCACATCACGAACGAAATCCAGGCATTCGTCGAGCGCGGCGCAGCGTCTGCGACGTGCGGCGAGCCGGATGTCGCGATCGTCGAAGTGGGTGGCACGGTGGGTGACATCGAATCGCTGCCGTTCCTCGAAGCCGCGCGCCAGATGAGCCTGCGCCTCGGCCGCAACAGCGCGTGCTTCGTGCACCTGACGCTGGTGCCCTGGGTCGCCACGGCCGGCGAACTCAAAACCAAGCCCACCCAGCACAGCGTGCAGAAGCTGCGCGAAATCGGCATTTCGCCGCACGTGCTGCTGTGCCGTGCCGACCGCCGCATTCCGGACGACGAGCGCGCGAAGATCTCGCTGTTCTCGAACGTGCCCGAAGACGCGGTGATTTCCGTGTGGGACGCGGACAGCATCTACAAGATTCCGCAGATGCTGCACGACCAGGGTCTCGACGCGATCATCTGCGAAGAGCTGAAGCTCACGCCGAAGGCGGCGGACCTCTCCATGTGGTCGGACCTCGTCGAGAAGCTGCAGAACCCGAAGCACGAAGTGACGATCGGCATGGTCGGCAAGTACGTCGATCTGACCGAGTCGTACAAGTCGCTGATCGAAGCGCTGCGTCATGCGTCGATGCATACGTCGACGCGCGTGAACATCGAGTACATCGACTCCGAAGAAATCGAAACGCAAGGCGTCGGGAGCCTCAAGCATCTCGACGCGGTGCTCGTGCCGGGCGGCTTCGGCCGTCGCGGCACCGAAGGCAAGATCGCCGCGATCCGTTATGCGCGCGAAGCGAACGTGCCGTATCTCGGCATCTGCCTCGGCATGCAGCTCGCCGTCATCGAATTCGCCCGCGACGTCGTCGGCCTGAAGGACGCGAACAGCACCGAATTCGATCAGGAAACGAAGAACCGCGTGGTCGCGCTGATCACCGAGTGGTACGACCGCGAAGGCCGCGTCGAGAAGCGTACCGAAGAGTCGGATCTCGGCGGCACGATGCGCCTCGGCTCGCAGCGCTGTCCGATCAAGCCCGGCACGCTCGCCGAAGAGATCTACGGCACCGATGTGAACGAACGCCATCGTCACCGTTATGAGGTGAATAACCGCTTCGTGCCCCAGCTCGAAGGCGGAGGCCTCATCATTAGCGCCCGTACCCCGAGCGAGGATTTGCCGGAAATGATGGAGCTGCCGCGCAGCATGCACCCGTGGTTCGTCGGCGTCCAGTTCCACCCTGAATTCACGTCTACGCCGCGTGACGGTCATCCGCTGTTCAAGTCGTTCGTCGAAGCGGCGCTCGCGCATCAGCAGTCGAGGGTCGAGGAGAAAGCATGAAACTGGGCGATTTCGACATCGGGCTCGACAAGCCGTTTTTCCTGATCGCCGGTACCTGTGTCGTCGAATCGGAACAGATGACGATCGACACGGCCGGCCGCCTGAAGGAAATCTGCGCGAAGCTGAACATTCCGTTCATCTACAAATCGTCGTACGACAAGGCCAATCGCAGCAGCGGCAAGTCGTTTCGCGGTCTGGGCATGGACGAAGGTCTGCGCATCCTGTCGGAAGTGAAGCGCCAGCTCGGTCTGCCGGTGTTGACCGACGTGCACGCCGAACACGAGATCGAGCAGGTAGCGTCGGTCGTCGACGTGCTGCAAACGCCCGCGTTCCTGTGCCGTCAGACCGACTTCATCCACGCGTGCGCGCGCTCGGGCAAGCCGGTCAACATCAAGAAGGGCCAGTTTCTCGCGCCGCACGACATGAAGAACGTGATCGACAAGGCGCGCGACGCCGCGCGTGAAGCGGGCCTGTCCGAAGACCGCTTCATGGCGTGCGAGCGCGGCGTGTCGTTCGGCTATAACAACCTCGTGTCGGACATGCGTTCGCTCGCGATCATGCGCGAGACCAACGCGCCGGTCGTGTTCGACGCGACGCATTCCGTGCAGTTGCCGGGCGGTCAGGGCACGAGTTCGGGCGGCCAGCGCGAATTCGTGCCGGTGCTCGCGCGCGCCGCGGTCGCGGTCGGCGTCGCCGGTCTGTTCATGGAAACGCACCCGAATCCGGCGCAAGCGAAGTCGGACGGGCCGAACGCGGTGCCGCTCAATCGCATGGCCGACCTGCTCGAGACGCTCGTCACGCTCGACCGGGCCGTCAAGCGCGGGCCGTTCCTCGAAAGCGATTTCAACTGATTCAGGTGTGCGCCGCGTGTCACGATTGCCCTCGATAATCGACCCGCGGCGTTTTCGCATAATGGTCGTCGAACGTATCGGCGCGCGAGCTGTCTGTCGGGGAGACCGGCAGGCACGCGATGCAAGGTCACAGTAAAGAATTCAACGTCATCCTTTGAGGAAACCATGAGTGCTATCGTAGACATCATCGGTCGAGAGATTCTCGATTCGCGAGGCAACCCCACCGTCGAATGCGACGTGCTGCTCGAGTCGGGCACGATGGGGCGCGCGGCCGTGCCGTCGGGCGCGTCGACCGGCTCGCGCGAAGCGATCGAACTGCGCGACGGCGAAGCCGGCCGCTACGGCGGCAAGGGTGTGCTGAAGGCCGTCGAGCACATCAACACGGAAATCTCCGAAGCGATCATGGGTCTCGACGCTTCCGAGCAGGCGTTCCTCGACAAGACGCTGCTCGAGCTCGACGGCACCGACAACAAGTCGCGCCTCGGCGCGAACGCGATGCTGGCCGTGTCGATGGCCGTCGCGAAGGCCGCGGCTGAGGAGGCCGGTCTGCCGCTGTACCGCTACTTCGGCGGCTCGGGCGCCATGCAACTGCCGGTGCCGATGATGAACATCGTCAACGGCGGCGCGCATGCGAACAACAGCCTGGACATCCAGGAATTCATGATCGTGCCGGTCAGCCAGCCGAGCTTCCGCGAAGCACTGCGCTGCGGCGCCGAAGTGTTCCACGCGCTGAAGAAGATCCTGTCGGACCGCGGCATGAGCACGGCAGTCGGCGACGAAGGCGGCTTCGCACCGAACTTCGGCAGCAACGAGGAATGCCTGTCCACTATTTTGCAAGCCATCGAGAAAGCAGGCTACCGCGCCGGTGAAGACGTGCTGCTCGCGCTCGACTGCGCGGCCAGCGAGTTCTACCACGACGGCAAGTACCAGCTCGCGGGCGAAGGCCTGCAGTTGTCGTCGACGGAATTCGCGGACTACCTCGCGAACCTCGCCGACAAGTTCCCGATCGTGTCGATCGAAGACGGCATGCACGAGGGCGACTGGGAAGGCTGGAAGACGCTGACCGACAAGCTCGGCAACAAGGTCCAACTGGTCGGCGACGACCTGTTCGTGACGAACACGCGCATCCTGAAGGAAGGCATCGAGAAGGGCATCGCGAACTCGATCCTGATCAAGATCAACCAGATCGGCACGCTGACGGAAACCTTCGCGGCAATCGAAATGGCCAAGCGCGCGGGCTACACGGCGGTGATTTCGCACCGTTCGGGCGAAACTGAAGACTCGACGATCGCCGACATCGCCGTCGGTCTGAACGCCGGCCAGATCAAGACAGGTTCGCTGTCGCGTTCCGACCGCATCTCGAAGTACAACCAGCTGCTGCGTATCGAGGAAGATCTCGGCGATATCGCGAGCTACCCGGGCAAGTCGGCCTTCTACAATCTGCGCTAAGCGGTCTTCGCCAGATTGTTCACGCCGATCGATGAGCCGGTTATCCTTCGTTTCTGATTGACCTCGCCGCCCTGCGTATAGCGCAGGGCGGCGCGTATTTATTGTGCTTACTTCATGCGGCTTGTCACTGCTGTCCTGATCGTTCTGCTGGCGTTGATCCAGTACCCGCTCTGGTGGGGGCACGGCGGCTGGCTGCGCGTGCATGAGTTGCAGGGACAACTCGCGCAGCAACTGCAGAAGAATGCCGACGCGAAGCTGCGCAACGAGCGCATCCAGGGCGAAGTGCAAGACCTGCAGAATGGCACGGCCGCGGTCGAAGAGCGGGCGCGCTACGAAATGGGCATGGTCAAGGACGGCGAAGTGTTCGTGCAGTTCGTGTCGCCGAACCAGCCGTTGCCGTTGGCGAATACGCCGTCGGCGAACACCTCGACGCGCGGTGAGGTGTCGGCCGCGCCGCTGCATGTGGTGCCGAATCCGGAGTCGCGCGCGAAGCCGGGTCGCAAGCATGGCGGGAAGGCAGCGGCTGCGAAGGAGAAGAAGCGGGTGCACTGAGGTTCGATATTTCGCATCGGCCTCGCAGGAAGGCGCAAAAAAAGCGCGGTTCATCTTGAACCGCGCTTTTTTGTTTTTATGCTGCCGTGTTCGCCCTACCAGCCCCAATACGGCCCGAACCCGACGCCGATGCCGGTTCCCCAGCCACGTCCCCAACCGCCGCTCGAGAAGCCCGCGGAAAACCTCACGGGCGGCGAACGCGAGTAATAGCGCGACCAGGCTTGCGCGGCGGCGTCCGCGGCCATCGTCTGATTCTGTTCGAACATGACCTGTTGCTCGATCGCGTCATAGCGCGCGCGTTCCTCCGGTGTCAGCGTCTGCGCATGACTGATGGCTTCGGCCTGATCGGGCGGCAGGCGGCTCAGAATCGGCGCTGGGCCAGGCGGATCGATCGAGCAGCCGGCCAGCACCGCGCTGCCCGTGAGGACGGCAAGGATCAACGAAAGCGTTTGCTTCATGGTCGAATCTCCATCGGTCCGAGGCTCGAGCAAGCGTCTTCCAACGTGCAGCGCCGCATCCTTCCAAAGTATCAACGCCGCGCTCAAAAGCAACGCGCCGCCCGAGCCGTGACGAGGCATGGGGCGGCGCGCTCAGGACTTGCGTTGAAGAGCACGATCAGTTCACGGGCACGTACTCCGCTTCGGCGAAAGCGCGGTCTAGTGCCGCTGCGCGGCCGCCGGCGTCACACCCTGTGAGAGTCCGCCGGCCACGAAAAGTTGCGCGACGTCGACCGGGTCGAACTCGTAGCGCTGATTACAAAAGTCGCAGTGAATCTCGACGTGGCCGCGTTCCTCGATCACGCTGTCGACTTCATCGCGGCCAAGCATCTTCAGCATCGCGCCGACTTTTTCGCGCGAGCACGTGCATTCGAAGCGCGCGGTAACCGGCTCGAAATGCTGGACGTTTTCCTGCCAGAACAGGCGTCGGAACACCGTCTCAGGTTCTTCCTTCAGCAGCTCGTCGTGCGACAGCGTGCCGCCGAGCGTGCACACGCGTTCCCACGTATCCGCGTCGAGCTCGCCCGGATGCGGGACGATGCCGCCGTCGCCCGGCAGTTTCTGCAGCAGCATGCCGACCGCGCGCTCGGTGTTCGCCGCGAGCCACATGCGCGTGTCGAGCTGCTCGGAGTGATGCATATAGTGCTCGAGCACCTCGGCGATCGACTTCAGCGCTCCGTCCACGCCCGACAGCGGCACGATACTCTGGTACGGCTGCTGGCCGGGCTGCTTGGCGGTCGGGTCGAGCGTGATCACGCAGCGGCCGTAGCCGCTCGCGTTCACCAGATCGATGAGCGAGGTCGTGTCGTCGATCGTATGGGCGGCTTCGCCGGACAGCTTCGCGGTGGCGCGCATCGTCAGGTTCGAGCTGCACTGCACGACCAGCATCTTGACCGGGCCATCGCCGAAAATCTGCATGACGAGCGTGCCGTCGAACTTCAGGTTCGCCGACAGCAGCGCGCACGCGGCCATCATTTCGCCCAGAATCGTTCGCACGGGCGCCGGATAATCGCGGCGCGTCAGCACGTCCTGCCAGGTATTGCGCAGGGAAACGATCTCGCCGCGCACCGGCGCCGCGCTGAACATGAATTTTTGCAACTGGTCGTTCACAACTTTTCCTCGCTGGAATGACGCGGCATGACGCCGCGCCTTTGCGCACCGCGCGCCGGCCGTCTAGCCGATGCGTACGAGCTGCGCCTTGAAATACTCGCGGCGCCCGGCATAGCTTGCCGCGCCGCGCTGCATGTTGGCGATATCCGCTTGCGTCAGTTCGCGTACCGCCTTCGCGGGCGCGCCGAGGATCAGCGTATTGTCGGGAAACACCTTGCCCTCGGTGACGATGGCACCCGCTCCGACCAGACAGTTGCGGCCGATCACCGCGCCATTCAAGACCACCGCCTGAATTCCGATCAACGCGCCTTCCTTGATCGTGCAGCCGTGCAGCATCGCCTGATGGCCGATCGTCACGTTCGACTCGACCGTCAGCGGATAGCCGGGGTCGGTGTGCAGCACCGCGCTTTCCTGCACGTTGCTGCCGGCGCCGATCGTGATCGGCTCGTTGTCGCCGCGCAGTGTCGCGCCGAACCACACGCTCGCGTTCTCCTCGAGCGTTACGTTGCCGATGATGTTCGCCGAATCCGCGACGAACACGCTTTCATGAATGATCGGGGCGGCTTCGCCCAGCTTGTAAATCGTCACAATGTCTCCTTGTTGGTCAGAGCCGGGCCTTCGGTGACTCCGATCCTGTGCACGGTGATGGTCTGATCGGTTGCCACGCACGGGCAGGGCGGCGTGCACCCGGCGCGGTGCGAGGTTGGCGGTCTTGCGTCGCCAACTGACGGGCGTGCCCGAAAGCGCGCCGGTTGGTCGAATCGGGTATTGTAAACGGTTGTGTGCTTGAGCCGCTTGGCCGCTCGCGCGCGGCTCAGCCGCCGTCTGTCCGCCGTCTTTACCGCTTCCATCGCCGATCCGTTTGTCATGACGTCCGCCGCTTCGCCCGTTTCTGTCGCTTCTCGCGCATCGAATTCTCACGACGAGCCGCCGTGCGCGCGCCGCGCCGCGCTCGCCGCGTTGCGCGAGCGGGATCCGGCCGCGAAGGCCGCGGCGGCCCGCGAGCTGTACGCTGCGGTACTCGACGGTCGCGCGCTCTGTGACTCCGGCCTCGATCTCGCCGAGCCCGCTGGCCTGCCGGGCCGCCCCGAACGGCCCGAACTGGTCGAACCGCGCCAACTCGGTCGACGCAGCATGCAGTCGCCGCAGGGTCGCGCGGTGCTGCTCCACGCGCTCGCGCACATCGAGTTCAATGCGATCAATCTGGCGCTCGACGCCGTCTGGCGTTTCCCCGGCATGCCCGCCGGGTTCTATACCGACTGGCTCAAGGTCGCCGCCGAAGAGGCGTATCACTACTCGCTGCTCGCCGCGCGTCTCGCCGAATATGGCCACGCGTACGGCGACTTCCCTGCGCACGGCGGCCTTTGGGACATGTGCGAGCGCACCCGTGGCGACGTGCTCGCGCGCATGGCGCTCGTGCCGCGTACGCTCGAAGCGCGCGGCCTCGACGCGTCGCCGCCGATCCGCGCGCGTCTGCAGCAGGCCGGCGATCACGCGTCGGCGGCGATTCTCGACGTGATCCTGCGCGATGAAATCGGCCACGTGCTGATCGGCAACCGCTGGTTCCGTCACCTGTGCGCCGCGGACGGCCTCGATCCGCACTCCACCTATCTGCGTCTCGCCGACCAGTATCACGCGCCGAAACTGCGTGGCCCGTTCAATTTCGAAGCGCGCCGCGACGCTGGTTTCGACGATGCCGAACTCGCCGCGCTCGCGAGTCAGGATGCGCAGCAAGCCATGCAGGCAACGGACGACCGAGCATCGCGTCGATGAACCGTTACCACTTCTTGCGCCGCTGTTCCTATAATCGAACGACCATTCTTTTTTTACGGGTGCGCCGTTCATGAATACATCCCGCTCTGAGTTCGTTGCCGCGCGCGGCGTCCGGCTGCACGTGCGGCGCTGGGGCCATCCCGATGCGCGGATACTGTTCATGCTGCACGGCTGGATGGACGTCGGCGCGTCGTTCCAGTTCGTCGTCGATGCGCTCGGTGGCGACTGGCAGGTGATCGCGCCCGACATGCGCGGCTTCGGTCTGTCCGGCTGGCCGGTCGCCGAGCGCGGCGGCGGCAGCTACTGGGTGCAGGACTATCTCGGCGATCTCGACGCGCTGATCGACCACTACGCGCCCGACGGCCAGGTGAACCTCGTCGGTCACAGCATGGGCGCGAACGTCGTGTGCCTATATGCGGGCGTGCGGCCGCAGCGGGTACGGCGCGTGGTCGATCTGGAAGGCTTCGGGCTCGCGCCATCGCATCCGGCGCAGGCGCCGAAGCGCCTGCTCAATTGGCTCGACGAATTGCGCGATCCACCGCAACTCAAGCGCTACGCGTCACTCGACGAGGTCGCCGCGCGCCTGATGAAAACCAATCCGCGCCTCGTTCCGCGGCGTGCGCAGTTTCTCGCGCAGCACTGGTCGAAGCCGGATGGCGAAGGGCGCTTCATGCTGCTCGCCGATCCGGCGCACAAGGTCCGCGGCCCGACGCTGTATCGCCTCGACGAGGTGATGGCGGTGTGGCGTAAGGTCAGCGCGAAGGTGCTGCACGTCGAGGCCGCCGGCTCGCCGACGCTCGCGCAGATCGCCGGCGACATTCCGCTCGACGAATTCAAGGCGCGTTTCCAGGCGTTTCCCGATTGGCGCGAGAAGATCATCGACGGCGCGGGGCACATGGTGCATCACGACCAGCCGAAGCAGATCGCCGCGTTGATCGAGAGGTTCTGCGCCTGACACCGCGCCTGAAGCTACGTTTGAAACGGCGCTCGTGGGTCGCCCGGAGGTCGCGGGATCGGCGCTGACTGGTCTTGACCTCGCGGCACGCCGGCAACCGGCACTGGCGTCGCGAGATACCCCTGCGGCCCCTTAATGCATTGCAGTAAAATGACCGCAGAACCCTTCCAGGACCACGATGAACGCCGATCTTCACTGCCACTCCACCGTTTCCGACGGCCAGTTCGCGCCGGCCGACGTCGCGCGCCGCGCGCACGCTAACGGCGTGACGCTGTGGGCGCTCACCGATCACGACGAAGTGGGCGGCCAGCACGAGGCGCGCACCGCGGCCGAGGCTCTCGGCATGGATTACCTGAGCGGCGTCGAGATTTCGGTCACGTGGGCGGGGCGCACCGTGCATATCGTCGGACTCGGCATCGATCCGGGCAGCCAGATCCTGATCGACGGTCTCGCCCGCACGCGCGACGGCCGCGCCGCGCGCGCCGAAGCAATCGGCGAGCAACTGGCCACGCTCGGCATTCCAGACGCGTACGAGGGCGCGCTGCATTACGTGTCGAATCCCGACATGATGTCGCGCACCCATTTCGCGCGCTTCCTGGTCGAGCGCGGCCACTGCGCAAACACCCAGGAAGTGTTCGACCGCTATCTCGGCGACGGCAAGCCGGCTTACGTCGCGCACCGCTGGGCCAGGCTCGCCGACGCACTCGGCTGGATCCAGGCCGCGGGCGGCGTCGCGATCGTCGCGCATCCCGGTCGTTACGCATATTCGCAACTCGAATTCGACGCGTTCTTTGGCGAATTCATCGACCTCGGCGGCGAGGCGATCGAGGTCGTGACCGGCAGCCATACGCCCGATCAGTACCGCGAATATGCGGACGTCGCGCGTCGCTATGGCTTCGAGGCCTCGCGCGGTTCCGACTTCCATGCGCCTGGCGAAGGCCGCATCGAACTCGGTGCACTGCCGCCGTTACCCGCCGATCTGAAGCCCGTTTGGGAACGCTGGCTGTGACCGCGCGCCGTGCCGGAGCGGCACGGCGCGCGCGGGCCGGCTGGATGCGGCACGCGCTCTGCTCGCCGCAGCCCATCCGCCGCAGTTAGTCTGCAGCCATCGTGAGTCTCCATGTCCCAATACTTTCGGCTTCACCCCGACAATCCGCAACCGCGTCTCGTCAAGCAGGCCGTGCAGATCATCAACGGCGGCGGCGTGGTCGCCTTGCCGACCGATTCGACCTACGCGCTCGCCTGCCGTCTCGACGACAAGGATGCGGTCGAACGCCTGCGGCGCATCCGCGGACTCGACGAAAAGCAACTACTGTCGCTGCTCGTGCGTGATCTGTCGGAGCTCGCCAATTTTGCTATGGTGGACAACTGGCAGTACAGGCTGCTTAAGTCGGTGACCCCGGGTCCGTACGTGTTCGTGCTGCAGGCCACCAAGGAAGTGCCGCGGCGCGTGTCGCATCCGTCGCGCAAGACGATCGGCCTGCGCGTGCCGGATCACGCGATCACGCTCGCGATTCTCGAGGAGCTCGGCCAGCCGCTGCTCGGCTCGACGCTGATCATGCCCGGCGAAACCGAGCCGCTGAACGACCCCGAGGAAATCCGCGCGCGGCTCGAAAAGCAGCTCGATCTGGTGATCGACGGCGGCGCGTGCGTGTGCGAGCCGTCCACCGTAATCGATCTGACCGGCTCGGAGCCGGTGCTGGTGCGGGCAGGGCGCGGCTCGCTCGCGCCGTTCGGTCTCGAGGAAACGGTGTGAGCGTCGTGAGCGAAAGCGGACAGACACGCGCGAGCGCATTGTTACAATAGTGAGCTATGGATTCTTCCCTGATACAGACGATTGCGGTGTACGCGCTGCCGGTGATCTTCGCGATTACGCTGCACGAGGCTGCGCACGGCTACGTCGCGCGCTGGCTCGGCGACAACACCGCGTACGTGCTCGGCCGCGTGTCGCTGAACCCGATGCGGCACATCGATCCGCTCGGCACGATCGCCATTCCGCTGCTGCTGTACTTCGCGACGAGCGGCGCGTTCGTGTTCGGCTATGCGAAGCCGGTGCCGGTCGCGTTCGGCAATCTGCGCGACCCGCGCTGGGGCAGCCTATGGGTCGCGGCGGCCGGGCCCGTGTGCAATTTCATCCAGGCGCTGTTCTGGGGCGTGTTCGGCGTTGCGCTCGCGGGGCTCAATGTCAACGAACCGTTTTTCACGCGCATGGCGGGCGCGGGCGTCGGCGTCAATCTCGTGCTCGGCGTGCTGAACCTGTTTCCGCTGCCGCCGCTCGATGGCGGCCGCGTGGTGATGGCACTATTGCCGCCGAAGCAATCGATCGCGTTGTCGCGGCTCGAGCCGTACGGCTTTTTCATCGTGATGGCGCTGGTGATGACGGGTACGCTCACGCGTTTCTGGTTGAGGCCACTCGTGACGCTCGGCTATAGCGCGATCACTGCAATTCTGACTCCACTTGTTTCGCTTTTCTAAATAACCATGTTCCCAGACCGTATCTTCTCCGGCATGCGGCCCACCGGGTCGCTGCACCTCGGCCACTATCATGGCGTGCTGAAAAACTGGGTGCGGCTGCAGTCCGAATACCCGTGCTTCTTCTGCGTGGTCGACTGGCACGCACTGACGACGCACTACGAAACGCCCGAAGTGATCGAAAAGAACGTGTGGGACGTGCTGATCGACTGGCTCGCTTCCGGCATCGATCCGGCGCAGGCGACGCTGTTCATCCAGAGCAAGGTGCCCGAGCATGCCGAGCTGGCGCTGCTGCTCGGCATGAGCACGCCGCTCGGCTGGCTCGAACGCGTGCCGACCTACAAGGAGCAGATGGAAAAGCTGAAGGACAAGGACCTGTCCACCTACGGCTTCCTCGGCTATCCGGTGCTGATGGCGGCGGACATTCTGCTGTATCGCGGCTCGCTCGTGCCGGTCGGTGAAGACCAGGTGCCGCACGTCGAGATGACGCGCGAAATCGCACGTCGTTTCAACTACCTGTACGGCCGTGAGCCGGGCTTCGAGGAGAAGGCGAACGAAGCCGCGAAGAAGCTCGGCGGCAAGCGCTCGAAGCTGTATCACGAGTTGCGCAACGCGTATCAGCAGGAAGGCGACGACGAAGCGCTCGAACGCGCGCGGGCGATGCTGCAGGAATCGCAAAGCCTGTCGATGAGCGATCGCGAGCGCCTGTTCGGCTATCTCGAAGGTTCGCGCAAGATCATCCTCGTCGAGCCGCAGGCGATGCTGACCGAGGCGTCGCGCATGCCGGGTCTCGACGGCCAGAAGATGTCGAAGTCGTACGGCAACACGATCGGCCTGCGCGAAGACGCGGAAACCATCACGAAGAAGGTCCGCACGATGCCGACCGACCCCGCGCGCGTGCGCCGCACCGATCCGGGCGATCCCGACAAATGCCCGGTGTGGCAGTTGCATCAGGTCTATACCGACGAAGCGACCCACGAGTGGGTGCAGAAGGGCTGTCGCTCGGCAGGCATCGGTTGCCTCGATTGCAAGCAGCCGGTCGTCGAAGGGATTCTGCGCGAGCAGCAGCCGATGCTCGAGCGCGCGCAGAAGTACATGGACGACCCGTCGCTGTTGCGCGCGATCGTCGCCGATGGCTGCGACAAGGCACGCCGGTTCGCGACCGAAACGATGCGCGACGTCCGTGAGGCGATGGGGCTGTCGTACAACTGATGCGCACCCGACGCGCCGCGGTGCAGCGATGAGCACGCCCGTTACCAGTGGCTTGCATGGCCTCGGTGAACCGTCGCGCTGGGTGCGTCACTGGGCGCACCTGATCGCGCCGGGCGGCGCGGTGCTCGACGTCGCGTCGGGGGCCGGGCGGCATGCGCGCTTTTTTGCGTCGCTCGGCCATCCGGTCACCGCGATCGATCGCGACGCGGCTGCTCTCGACCTGCTGCGCGACGCGCCGCTCGTCACACCTCTCGTGGCCGATCTCGAAGGTGCGACGTGGCCACTACCGGCCGATGCGGCGTTCGCCGCCGTCGTGGTCACCAACTACCTGCACCGGCCGCTTTTTCCGCAATTGCTGCGCGCGCTCGCGCCCGGCGGCGTACTGGTTTACGAGACCTTCGCGCAAGGAAACGAAAGCGTCGGCAAACCCTCCAATCCGGCGTTTTTGCTCGCGCCTGGCGAGCTGCTCGACACCGTGCGGGGCCGCCTGCGGGTGATCGCATTTCAGGACGGATTTCTCGCCGAGCCGCGTCCGGCCTACGTTCAGCGCATCTGCGCGGTTCGGGAAACGGCCCGGGCGCATGATCCCGCACGGGCAACAGCGCCACCTTGTTACGAGTTGGCTGGCTAATCCGCTACAATCGCGGTTTACCTGATCATATTCATGGCGTTTCATGACTAACGGCAACCACAGCGGTCACCAGGACGGCGTTCAGATCCGCGGCAGCATTCCTGCCATCATCACTCCGATGCTCGAAGACGGCAGCCTCGATCTGCCGGCGTTTCGCAAACTGATCGACTGGCACGTCGAGGAAGGCACGAATGCGCTCGTCGTGGTCGGCACGAGCGGCGAGTCGGCCACGCTGTCGGTCGAAGAACACGTGCTGATGGTCAAGACCGCGGTCGAGCACACCGCTGGACGCATTCCTGTCATCGCGGGCGCGGGTGCCAATTCCACCGCCGAGGCGATCGAACTCACGCAACACGCGAAGGACGTCGGCGCGGATGCCACGCTGCAGGTCGTGCCGTACTACAACAAGCCGACCCAGGAAGGCATCTACCGCCATTTCGCGAAGATCGCCGAAACAGTCGATCTGCCAGTGATTCTGTACAACGTGCCGGGCCGCACCGTCGCCGACATGAGCAACGAGACCATCCTGCGCTGCGCGCAGGTGCCGGGCATCGTCGGCGTGAAGGAGGCCACGGGCAACATCGACCGCGCCGCGCATCTGATCAAGTCGGCGCCGGCGCATTTCGGCATCTATAGCGGCGACGACCCCACCGCGATCGCGCTGATGCTGCTCGGCGGTCACGGCAATATTTCGGTCACCGCGAACGTCGCGCCGCGCGCAATGAGCGAACTGTGCAAGGCCGCGCTCGCCGCGGACGTGAAGACCGCGCGCGACATTCATCTGAAACTCCTGTCGCTGCACAAGTACCTGTTTGCCGAAGCGAATCCGATTCCGGCGAAGTGGGCGCTGCAGCAACTGGGGCGTGTGCAGGGCGGCATCCGCCTGCCGCTCACGCCGCTCGACGC
The DNA here is from genome assembly GCF_014201025.1 of Paraburkholderia sp. MM5384-R2. Classification (NCBI taxonomy): domain Bacteria; kingdom Pseudomonadati; phylum Pseudomonadota; class Betaproteobacteria; order Burkholderiales; family Burkholderiaceae; genus Paraburkholderia; species Paraburkholderia sp. MM5384-R2. The sequence goes on from NZ_JACHDI010000008.1 coordinate 27,931, forward strand.
GCAATACCACGAAGTGGTGCGCGGAGCGCTGCGCGAAGCGGGCCTGCTCGGCTGAACGGGCCGACCGTCCCGCCGCCCACGCAAGACCGCCACCGGCATTTCATTAACCGACGTCGCTTCAGCCCACGTTCCCGGCAGATCGAACGAGGCATCGCGTTCCAGCATCACGAAGGACCTCATGAAACGTTCCGCACTTTCCCTCCACGCAACCCGCATGGCGGCGCTGGCGCTTGCCCTGTCGACGCTCGCCGGCTGTGACACGCTGAACGACTGGTTCGCTTCCGACCGCGTCAACTACAAGGCGACCTCGAGCGCGCCGCCGCTCGCCGTGCCGAGCGATCTGAGCACGTCGCCGAACGACCAGCGCTATGTGGCACCGCCGGCCAATCTGGCGCTTGGTGGCACGCCGACGCGCGCTGTCACGGCGGCCGGCAACGCGACCGAAGGTCAGCCGAACGCGCAGGATCCGCTCGGCATGCATATCGAGCGCGACGGCGACCGTCGCTGGCTGGTGGTCGACGGCCGTTCCCCGGAACAGCTCTGGCCGCAGCTGCAGGAGTTCTGGCAGGAAAACGGCTTCGTGCTGAAGACTGATGCGCCGGCCACCGGCATCATGACGACCGACTGGGCGGAAAACCGCGCGAACATTCCGGACGACTGGTTCCGCCGCACGGTCGGCAAGGTCATCGACTTCGCCTATTCGTCGGGCACCCGCGACAGTTTCCGCACGCTGGTATCGCGCGGTCCGGACAGCGCGACCGATATCTCGATCACGCACAGCGCGATGGAAGAGGTGATGACCGGGCAGGACAAGACGTCTTCGCGCTGGGAAGAGCGTCCGCGTGATCCGGCGCTCGAGGCGCTGTTTCTCGCCAAGCTGATGCAGAAGTTCGGCCTGACTGAAGCACAATCGAAGCAGTTGCTGACCGACGCGCGCACCGCCGCCGCGCCGACCACGATCGAGCAGAACGCGGGTGCGTCGACGCTCGATCTGCAGGAGTCGTTCGACCGTGCCTGGCTGCGTGTGGGCCTCGCGCTCGATCGCACCAACTTTACGGTCGATAACCGCGATCGCGAGAAAGGCATCTACTACGTGCGCTACGCGGATTCGATGCAGGAACTGAAGAAGGAAGGCCTGTTCGGCAAACTGTTCTACAGCGGCAATTCGACGCGCAAGCCGGGCCAGGAATTCCTCGTCAACGTGCGCGCGAAGGGCGACGCGGTGACGCAGGTCGCGGTCGTCGACGCGAATGGGCAGATCGACACGTCGTCGGACGCGCAGCGCATCGTGTCGCTGCTGCACGCGCAACTGAACTAAGGCGGGTCGTGCGCTTCGCAAGTCTCGGCAGCGGCAGTGAAGGCAATGCGCTGCTGGTGGAGGCGCGCAGCGGTGCGGTCACCACGCGTGTGCTGCTCGATTGCGGTTTTTCCGCGCGCGAAGTCGAGCGGCGTCTGACGCGGCTCGGCGCGAGTGCCGAGCACCTCGACGCGATCCTGATTACGCATGAACATAGCGATCACATCGGCAGCGCATTGACGCTGGCGCGCAAGTGGTCGATTCCGCTGTACACGAGTTGGGGCACCGCGCGCGCGGTGGGCGCCGACGAAGCCGATGTTGACCTGCAGGTGCTGTGGGGCGACGAGGCGGTATCGATCGGAGAGCTCAGCGTTCTCCCTTATACCGTTCCGCACGACGCCCGCGAACCGCTCCAATACGTGTTCTCGAACGGCGCGAGCCGGCTTGGCGTGCTCACCGACGTGGGTACGTCCACGCCGCATATCAGCGCGGTGCTGAGTGGCTGCGACGCGCTCGTGCTCGAATGCAATCATGACGTGCAGATGCTCGCGGGCAGTCGTTATCCGCCGTCGCTGAAGGCGCGTATCGGCGGCAATCACGGGCATCTGAACAATCACGCGGCGGCTGAAATCCTGGCGTCGCTCGACCGCTCGCGCTTGCGGCATCTGGTCGCGGCGCATCTGAGCCAGCAGAACAATCTGCCGGAACTTGCGCAGGCGGCGCTGGCGGGCGTGCTTGACGCGGCTCCCACGGAGGTGGTGGTTGCGTCGCAGAGCGAAGGTTTCGCGTGGTTGACGGTGTGACTGTGGCGCCCGGTTGGCGTCCAGTCGCGCTGCACGCCATGCACCGGGTGGTCAGGTAACGAAAAAGCCCATAACGAGCAATCGTTATGGGCTTCTAATTTGAGCGTCGAGTGCGGCGTGGGACACGCCGCACGACCGGGCAAACTTAATTGCGGTTGCCGCCAAAAATGCCGAGCAGCGCAAGCAGATTGACGAACACGTTGTACAGATCCAGGTAGATCGCCAGCGTCGCCGTGATGTAATTCGTCTCGCCGCCGTTCACGACGCGCTGCACGTCGAACATGATGTAGGCGGAAAAGATCACGATTGCCATGACTGAAACCGTCAGCATCAGCGCCGGCAGTTGCAGGAACACGTTCGCGACCGAAGCCAGCAGGATCACGATCACGCCCATGAAGAGCCACTTGCCGAGGCCCGAGAAGTCGCGTTTGCTGACCGTGGCGATGGTCGCCATGGCCGCGAAGATCACACCGGTGCCACCAAAAGCGAGCATGATCAGCGACGGGCCGTTCGAGAAGCCGAGCACGAACGCGAGAATGCGCGACAGCATCAGCCCCATGAAGAACGTGAAGCCGAGCAGTACGAAGACGCCGACGGCGCTGTCCTTGGTGCGCTGGATCGCGAACATGAAGCCGAAGGCGATCGCGAAGAATGCCAGCATGCTCATGGCGGGACTGGTGGCGGCGAACAGTGAGAAGCCGGTGGCAAGACCCACCCACGCGCCGAGCACGGTCGGAATCATGGACAGCGCAAGCAGCCAGTAGGTATTCCGTAGCACGCGGTTGCGTGTTTCGACCGTGCTGACCGCGCCGTTGCGGCCAAACATATACGGATGTTCGTTCATGATCTCTCCTTACCTCGGAAGCGTGTTTCGTGATGGTGATACGGCAATTTGCGAAGCGCCGGCGGGCGCACCGTTCATCCGTAAGATTAGCGCGGCAGCACGGAGTTTCAATACCTCCAGTCGCCCACATGGCCTACGCTACCAGTATTTCGCGCCCTTTGCTTTGATCCTTTCAGTGCTGTAAGGGTTCAATCGCAATGATGCACGGGAACATGCTACAATAGCGGATTCATTTGAATCTGTAACTTCTTAATTTTTTGGAGTTTTTATGGCGATCGAGCGTACCTTGTCGATTATCAAGCCGGACGCAGTGGCCAAGAACGTGATCGGCCAGATCTATACCCGTTTTGAAAACGCTGGTCTGAAGATCGTGGCATCGCGCATGGTTCATCTGTCGCGTGCTGACGCCGAGAAGTTCTACGCCGTGCACGCAGCGCGTCCGTTCTTCAAGGACCTCGTCGAATTCATGATCTCGGGTCCGGTGGTCGTGCAGGCGCTGGAAGGCGAAAACGCGATCCTGAAACACCGTGATCTGATGGGTGCGACTGACCCGAAGAAGGCAGAAAAGGGCACGATCCGTGCCGACTTCGCGGACAGCATCGACGCCAACGCGGTGCACGGCTCGGACGCAGCGGAAACGGCCGCGATTGAAATCGCATTCTTCTTCCCCCAAGTCAACGTCTACTCGCGTTGAGCGCCTCGCGCTGAGGTCAGGCACTGGCCTCGATCGTCAGCCGTGTCCGCCTGGCGCGTTTCGTGCAGCCGAATTGTTTTGTCGCATGAATCGCGCGCGTTGCACGGCAAAGTAGTAAGGTAAAAGCAGCAGGAATGGGCGCGAACGGGCACGGCGTTCATGCAGCTTGTTGCATGAACGTAGTCTCGCAATGAAATGGCAGGATTCGATATGACGAGCAGTCCCTCCGTCAACCTTCTCGACCTCGACGCCCAAGGGCTCGTCGCCTATTGCGACAGCCTGGGCGAGAAACCGTTTCGCGCCAAGCAATTGCAGCGCTGGATTCATCAATACAACGCTGCCGACTTCGACGGCATGACCGATCTCGCGAAGTCCTTGCGCGAAAAGCTCAAGGGGCGCGCCGCGATCACGATGCCGGGCGTCGTCAGCGACCACGTTTCGTCGGACGGCACACGCAAGTGGCTGATCGACGTCGGAAACGGCAACGCCGTTGAAACCGTCTACATCCCCGAAGAAACGCGCGGCACGCTGTGTGTGTCGTCACAGGCTGGGTGTGCGGTCAACTGCCGGTTCTGCTCGACCGGCAAGCAGGGGTTCTCCCGCAATCTCACCACCGGCGAAATCATCGGCCAGTTGCGCATGGCTGAGTTTGCCCTGCGCGCGTCGCGAGGTGATGCTGGCGGCCGCGCGATGGGCGGCGACGGCAAGGGCGAGCGCGTCGTCACGAACGTCGTGATGATGGGGATGGGCGAGCCGCTGCTCAATTACGACGCGGTCGTGCCGGCCATGCGCCTGATGCTCGACGACAATGCGTACGGCCTGTCGCGCCGGCGCGTCACGTTGTCCACTTCGGGCGTCGTACCGATGATGGACCGGCTCGGCGCGGATCTGCCCGTGGCGCTCGCGGTGTCGCTGCATGCCTCGAACGACGCGCTGCGCGACGTGCTGGTGCCGCTCAACAAAAAGTATCCGCTGCGCGAGCTGATGGCGGCGTGCGAGCGCTATCTGAAAGTCGCGCCGCGAGATTTCATTACGTTCGAATACTGCATGCTCGATGGCGTGAACGACAGCGAGGCGCACGCGCGCGAGTTGCTCGCCGTCACGCGTAACGTGCCGTGCAAGTTCAATCTGATTCCGTTCAATCCGTTCCCCGAATCGGGCCTTATCCGTTCGAGGCCGGAACAGATCAAGCGGTTTGCGCAGGTGTTGATGGACGCTGGCGTGGTCACCACTGTGCGCAAGACCCGCGGCGACGATATCGATGCTGCCTGCGGTCAGCTGGCCGGCGCGGTGAAAGACCGCACGCGTCTTGCTGAGCGCACCGGGAAGGCGGCGAAGGTGATCGAGGTTCGCGCCGTGTAATCGCGAGGGGCGGCAGGGCGTCGGCGTTCGGCGGAAAGTACCGCGAGCGCAAAAATGCTCCCATGCCACCGGCGATTAAAAGAAAGTTTGCAGAATCGATCGGGAGCGGTACACAAAGCCGCACATTTTGTTATAAACGGTCTGCGATTTGGACGTGACGCTCGAGCCCGTCCGGTCGCACGATTAAAAGAATCGACGCGAAAGGATTTGGGATGAGTGAGCCGCAGCACCCGCAGCCGCACGAGACAGACACGAGCGATGGCCATCCGGCACCCGTTGCAAGGGCGGTTGTCCAGCCTGTCGTGCAGCCGGCCCTTGATTCGTTGGCAGCGGTTGGCGCGCGCTTGACCCAGTTGCGCGAGTCGAAAGGCTGGACTATCGAGGACGTGTCGGCGCGGCTGAAGGTGTCGGTCGTCAAGCTGAGCGCGCTCGAGGCGGGCGACGTCAGCCATCTGCCGGACACGACGTTCGCACTCGGCGTCGTGCGCAGCTACGCGAAAATGCTGGGCGCCGATCCGGCGCCTTTTACGGCTGCGCTGCGTCGCGAGAAGGGCGTGCCGGCGCCGAATCTGTCGATGCCGGCGTCATCGGGCAAGGATCTGCCGCGCGGCAAGGTTTCGCTGTCGCTCGGCGACAGCGGGCATAAGAGCCGTTCGTGGCTGTGGGGCATTGCGGCGATCGTCGTCGCGGTCATCGCACTCGGGATGTGGCGCACTAACGGCGGTGATTCGTCCGCGTGGCTCGCGCGCCTGAAGGCAAGCGCGAATGGTTCGACTATCAGCGACACGGCGGCTTCGGGCGCGGTCGCTCAGGGTCCGGCGACGGCGGCGGAAGGGGCATCGGCGCCGGACGCGGCGGCCACGGCTGACAACGCGGCGAGCGCGGATAATGCGGTGTCTGCGTCGGCAACGCCGATGCCGGCTCCGCTTGCCACTGGCACCGCGCCGGGCTCGGCCCCGGCAGCGAATACAGCGGCAACGCCGGCACCGACGGCCGCGGCACCGAAGGCCGGCTCGCAGGCTCAGGCACAGGCCGCCATGGGGAGCGCAAATGCACCGGCGGTCGTGGCGAACGCGTCGGCACCGGCGGTCACGCCAGCGCTCGGCGAGGCGGTCGTCGCGCTGCGCGTGACGCAGGACAGCTGGTTCAGCGTGCGTGACAAGAACGGCAAGGAACTGTTCTCCGGCCTCGTGCATGCCGGCGATCCGAAGCAAGTGACGGGTGTCGGTCCGTTCAAGGTCACGGTCGGCAACAAGGCGGGTCTCGAGTCGGTGACGCTCGACGGCCAGCCGGTCGATCCGTCGAAATATGCGACAGCCAAGGGCAACGTGGCGCGCTTTGCGCTGCCTTGACAGATACGGTACGCGCCGCGGTCAACCGGTCCGCGGCGCTTTTTCAATTCAGGCGCTGCGTTTTTGCATAGCGCGTGCGGCGTAAATGGGTTTTTCGATGCAAACCGAAGCTCAATCCCAATCCTGTAGCAAGATCGTTTCAGACGAGCCGGTGTTCGGCGGCCCCGCGATGCGGCGCAAGTCGCATGCGGTCAACGTCCGCTGGGGCGGTCAGCTCGTGACCGTCGGCGGCGATGCGCCGGTGCGCGTGCAGTCGATGACCAACACCGACACCGCCGACGCGATCGGCACCGCTATTCAGATCAAGGAACTGGCGCAAGCCGGGTCCGAACTGGTGCGTATCACCGTGAATACGCCGGAAGCGGCGGCGGCCGTGCCGGCGATCCGCGAGCAACTCGACCGCATGGGCGTGATGGTGCCGCTCGTCGGCGACTTCCACTACAACGGCCACCTGCTGCTGCGCGACTATCCGGGCTGCGCGGAATCGCTGTCGAAGTACCGGATCAATCCGGGCAACGTCGGGCACGGCGCGAAGCGCGACACGCAGTTCGCGCAGATGATCGAGACGGCGGTCAAATACGACAAGCCGGTGCGCATCGGCGTGAACTGGGGCAGCCTCGACCAGGATCTGCTCGCGAAGATGATGGACGAAAACGGCTCGCGCGCCACTCCGTGGGAAGCGCAAAGCGTGATGTACGAAGCGCTGATCCAGTCGGCGATCGGCTCGGCGGAACGTGCGGTCGAACTCGGCCTCGGCCGCGACCAGATCATCCTGTCGTGCAAGGTCAGCGGCGTGCAGGATCTGATTGCCGTGTACCGCGAACTCGCGCGCCGTTGCGATTTCGCGCTGCATCTTGGCCTGACCGAAGCGGGCATGGGCTCGAAGGGCATCGTCGCGTCGACCGCGGCGCTGTCGGTTCTGCTGCAGCAGGGCATCGGCGATACGATCCGTATTTCGCTGACGCCGGAACCGGGCGCGTCGCGCACAGGCGAAGTGATCGTCGGTCAGGAAATTCTGCAGACCATGGGCCTCCGGTCGTTCACGCCGATGGTGATCGCGTGCCCCGGCTGCGGCCGCACCACGAGCACGCTGTTCCAGGAACTCGCGTCGCAGATCCAGACCTATCTGCGTCAGCAGATGCCGGTGTGGCGCGACCAGTATCCCGGCGTCGAGCAGATGCACGTCGCGGTGATGGGCTGCATCGTCAATGGTCCGGGCGAATCGAAGCAGGCGAATATCGGCATCAGCCTGCCGGGCTCGGGCGAGAATCCGGCCGCGCCGGTGTTCGTCGACGGCGAAAAGGTGAAGACGCTGCGCGGCGAGAACATCGCGCAAGAATTCCAGCAAATCGTGAGCGACTACGTCGAGCGCCGCTATGGCCGCGCCGACGCGCTCAACTAAATACCGGCTATCGAAACACAGATGACTGAACAGAAGAATAAGCTCGAGAAGCTGTCTGGCGTGAAGGGCATGAACGACATCCTTCCGCAGGAAGCCGGGCTCTGGGAATTTTTTGAAACCACCGTCAAGTCGATGCTGCGTTCGTACGGATACCAGAATATCCGCACGCCGATCGTCGAGCATACGCAGCTGTTCACACGCGGTATCGGCGAAGTGACCGACATCGTCGAAAAAGAGATGTACAGCTTCACCGACGCATTGAACGGCGAAAACCTGACGATGCGCCCGGAAAACACGGCGGCCGTGGTGCGCGCGTCGATCGAACACAACATGCTGTACGATGGCCCGAAGCGGCTGTGGTATATCGGTCCGATGTTCCGTCACGAGCGTCCGCAGCGCGGCCGTTATCGCCAGTTCCACCAGGTCGGTGTCGAGGCGCTCGGTTTCGCGGGTCCGGATGCGGACGCGGAAATCATCATGATGTGCCAGCGTCTGTGGGACGATCTCGGTCTGACTGGCATCAAGCTCGAAATCAACTCGTTGGGCCTCGCTGAAGAGCGCGCCGCGCACCGTGTCGAACTGATCGCGTATCTCGAAAAGCACATGGACGTGCTCGACGAAGACGCGAAGCGCCGTCTCTATACGAACCCGCTGCGCGTGCTCGATACGAAGAATCCTGCGCTGCAGGAGGTTGCGCGGAACGCGCCGAAGCTGATCGATTTTCTTGGGGAAGAATCGCGCGCGCACTTCGAAGCTCTGCAGCGTCTGCTGAAGGCGAACAACCTTCCGTTCACGATCAATCCGCGTCTCGTGCGCGGTCTCGATTACTACAATCTGACCGTGTTCGAGTGGGTGACCGACAAACTCGGCGCGCAAGGCACGGTCGCGGCGGGCGGCCGCTACGATCCGCTGATCGAACAGCTCGGCGGCAAGCCGACGGCTGCGTGCGGCTGGGCGATGGGCGTCGAGCGGATTCTCGAGCTGCTGAAGGAAGAACAGCTCGTGCCGGAAGACGAAGGTTGCGACGTGTACGTGGTCCATCAGGGCGACACCGCGCGGGAGCAGGCGTTCATCATCGCCGAACGTCTGCGCGATACCGGTCTCGACGTGATCCTGCATTGCAGCGCGGACGGTCAGTCGGCAAGCTTCAAGTCGCAGATGAAGCGCGCCGACGCGAGCGGCGCCGCGTTCGCGGTCGTGCTCGGCGAAGATGAGATCGCCAACGGCACTGTCGGCGTGAAACCGCTGCGCGATACGCAAGCCCACGGCCGTAAGAACGAGCAACAGAACGTGCCCGCCGAAGACTTGACCGAATATCTAATCAATGCGATGGTTGCATCCGCCGAAGACGGCGACGACTGATCGCGATGTCGTTGGGCCGGCTGGCTCGACACGCACACGTAGCAAGAATGAGGAAATCGCCGGGCGATGAGTTACCACGACGAACAAGAATCGATTGAAAGTCTGAAGGCATGGTGGACACGGTGGGGCAATGCGACCACGTGGATCGTGCTGGTGGTGTTGCTGGCAGGCGCGAGCTGGAACGGCTGGAATTTCTGGCAGCGTCGTCAGGCCGCGGAAGCCGCGGTGCTGTATGACCAGGTTCAGCAAGCCGCGGCATCGGGCGATAAGGCGCAGATTGCGCGCGTCGCCGCCGACATGGAAGACAAGTTCGGCCGTACTGCCTACGCGCAGATGACCGCGCTCGGCGCCGCCAAGGCGCTGTACGCCGCTGGCGACGAAGCCGGCGCGAAAGCGCAGCTGCAATGGACGATCGATCACGCGAAGGACGACGAGTTCAAGCAGATCGCGAAGCTGCGCATGGCATCGCTGCTGCTCGACGACAAGGCATACGACCAGGGCCTCGCGCTCCTGGCCGAGCCACAATCCGATGCCTTCAAGGGCGTCGTGGCGGACCGCCGCGGCGACCTGCTCGCCGCCCAGGGCAAGCGCGACGACGCGCGCGCGGCCTACAAGCTCGCGCTCGACTCGCTGTCGAACAGCGACAGTTCGGCGCGCCAGCTGATCCAGTTCAAGCTGGATGCGCTTGGCGGCTGAGCGTCCCGCGCGGCGCGCCGCGAGCCACGACCGCAAGGCGGTCTCCTTTAATCCATTTTCCTGAATGCTTCGTCCACCGATGAATCTGCTGAAACGTTACGCCGTGCCCGTTATCTGTGCGATGACCGTTCTCACGCTGGCGGCTTGCTCATCCACGAAAGACGAGCGCCGTGTGCCGACGCCGCTCACCGAGTTCAAACCCGTGCTCGACGTGCAGCAGTCCTGGTCGGCGAGCGTCGGCAAGGCGGGCCGCTACCTGTTCTCGCCGGTTGCGGTCGGCAATGCCGTGTATGCTGCCGGCACGAATGGCACGGTCGCCAAGATCGACGCGCAAACGGGCAAGGACGTGTGGCGCGTCAAGTTGCACGATGATCTGTCGGCGGGCGTCGGCAGCGATGGCACGCTCACCGCGGTCGGTGGCTTGAAGGGCGACGTGTACGTGCTAGGCGCGGACGGCAAGCAGCTGTGGACCGCGAAGGCGCCGGGCGAGATCATTACGCCGCCGCTCGTCGGCAACGGCCTCGTGATCGTGCGCACGATCGACGGCCAGATCGTCGCGTTCAACGCGCAAACCGGCGAGCAGAAGTGGAACTTCCGCAACCGCGCGGTGCCGCTGAACCTGCGCGTGTCGTCGGGCATGACGTTCGCAGGTGACGCGGCCGTGCTGGCCGGCTTCCCGGGCGGCTCGTTCGCCGCGATCAACTTGCAGACGGGCGACGCCTACTGGCAGACGCCGGTGTCGTATCCGAAGGGCGTGACCGAGGTCGAGCGTATCAACGACGTGACCGGCCCGCCCACGCTGGTGGGTTCGGAGACCTGCGCGGTGACGTTCCAGGGCCAGATTGGCTGTTTCGACGCCAACTCGGGCCGCGCGCTGTGGGGCAAGCCGTTCTCGAGCACGACCGGCCTCGCGCAGGATGAGCGCAGCGTGGTCGCCGCCGACGACTGGTCGGTCGTGTCCGCATTCGACGTGAACAACGGCTCGGTGCTGTGGAAGAACGACACGCTGAAGAACCGCGACCTGAGCGTGCCGACGCTGCTCGGCCGCGCGGCCGTGTTCGGCGACTACAAGGGCTTCGTGCATTTCCTGTCGACCGTCGACGGCACGCTCGTCGCACGAGTGAAGACCGACGGCAGCGCGATTACCGCGGCGCCGGTGCTGGCCGGCGACACGCTGGTCGTACAGACGCGCGACGGCGGCCTGTTCGGCTATCGTCCGCGCTGATCGCTATCAATGATGTCGGGCGCGCAGGCCGGCTTTGCCGGCCGCGCGCTTTTTAATTGAAGTCTGCACCGGCTTTGGCGTGCGGCTCCTGCGTCGGGTTGCCACGCTGCCCGTCGCGTGATCGGGCAGGCTCAATAGAAAAAATCGCCGGACGGGCTGGTCCGGCAACTCGGATCGAGGCTGTGGCCGCCGGCATGCAAGGCGGCGCGTGCGCTTCGTCGACGGCCTTGCAAATTAAAGACGCCCTCGAACACGAGCGCGTCAGCCGTCGAGCAGCCCGGTCTGAAGCAGGCGCCCCCGGCGGCGTCTGTGCAGCCCACGCCCGTCCGCCCGGATGCGCATATCGATCGCGCATCCGGAGCAGGCTGAATTCGTGATAATTTCGTCAGAACGCCACCCCGTGGCGGCCGCCTGGCGTCGCTACGCGCGCGATCGGTTGCGATCCCGCGTTTCACCGTGAACAACATCAGATGAAACCCGTTATTGCCCTCGTTGGGCGCCCCAATGTGGGGAAATCCACGCTGTTCAACCGCCTTACGCGTTCGCGTGACGCGCTGGTTGCCGATCTGCCCGGTCTCACGCGCGATCGCCATTACGGCGAAGGACGCGCCGGCGAGCGGCCGTATCTGGTCGTCGACACCGGCGGCTTCGAGCCGGTCGCGAAAGACGGCATCCTGCACGAGATGGCGCGCCAGACCCGCCAGGCGGTCGAGGAGTCGGACGTCGTCGTGTTCATCGTCGATGGGCGCAACGGTCTCGCGCCGCAGGACAAGTCGATCGCCGACTATCTGCGCAAGGTTGGCCGGCCGATCTTCCTCGTCGTGAACAAGGCCGAGGGCATGAAGTACGCCAACGTCGCGGCCGACTTCTACGAACTCGGTCTCGGCGATCCGCGCGCGATTTCGGCCGCGCACGGCGACGGCGTCACCGACATGATCAACGAGGCGCTCGAAGTCGCGTATGCCGGTCAGCCGGAAGAGAGCGAGGTAGACAAGGAAGCGCGCGGCGTGAAGATCGCCATCGTCGGCCGGCCGAACGTTGGTAAGTCGACGCTGATCAATGCGCTGGTCGGCGAAGAGCGCGTGATCGCGTTCGACATGCCCGGCACTACGCGCGACTCGATCTACGTCGATTTCGAGCGCAACGGCAAGCCGTATACGCTGATCGACACGGCCGGCCTGCGCCGCCGCGGCAAGGTGTTCGAGGCGATCGAAAAGTTCTCGGTCGTGAAGACGCTGCAGTCGATCTCCGATGCGAACGTCGTGATCCTGCTGCTCGACGCGCGTCAGGACATCTCGGATCAGGATGCGCACATCGCTGGCTTCGTCGTCGAGCAGGGCCGCGCGCTGGTGGTTGGCGTGAACAAATGGGACGGTCTCGATCCGCATGTGCGCGAGCGCACCAAAGCCGACCTCGAACGCAAACTAAAATTTCTGGACTTCGCCAAATTCCATTTCATTTCCGCCGCGGAAAAAACCGGAATCGGGCCGCTGATGCGTTCGGTCGACGACGCGTACACGGCCGCGATGTCGAAGCTGCCGACGCCGAAGCTGACGCGCGCGCTGATCGAGGCGGTCGAATTCCAGCAGCCGCGCCGTCGCGGTCCAGTGCGTCCGAAGCTGCGTTACGCACACCAGGGCGGACAGAATCCGCCGATTATCGTGATTCACGGCAATGCGCTCGACGCGATCACCGACACGTATAAGCGGTACCTCGAAAATCGCTTCCGGGAAACTTTCAAGCTGACGGGGACTCCATTGCGAATAGAGTTCAGATCGTCGACGAACCCTTACGCGGACAAAGGCTGAAGCAAGCTGAAGCTGGTCTTGAACCTGGGCTGAAACCCGCGTGTATGCTGGGTTTGGCCGGGGGTCCCAGGCCCGCGCGTCGAAATGAAAATCAGCTATAGTGTAGCGGTTGGCGGCGGATCTCTTTTTCTTCGCCGTCAATTCAGTCAACCTGCAAAAAAATACGGAGTTTGCTATGAGCAACAAAGGGCAATTGTTACAAGACCCGTTTTTGAACGCACTGCGTAAAGAGCATGTGCCGGTGTCGATCTACCTGGTCAACGGCATCAAGCTTCAAGGGAACATCGAATCGTTCGACCAGTACGTCGTGTTGCTCCGGAATACGGTCACCCAGATGGTCTACAAGCACGCCATTTCGACGGTCGTGCCTGCCCGTCCGGTGAATTTCCACCCGGATTCCGAACAGTCCTAACCCTCGCCGCGGCCGGCACACTGTCGCCCGTTGGCGATCACTCCCGGCCGCGTCATTTTGATACCCTCCAATTTGATCAATGCAGCGCTCGTTGGCATCGACTTCGGCAAGATCGATTTCGAAGCCAGTCTCGAAGAACTCAGCCTGCTCGCGCAAAGCGCGGGCGCGAACCCCCTGGTCACCCTCACCGGACGCCGTTCCAGTCCCGACGCGAAGATGTTCGTCGGCAGCGGCAAGGCCGAAGAATTGCGCCTTGCGTGCGAAGCAAACGACATCGAACTCGTGATCTTCAACCATGCTCTGGCGCCTGCGCAGCAGCGCAATCTGGAGCGGGCGCTTAATCGGCGCGTGGTAGATCGCACCAGTCTGATCCTCGACATTTTCGCGCAGCGCGCGCGCAGCCACGAAGGCAAGCTGCAGGTCGAACTCGCGCAGCTGCAATATCTGTCGACCCGGCTGATTCGCGCGTGGACCCACCTCGAACGTCAGAAGGGCGGTATCGGATTGCGCGGTCCAGGCGAGACGCAGCTCGAAACCGACCGCCGGCTGATCGGCGAGCGCATCAAGGCGCTCAAGATCCGCCTCGACAAGCTGCGCCGCCAGCATGGCACGCAACGCCGGGCGCGGAATCGCAACCAGACGATGTCGGTGTCGCTCGTCGGCTACACGAACGCCGGCAAATCGACGCTCTTCAACGCGCTGACCAAGGCGCAGGCGTATGCCGCCGACCAGTTGTTCGCCACGCTCGATACCACTTCGCGGCGCGTGTATCTGGGCGACGAAGCGGGGCAGGTGGTGGTGTCCGATACCGTCGGTTTCATCCGCGAGCTGCCGCACCAGCTCGTCGCCGCGTTCCGCGCGACGCTCGAGGAAACCATTCACGCGGACCTGCTGCTGCATGTCGTCGATGCATCGAGCGCGGTGCGGCTCGACCAGATCGATCAGGTCAACGAGGTGTTGCACGCGATCGGCGCGGACACGATCCGTCAGGTGCTCGTGTTCAACAAGATTGACGCGGTGCCAGAGCTGGCAGCCCGTGGCGACGCGGTCGAGCGGGACGAGTATGGTAATATTTCGCGCGTCTTTTTGAGCGCGCGCACCGGGCAGGGGCTGGATGCATTGCGCGCTGCCATCGCCGAAATCGCTACAGCCGAACCGCTTGCCGACATGCCGCACGATGACCGCGCGGCGCAACTGCGCGACGACCACAAGGTTCCAGAACTCGGGCACTGACCCGTTCCAAAATTGCACTGACCCGCTGTCTACTCTGGTGAACGAACACAGGTGAACGATTACAACGAGCGGAGTATCTGGCTGCGTATGCGCGCCTTGCTTTCACTGAACGATCCGCGTTGGGGCCGGGGCGATGGCAACGGCGACCGGCAACGGCCGAACGATCCGAAGCGACCGGCACGCGACGGTGAAGGTCCGCCCGACCTGGACGAAATGTGGCGCGAATTCAATCGCCGTCTGTCCCGGATTTTCGGGCGCAGGGGCGGCGGTGTCGGCGGTGGCCGTCCTGACAACGGCCGTGGCGCGCGCATCGGCGTCGGCATCGTGATCGGCGTGCTGATCGCGATCTATCTCGGCAGCGGCGTGTTCGTCGTGCAGGATGGCCAGGCGGCCGTCGTGCTGCAGTTCGGCAAGTATCGCTATACCGCGGCGCCGGGCGTGCACTGGCGTCTGCCGTTTCCGTTCGAGTCCCACGAGTTCGTCAATGTCGAGCAGATCCGCCAGGTCGAGATCGGCCGTAGCAATGTGGTGCGTCTCGCGAACGTGAAGGATGCTTCAATGCTCACGCACGACGGCGACATCGTCGACGTGCGCTTCGCCGTGCAGTACCAGGTGCGCAAGCCCAACGACTTTCTGTTTCGCAGCGTCGATCCCGATCAGAGCGTGATGCACGCCGCGCAGGCGGCGGTGCGCGGCATCGTCGGCGCGCAGAGCACTAGCGATATCCTCGATCAGGATCACGAAACTTTGCGCCAGCAGCTGATCGCGGCGATCCAGCAATCGCTCGATCAGTACCAGTCCGGTCTGGCAGTCACGGGCGTGACGATCCAGAGCGTGCAGGTGCCCGAGCAGGTGCAACCGGCGTTCGCCGACGCTGCGAAGGTGCACGACGAAAACGAACGCGCGAAACGCGATGCGCAGGCTTATGCGGGCGATCTTCTGCCGCGCGCGCAGGCCGACGTCGATCGTCAGGTCCAGGAAGCCAAAGCCTATAGCCAGACCACGGTCGCGCAGGCGCAGGCCGAGGCCGAGCGCTTCAACCAGGTCTACGCCCAATACGCGAAGGCGCCGGCCGTCGTGCGCTTCCGCCTGTACATGGAAACCATGCAGCAGATTTACGCGAACGCGACCAAGGTGTTCGTCGACGCGAAGAACGGCAACAACGTGCTGTATCTGCCGCTCGACAGGCTCGTCGAGCAGAACCGCGAACGCCAGGCGGCGGCGGCGGGCGCCGCCGCTTCGGGTCCTGCTGTCGCGGGCGCGCCGCAAGCGGCGAGTGCGGCCGCGCCGTCGGCCGCGTCGGCCGCTGAGACCGGTGCCGCGGCAGGCTCCGCCGCCGATGGCGCATCCGCACCCGCCGCTTCCGCGCCTGCGCCAGCGAGCCGGCCGAGCGCCGCGTCGCTGCGCTCGCGCGAAGCGTTCCGCAATCGCATGCGCGAAGACGACGTTCAATAAGGAGCGCACAAGAATATGAACCGAATCATTGCGCTCGTCGTCGCGGTCGTCATCGTGCTGTTCGCGGCATCGTCGATGGTGTTCGTCGTCGATCAACGGCATATGGCTGTGTTGTCCGCGCGCGGCGACGCGACGCCCACGCTGCTCGGCCCGGGGCTGCACGTGAAGCTGCCGCCGCCGCTGCAAACGGTCGCGTTCGTCGACAATCGCATCCAGTCGCTCGACGCACCCGACGAAGATCATTACGTCACGTCCGACAAAGCCGATCTGCTGGTCAACCCGGTGATCAAGTTCCGCGTGACCGATCCGCTGAAGCTGATCGCCGAAACGAAGGGTGATCCGCAGAGTCTGCCCGACCGGCTCGCGCTGCTGTCGCGCGGCGCGCTCGGCGACGCGTTCGGCAAGTTCACGCTGTCCGATGCGCTCGCCAAACAACCGGCGATCGCCGAACAGGCTCGCGGTGCGATGGACAAGGGCGCGGCATCGCTCGGCGTATCGGTCGTGGATGTGCAACTCACGCGCGTCGATTTCCCGGCAGCGGTGGCCGACTCGGTATTCAAGCGCATGATCGCCGCGCGCAAGCAGGTCGCGGCGGACGAGCGAGCGAAGGGCGCCGCCGAAGCGAACCAGATCCGCGCGGACGCGCTCGCGAAGCAGCAGGCGGTGCTCGCCGACGGCCTCGCGCAGGCGCAGGGCATTCGCGGCGAAGGCGATGCAAAGGCCGCGGAGATCGCTGCCGAAGCGTTCGGCAAGGATCCGCAGTTCTACCAGTTTTATCAAAGCATGCAGGCGTACCGGAAGACCTTCAAGCCGGGCGACCTGATCGTGGTCGACTCCAGTAGCGAGTTCTTCCGCTTCATGCGTAGCCCGACCCGCGGCGTCGCCCCGGACGCTTCCGCGCCTGCTGCGCGCAAACGCTGATTACCGAAGGCCGCGGCATCCGCATCGCGGCCGCTTCACTCGCATGGACATAGCTGGTTCGTTATTGCTCGCGATCGCGCTGATGCTGATTATCGAGGGGATGTTTCCGTTCGTTTTTCCAACCGCCTGGCGCGACACGTTCCGTAAAATAGCGGAACGACCGCCGCATCAGATTCGTGTCGGAGGGCTCATCGTGATGTTGCTCGGGCTGGTTCTACTGTTCATCGCGACCTGAAGCCGGCTTGCTCGTCTGACGAACGCCGCGTGTTGCGGCGTGTTTTGCCGGCCCGAGCAAAACGCCTACTGACCTGTCACGCCGCCGCGCGTCGCGCGCGTGCCGCGAAACGCCGCCCGAGCGTCTGTGTCAGCCGCCAGAATCAAGCCGCTATACGTCATTCACACTCATCATCGGCGCTGCAAGACGCCGTGTTCAACGCCGTAGGACTGTATCGATGTCGACCTGGTTGCTTCCTGAGAATATCGCCGACGTGCTGCCGTCGGAGGCCCGCAAGATCGAAGAATTGCGGCGTCATTTGCTGGACCGTTTCCGCTCGTACGGCTACGAGATGGTGATGCCGCCGCTGCTCGAATACCTCGAGTCGCTGCTGACGGGCGGTGGGCACGATCTGAATCTGCGCACCTTCAAGCTCGTCGATCAGCTGTCGGGCCGCACGCTCGGTCTGCGCGCCGACATCACGCCGCAGGTCGCGCGCATCGACGCGCATCTGCTGAACCGCCAGGGCGTCACGCGTCTTTGCTATGCGGGCAACGTCGCGCATACGCGCCCGCGCGGCCTGCATGCGACGCGTGAGCAGATCCAGATCGGTGCGGAAATCTACGGCCACGCGGGGCTCGAAGCGGACCTCGAAATCCAGCAGCTGATGCTCGACGCGCTGCGTCTCGCCGGCCTCGCGAAGGTGCGTCTGGACCTGTGTCACGCGGGCGTGCTGGCGGCGCTGATCGAAGCCGAGCCGGCCGCCGAGGAACTCGGCCAGGCGCTCTACGACGCGCTGGCCGGCAAGGACGTGCCGCGCCTCGTCGAGATGACCGCGCAATTCTCGCCGGTGATTCGCGATGCGCTGCGCGCGCTGCCGACGCTGTACGGCGACGCGTCGGTGCTCGAAGAGGCCCGCGCGCGTCTGCCGAATTCACCGGCGATCGCCCGCGCGCTCGACGACCTCGCGTTCCTCGCGAGCCAGGTCGACGGCGCCGAAGTGATGATCGACCTCGCCGATCTGCGCGGCTACGCGTACCACAGCGGCGTGATGTTCTCCGCTTACGTGGACGGCGTGCCGAACGCGGTCGCGCGCGGCGGCCGTTACGACCACGTCGGTCAGGCCTATGGCCGCGCTCGCGCGGCAACCGGCTTTTCGCTGGATCTGCGCGAAGTCGCGCGGATCTCGCCGGTCGAAGCGCGCAGCAGCGCGATCCTCGCGCCGTGGCGGCACGACGAAGCGTTGCGCGTGGCGGTCGCGGCATTGCGCGATGGCGGTGAAGTGGTAATCCAGGCGCTGCCTGGCCACAAGCACGATCTCGATGAATTCGCGTTCGACCGGGTGCTGGTCGAGCGCAATGGCGCATGGGTGGTTGAACCGCGCGCTTGAGCCGCGCGTTCCGATCTACGCTGCCGGGGCCCCATCCCCCGACGTTCGCCCGAGGGCGGCGCAACCACCGCCCGAATCGCGCGCGGCCGCGCATCCCTCCCGATACTCAACATAACGTGCATACCGTTGAGCGGAAACGGAAAAATTCCGGAAGCTTCCGCGAACCTAGGTAAAATACGTTTT
Organism: Paraburkholderia sp. MM5384-R2; assembly: GCF_014201025.1. Taxonomy (NCBI): domain Bacteria; kingdom Pseudomonadati; phylum Pseudomonadota; class Betaproteobacteria; order Burkholderiales; family Burkholderiaceae; genus Paraburkholderia; species Paraburkholderia sp. MM5384-R2. The sequence goes on from NZ_JACHDI010000008.1 coordinate 46,584, forward strand.
TAACCAGCTTACGAAACAACATGTCTGCCAGCGCAGTGAATGTGAACCCCGGGCGCAACGTCGTCGTCGTGGGTACCCAATGGGGTGATGAGGGCAAGGGCAAGATCGTCGACTGGCTGACGGACCACGCTCAGGGCGTCGTTCGCTTCCAGGGCGGTCACAATGCCGGTCACACGCTTATCATCGGCGGCAAGAAAACCATCTTGCGTCTGATTCCGTCCGGCATCATGCATCCCGGCGTCGCGTGCTACATCGGCAATGGCGTCGTGTTGTCGCCGGAAGCGCTGTTCAAGGAAATCGGCGAACTCGAAGCCGCCGGCATCGACGTCCAGAAGCGCCTGTTCATTTCCGAAGCCACCACGCTGATCCTGCCGTACCACATCGCGATCGACCAGGGCCGCGAAGCGCGCCGCGGCGCGAGCAAGATCGGCACGACCGGCCGCGGCATCGGCCCGGCCTACGAAGACAAGGTCGCGCGCCGCGGCCTGCGCGTGCAGGACCTGTTCGACGCGCCAGCCTTCGCCGAGCGTTTGCGCGAAAACCTCGACTATCACAACTTCGTGCTCACGCAGTACCTCGGCGCTGCCGCGGTCGACTTCCAGCAAACGCTCGACACGATGCTGAGCTATGCCGACCGACTGAAGCCGATGGTCACCGACGTGTCGCGCCGTCTCTACGACGTCAACGCGAACGGCGGCAACCTGCTGTTCGAAGGCGCGCAGGGCACGCTGCTCGACATCGACCATGGCACCTATCCGTTCGTCACCTCGAGCAACTGCGTCGCGGGCGCCGCGACGGCGGGCGCGGGCGTCGGTCCGCAGAAGCTCAACTACATCGTCGGCATCACGAAGGCGTACTGCACGCGTGTCGGTTCGGGCCCGTTCCCGAGCGAACTGTACGATGCAGACAATGCCTCGCGCCAGGACCCGATCGGCCTCGAACTCGCCACCGTCGGCAAGGAATTCGGCTCGGTCACCGGCCGTCCGCGCCGCACCGGCTGGCTCGACGTCTCCGCGCTGCGTCGCTCGATCCAGATCAACGGCGTGACGGGGCTGTGCATGACCAAACTCGACGTGCTCGACGGTCTCGACGAAGTGAAGCTGTGCGTCGGCTACACGATCGACGGCCACAACGTCGATCTGCTGCCGCGCGGCGCGACCGAAGTCGCGCGCTGCGTACCGGTCTACGAAACCTTTGCGGGATGGAAGGAAAGCACGGTCGGCATCAAGGAGTGGGACAAGCTGCCCGCCAACGCGCGTGCGTACCTGACGCGCGTGCAGGAAGTCGCGGACATTCCGATCGACATGGTCTCCACCGGTCCGGACCGCGACGAAACGATTCTGCTGCGTCATCCGTTCAAGGTCTAAGCGATGCAAGGTGTACCCATGATCGCGATGAAAGATCCGCGCAACGACGACAAGAACCTGTGGGTCGGCTGGGACGAATATCACCGGTTGATCGAGATGCTCGCACTTGCCGTGCACGAATCGGGCTGGAAGTTCGACAAGATCCTGTGCCTCGCGCGCGGCGGTCTGCGCGTCGGCGACCAGCTGTCGCGTATCTACGATCTGCCGTTGGCGATTCTGGCAACGAGCTCTTATCGCGAGGCAGCGGGCACGCAGCAGGGCGAACTCGACATCGCGCAATACATCACGATGACGCGCGGCGAACTGCACGGTAACGTGCTGCTCGTCGACGACCTCGTCGATTCGGGCGTCACGCTCGCGCGCGTGCAGCAGCATCTGAAGGAACGCTATCCGGCCATCACCGCGGTGCGCTCGGCCGTGCTGTGGTACAAGGGCTGCTCGAAGGTGAAGCCCGATTACCACGTGCAGTATCTGCCGACCAACCCGTGGATTCATCAGCCGTTCGAGGAGTGGGACACGGTGCGTCCGCATAACCTCGGCGCGTGGATCAAGCGCGGCATCGCCCAGGCCGATGAGGCGTCGGACAATTGACGCGAAGCCGCGCGCCTCACGCTTTGTCGCATCGGATCTCGTGCGTCATCGCGGTGTCACAAAACGGAGCCCAGTCGGGCTCCGTTTTTTTATGCGTCACGCGCGGCGCCAGGACGTCCGCACCGCGACAGGCGCGTCCATATCGCAGTGCTACACTGCGCGGACATCCACGTGGCGTATCCACAACAAGCCGGGCGGTACCGGATGGGCAGTTTAAAATAGCGGTCGTTTTTTCCGCCCCGGAACGGATTTCCTCGCGTCCATGACAGATAACAATCACGTACACAAACAGCCACTGCCTTCCCTTGCGATTGCCGCGATCGGAGTGGTGTTCGGCGACATCGGTACGAGCCCGTTGTACGCGCTGAAGGAAGCCTTCAGTCCGTCGCACGGCATCCCGTTGACCGATCAGTCGATCCTTGGCGTTATTTCGCTGCTGTTCTGGGCAATCGTGATCGTGGTCGGCGTCAAGTACGTGCTGTTCGTAATGCGCGCCGACAACAACGGCGAGGGCGGCGTCCTCGCGCTGATGGCGCTGGCGATGCGCTCGGTCGATCAGAAATCGAAAATGGCCGGCCTTCTGATGATGCTCGGCATCTTCGGCGCCTGCATGTTTTACGGCGACGCGGTGATCACGCCGGCAATCTCGGTGATCTCGGCGGTCGAAGGTCTCGAAATCGCCGCGCCGCATCTGGCGCATCTGGTGATTCCGCTGACCGTCGTGATCCTGATCGTGCTGTTCTGGATCCAGCGGCACGGCACGGCCACGGTCGGCCGTCTGTTCGGGCCGATCATGACGCTTTGGTTCCTCGTGCTCGCCGTGCTCGGCCTGTGGCACATCATGCAGTCGCCGAATGTGATCCAGGCGCTCAATCCCTACTACGCGTACACGTTCATGGCCGCGCACGTGCTGCAGGCCTACGTGGTGCTCGGCTCGGTCGTGCTGGTGCTGACCGGCGCGGAGGCGCTGTACGCGGACATGGGCCACTTCGGCGCGCAGCCGATCCGCATGGCGTGGTACGTGCTCGTGATGCCTTCGCTCGTGCTGAACTACTTTGGCCAGGGCGCGTTGCTGATGCACGACCCAAAGGCGATCGAAAATCCGTTCTTCCTGCTCGCGCCGGACTGGGCGTTGTTGCCGCTCGTCGTGCTGTCGACGGTCGCGACGGTGATCGCGTCGCAGGCGGTGATTTCGGGCGCGTACTCGCTGACGAGCCAGGCGATCCAGCTCGGCTACGTGCCACGCATGAAGGTCCTGCACACGTCCGAACTCGCGATCGGGCAGATCTATGTGCCGGTCGTGAACTGGATGCTGCTGTTCATCATCCTGTGCATCGTGATCGCGTTCAAGAGTTCCGACAATCTGGCGGCCGCGTACGGTATCGCGGTGACGGCAACGATGGTGATCACGACGATCCTTGCCTGCGTCGTGATGGTGAACGTGTGGAACTGGAACAAACTGCTGGTTGGGCTCATCATCGGCGTGTTCATGGTGGTCGACCTGGGCTTTTTCGGCGCGAACCTGCTGAAGGTCGAAGAGGGCGGCTGGTTGCCGCTGTGCATCGGCGGCCTGCTGTTCTTCCTGCTGATGACGTGGTTCAAGGGCAGGATGATCGTGAAGGAACGCACGGCCGCCGACGGTATTCCGCTGATGCCGTTCCTGCAAGGCCTGCTCGCGCATCCGCCGCATCGGGTGTCGGGCACCGCGATCTATCTGACCGGCAGCGATTCGCTGGTGCCGGTGAGTCTGCTGCACAATCTGAAACACAACAAGGTGCTGCACGAGCGCACGATCTTTCTGACTTTCGTCACGCGCGACATTCCGTACGTGAAGGACGCCGATCGCGTGACCGTGAAGGACATGAACGGTGGCCTGTGGCTGGTGAAGGCAGCCTACGGCTTTAACGAAACGCCCGACGTGAAGGCGGTGCTGCTCGACGTCGGCCGCACGCACGACATGACCTTCGAATTGATGGACACGTCATTCTTCCTCGCGCGCGAAACGGTGGTGCCGACGCAATTGCCGGGCATGTCGGTATGGCGCGAGCGTGTGTTCGCGTGGATGCATCAGAACGCCGCGAAGCCGACCGACTTCTTCAGCATCCCGGCTAACCGGGTCGTGGAACTGGGAACGAAGATCGAGATTTGACGGCTCGCGCGTGACGTGCGGGAGCGCAAACAAAAAGCCCACGCAATGCGTGGGCTTTTTGTTCAGGCGCGCGTGCAAGCGGTTGAGCGCGCGACGCGGTCATGTCACGGACCGGAGCGCGTGCGACGACGGGCTCCGGTCCGTGACGCTCACTTCTGCTTGAGCTTTGCAAACGCAGCCGCCATCGCGCCGCCCGGCTCCGGTTCGCGCGAGCGTTGCGGCGCGCCGCGTCCCGCTCCGCCGCGATTGAAGCTGCCGCCCGAGCCACCGCGATCCTGCTGCGCACCGCCGCCGCTGCGCGCGGCCGCTGCGCCGGGTTCGTCGTCGAGCCGCATCGTCAGTGCGATACGCTGGCGCTTCACGTCGACTTCGAGCACCTTGACCTTGACGATCTGACCGGCTTTCACGACCTCATGCGGGTCCTTCACGAACTTCGTCGATATCGCCGACACGTGCACGAGGCCATCCTGATGCACACCGACGTCGATGAACGCGCCGAACGCCGCGACGTTCGTCACGACGCCTTCGAGCACCATGCCCGGGATCAGATCGCTGACCTTCTCGACACCTTCGCGGAACGTCGCGGTCTTGAACTCGGGACGCGGATCGCGGCCCGGCTTCTCGAGTTCGACCAGGATGTCGCGCACGGTTGGAAGACCGAAACGCTCGTCGACGAATTCGGTGGGTGACAGTCCGCGTAACGCGTCGCGATTGCCGAGCACTTCGCCGACCTGCTTACTGATCCTCGCGAGGATGCGCTGGACGACCGGATACGCTTCCGGGTGCACCGACGAACGGTCGAGCGGATTCTCGCCGTTATTGATGCGCAGGAAGCCGGCAGCCTGCTCGAAGGTCTTGTCGCCGAGACGCGGCACCTTGCGTAGATGCTCGCGCGACGGGAACGGCCCGTTCGCATCGCGATAGTCGACGATGTTGCGCGCGAGCGTTGCGTTTAAGCCCGACACCCGCGCGAGCAGCGCGACCGACGCGGTGTTCGCATCGACGCCGACCGCATTCACGCAGTCTTCGACGACCGCGTCGAGCGAGCGCGCGAGTTCGCGCTGGTTCACGTCGTGCTGATACTGGCCGACGCCGATCGCCTTCGGCTCGATCTTCACGAGCTCGGCGAGCGGGTCCTGCAGACGTCGCGCGATCGACACGGCGCCGCGCAGCGACACGTCCATGGCGGGGAATTCCTTCGCGGCAAGCTCGGACGCCGAGTACACCGACGCGCCGGCTTCGGACACGACGATCTTCTGCAGCTTCAGCTCCGGGTGACGCGCGATCAGCTCGCTCGCGAGCTTGTCCGTCTCACGCGACGCGGTGCCGTTGCCGATGCTGATCAGTTCGGCCTGCGTTTGCGCGGCGATTCGCGCGAGCTTCGCGAGCGAGCCGTCCCAGTCGCGGCGCGGCTCGTGCGGGTAGATCGTGTCGGTCGCGAGCACCTTGCCGGTGCGGTCGACCGCCGCCACCTTCACGCCGGTGCGCAAGCCCGGATCCAGACCGATCACGGCCTTCGGACCAGCCGGCGCCGCGAGCAGCAGGTCCTTCAGATTGCGCGCGAACACGCGGATCGCTTCGTGTTCGGCTTCGTCGCGCAGATTGGTCAGCAGCTCGTTTTCGAGGTGCGGCTGCACCTTCACGCGCCAGCACCAGCGGCACACGTCGGAGAGCCACTTGTCGGCGGGGCGGTTCTGATTGGCGATGCCGAAGTGCCGCGCGATCAGCGCTTCGCCCGGGTGCGGCACCTGCGCGTCGAGCTCTTCGCCGAGGCCGAGCTTGATCATCAGCACGCCGGCATTGCGGCCGCGGAACAGTGCGAGCGCGCGATGCGACGGCACCGTGCGAATCGTTTCGGTGTAGTCGTAGTAGTCGCGGAATTTCTCTTCTTCCGCCGTTTCCTTGCCTTCCACGACCTTCGATGACACCACGCCCTGGTTGAACAGATAGTCGCGCAGCTTGCCGAGCAGCTCGGCGGTCTCGCCGAACTGTTCGGAAAGGATGTCGCGCGCGCCGTCGAGCGCGGCCTTCACATCGGCGACGCCTTTGTCCGCGTCCACGTACGCCGCGGCTTCGGCTTGCGGATCGAGCAGCGGATTGCCGAGCAGCGCGTCGGCGAGCGGCTGCAAGCCGGCTTCGCGCGCGATCTGCGCGCGCGTGCGGCGCTTCGGTTTGTATGGCAGATAGAGGTCTTCGAGCACCTGTTTGCTGTCGGCGCCTTCGATCGCGCCGCGCAGCTCGTCGGTGAGCTTGCCCTGTTCGTCGATGCTCGCGATGATCGCCGCGCGCCGGTCTTCCAGCTCGCGCAAATAGACTAGCCGTTCCTCGAGATTGCGCAGTTGCGTGTCGTCGAGATTGTCGGTCACTTCCTTGCGATAACGGGCAATGAACGGTACGGTCGCGCCTTCGTCGAGAAGTTCCACTGCGGCCGCGACCTGGCGCGGCTGGACGGACAGTTCGGTGGCGATGCGCTGGACGATCTTGAGTGCTACGGTTTCCGTCATAAGGTCTTGGTGTTCCTGCGGACTCAGTGATGGGCCGCGCGCGGGCGGCAAATCGGGACAGGCCGGGCGTGCGCCGCGACCAGGTTGCTAGAGCGGGGCATTTTGCCATAAATGCCAAAGGGCTCAACCGTGGGGTGTTAGAATTTCGGGCATGTTCCGTTGACCCTCTACGACGTTGCCAATCTCCTTGTCCCTCAACCGCCTGGTCTCTTCGCTGGCGTCAGGTTCACTGCCGGGTTCACTGCCGGGTTCGTCTCAATTGCCGCTGGTTTCTTTGCGCTCGTTCGGTCGGTCGGCTTTAACGGCTGCCGCGTCGTGCGTGATCGCCGCAGCGCTCGTCGTGCCGGTGTCGGCCGCGGCGCAAAGCGCGACGCCGGCGCAAGGTACGGCGCCCGTCGCGGGCTCGGGCCCGCAAGCCGCCGCAACCGCCGACGGCCCTCAAAGCGCAAGTGACGTAGCCGTGCTGGACAAGTCGTTCGACGAGCGGCAACAGGTGCTCAATCAGCGCACCGACGACAACAACTATCAGTTCGCTGTCGCGCAACACAACTGCTACAGCCGCTTCTTCGTCAATCACTGTCTGAACCGCGCGCGCGACGCGATGCGCAGCGTGCAGGCGGACATCCGCAAGGAACAGCTCGCGCTCGACGCCGAGCAGCGTGCGCAGCGCGCCCGTGAACGCGACGAACGCACCGCGTTGCGGCGCGCGCAAAACGAGGCGGAAGCGCCGCAACGTGCCGCCGAAGACGCGCGCAACGAGCAGGCGTATCAGGAAAAGCAGCGTCAGCACGCGCTCGACCAGGCGCAGCACAACGCCGAGGCGCCGCAGCGCGAAGCCAATGCGCAGGCCTACGCGGAGAAGCAACGTCAGCACGCGCTCGATCAGGCGCAGCGCAACGCCGCGGCACCGCAGCACGAAGCCAACGCGCAGGCCTACGAGGAGAAGCAGCGCCAGCACGCGCTCGATCAGGCGCAGCGTGGCGTCACGCCTGCGCAGGCGGCGGCCAATCAGAAGGCCTACGACCAGAAGCAGAGCGACTACCAGCGCAAGCTCGAGGAAGCGCGTCGGCAGGGTGCGCAAAAGGCCGCGGAGCGCCAGCAGAAACAGGAGACTTTCGAGCGGAAGCAGGCCGAGGCCGCGCAGCACAAGCTCGATGTCGAAGCACGTCAAAAGCAGGCCGCCGAGAAGGCCGGGCAGAAGCGTCAGGACGAGCTGAAGCAGCAACAGCTCGAAGAGCAGCAAAAGCAGCAACAAGAGCAACAGTAAGCGTGCTGTAGTGGCTGTATCGTAGAGTAAGCCGTGGCGGTCGTGGCCAGGGCCGCCGTAGTCGCCGTAATGCGTTTTGAGGCGGACAGCAACCTCAGGCATCGGACCGCGCGCACGCGGTTCGTGCCGCCGACCAGAGGAGGCGAGCATGCGCGATCGTCATCACGTCATCGACGCAAACACACTTCGCGACCGCATTCTGCAACTGGAATCGGAGCATAGTGGACTCGACCGGTTGATCGACCGAATATCGGATGAACCCGGCATCGACGGCTTCGAGTTGCAGCGCCTGAAAAAGCGCAAACTTAAAGTCAAGGACACCATCATCTTGCTGCAATTGCAGCTCGAACCGGACGCGCGCGCCTGAGTTCGTGGCCTGGCAGGCGCCGGGCGCGCAGCGCGCGAGCCGGACTTAGCAGGAACGCTTGCCTTGAATTCATCGCATGACACTTCATCCCGGGCCGCGCCGGACAACGCATCTGCTTCGGGCACGCCCGCGCCGCGCGCGGCAGCACCGGTGCCAGGTGTGTCGTTGAATCGGCGCCGCGCGAGCGAGCTCGACGACATCTTCGCCGACAACGGTCTGCTCGCACGGCAGATCGACGGTTATCGGCCGCGTGCGTCGCAGATCGAGATGGCGCGCGCGGTTGCCGCGGCGATGGAGGCGTCGGGCCGCGCGATGCCCGAGCCCGCGATGTTCGAGACGCAGAAGCGCCCGGCGCGGCGCCTGCAGCAGACCGGCGCTGAAGCCGTCTCTGAGTCGACGGGGAGCAACGCGCAAGCCGATGGCGTCGACGGTGGTGAGAATACGCTGATCGTAGAGGCGGGTACCGGCACCGGCAAGACCTATGCGTACCTCGTGCCGGCCATGCTGTGGGGCGGCAAGGTGATCGTCTCGACCGGCACCAAGCATCTGCAGGATCAGCTGTTCCAGCGCGACATTCCGACCGTGCGCGACGCGCTCGCGGTGCCGGTGTCGGTCGCGATGCTGAAGGGCCGCGCGAACTACCTGTGCCATTACTACCTGCAACGCACCGCGGACAACGGCCGTCTGCCGTCGCGCCAGGAGACCTCGTATCTGCAGGACATCGTGCGCTTCGCGAAGCTCACGCGCACCGGCGACAAGGCCGAACTCGCGAGCGTGCCGGAAACGGCGCAGGTGTGGTCGATGGTCACGTCGACGCGCGACAACTGTCTCGGCCAGGAGTGTCCCCACTACAAGGACTGCTTCGTGATGCAGGCGCGCCGCGAAGCGCAGCAGGCCGATATCGTGGTGGTCAACCACCATCTGTTTTTCGCCGACATCATGCTGCGCGATACCGGCATGGCGGAGCTGCTGCCGACTGCGAATACGGTCGTCTTCGACGAAGCGCACCAGCTGCCCGAAACCGCGACGCTGTTTTTCGGCGAGACGCTATCGACCGCGCAGTTTCTCGAACTCGCACGCGATTCGGTGGCCGAGGGCCTCGGTCACGCACGCGATGCGATCGATTGGGTCAAGCTCGGCGCGACGCTCGAGCGCGCCGCGCGCGACGTGCGGCTCGCGTTCAAGGAAGACTCGGTGCGTCTGTCGATCGGCCAGCTGCCCGACGATCACCCGCTGTTTGCCGCGCTCGAGACGCTCGAGGCCGAGCTCGACGCGTTGGCCTCGGCGTTGGCGGGCCAGGCCGAGCGAGCCGAATCGCTCGGCGCGTGTTTGCGTCGCGCGCGCGAGTTGCAGGACGTGCTGAGCGGCTGGACCACGCCACCCACGAGTGCAGAACGCGACGCGGTTGCGACCCGCGAGGGTGGCGCCAGCGCGGAGCGCGCCGATCCGAATGAAAAGGTGCGCTGGATCGAGGTGTTCTCGCACACGGTGCAGCTGCACGAAACGCCGTTGTCGGTCGCGCCGATTTTCGCGAAGCAGCGCGCCGGCGTACCGCGCGCGTGGATCTTCACATCGGCGACGCTGTCGGTGCGCGGCGACTTCACGCACTATGCGGCGCAGATGGGCTTGAACTCGAAGCGCTCGATGACATTGCCGAGCCCATTCGACTATCCATCGCAAGGGCTTCTGTACGTACCGCGCAATCTGCCACAGCCGTCATCGCCGATGTTCACCGACGCCGTGTTCGATGCCGCATTGCCCGCGATCGAAGCCTCGGGCGGCGGCGTCTTCATGCTGTGCACGACGCTGCGCGCAGTGGATCGTATCTCGGCGAAGCTGCGCGACGCGATCGAGTCGCGCGGCTGGGACTATCCGCTGCTCGTGCAGGGCGATGCGAGCCGCACCGAACTGCTCGACCGCTTTCGCGCCTACGGCAATGCGATCCTGGTCGGCAGTCAGAGCTTCTGGGAAGGGGTGGACGTGCGCGGCGACGCGCTGTCGCTGGTCGTGATCGACAAGCTGCCGTTCGCGCCGCCGGACGATCCCGTGCTGGCCGCGCGGCTCGACGCACTGACGAAGAAGGGCTTGAGCCCGTTCGCCGTGCATCAGCTGCCGCAGGCCGTCATCACGCTGAAGCAGGGCGCCGGCCGGCTGATTCGCGCGGAGACCGATCGTGGCGTGCTGATGATCTGCGATACACGTCTCGTCGATAAACCTTATGGCCGCCGCATCTGGCAGAGTCTGCCGCCGTTCAAGCGCACCCGCGAGATCGACGTGGTGCGTGAGTTCTTTGAGGAGAGCGCTGGGCCAGCGGCGCCGGTTCGATAGGGGATGTGTTCCACACATGCGACGAGCTCCGCAGCGCAAAGCGGCCCTGAATGACAAAACGCCACGGATGTGAATCCGTGGCGTTTTTCTTTTCCCGTTTGCGGCCCGCGCCGTTTCCGGCCAGCCTCCAAACGTTTCATGCGCAGGCGCTGTAGCGGCAGCGCCGCTACAGCGCCGAACCGTTGCGGCTTACTGGCTTGCGCCTGCTGCCGGCGATGCTGCTTCAGCCGGCGATGCTGCCATTGCCGGCGATGCTGCTTCGGCCGGCGATGCTGCTTCGGCCGGCGATGCCGCAACTGCCGGCGATGCTGCTTCAGCAGGCGATGCTGCCGCCGGTGCGGACGCAGCTTCCGACGGTGCAGCAGCCTGATCGTTGCTCTTGTTGCATGCAGCGAGTGCCACAACTGCCAACAGGGATGCTACGAGGAGGGATTTCTTCATGATCACGTCCTTTTATGGTTTAAAGGTAAGCAACAGCGCAAAATAAAACCGGTAATGTGCTCCAACACCGACCTGGGCCGCTGGTGGAAATGCTCTTTTGACGAGCTGGAATCTTCCCTACGGCTTGGGCGGAAATTATATGCACTTTCGTACTGACAGTCGATAAATGCGGGTCAATACGTTGTCTTTCTCATACAAAATTTCACTGTACGGTATAACAGGCGGGCAGAGTTACGCAAGCTCGCCTACCTGTATCCAGCCCGCACAATACCACTCGTGTAGCAGTGCTGTCACCGATGAATCGTGCGATAGTGTTACAAAGCGTATCGCACTCATGCACCGCAGATTTGCGAGTTCAAACAGCCATTTTTTCGCGCCGGTCCACGATATTTCTTCTCCATTTACGAAGAAAAAACGTCGTTCATACAACAGGTTAGTCTTGCGATCGAGCCGTAGACCGGATCTCGACGCCGCGCCGATGAAACGGGCTTCGTTGAGCGGCCGTTGCGGCGGATCGAAGACGACACTCGGCTTGGGTTCGCTGAGGTACGTGCCAAGGAACGACGCAATGTCCTGCTCATTCCATCGCACTTTAGCAAGCATCGCGCCCACCCGTTCGACGAGCGCCGCGGGCAACTCGGCCGGCTGTTCGACGGCGGCCTGCCGGGGGTCGCGATAAAGGGCGCCCGCCTTGCCCGTGGCCTCTCCGCGCTCGGCCAGGTGGTAGAGGAACTGCGCGCTCAGCTCGCTTTCGGAGGGCGCGCGAAAACCGATCGAGCAGGTCATGCATTCGCCCTCGGCGATGCCGTCGTGCGCGATGTGCGGCGGCAGGTACAGCATGTCGCCGGGCTCGAGTACCCACTCCTGTTCGTGCTCGAAGTGCTGTAAAACCTTCAACGGCAAGCCGGGCTGCAGCGTCAGATCTTTCTGCGCGCTAATGCGCCAGCGGCGCTTGCCTTTTACTTGCAAAAGAAACACATCGTAGGAATCGAAATGCGGGCCGACGCCGCCGCTATCGGTCGCATACGAAATCATCAGGTCGTCGAGACGCGCATCCGGCACGAAACGGAAACGGTCGAGCAACGCGCGCGCGCGGTCGTCGTGCAGATCCACGCCCTGCACGAGCAGTGTCCATGCGCGCTGTTTGACGGACGGCAGTTCGTCGGGCGCGAACGGGCCGTGCTCCAGCTGCCATTTGTTGCGCAAGTGCGTGATCAGGCGCGCTTCGACGTCGTCGCGATCGGCCAGCTCGAACAGCTCGTCGCGCGACAGCGGCGCTTCGATGTCCGGAATCGCCTGACGGATCAGCAGCGGCTTTTTCTGCCAGTAGCGGCGCATGAATTGCGACGGGCTCAGATGGCCGAGAAGTGCGGTCGGAACGTCGGGCGAGGGCGGAAGAATGGGCCGCGTGGCCGGCTTTGCAGCAGACGGCGAATTGCTTGCCGAACCTGCATCGGCCGGGAGGTGGGTGGGCCGCCTGGGCATCGTATAATGTGAGTTGTATTCTGGAGAATCGAATGAAAATCGCAAAGAACACCGTCGTGTCGGTCGCCTACAAGCTGTCGGATGCGCAGGGCAATCTGATCGAGGAAAGCGAAGAGCCGATGGTCTATCTTCACGGCGGCTATGATGGCACGTTCCCCAAGATCGAGGAAGAGCTCGACGGCCACGAGGCTGGCTTCGAGACCCAGATCCAGCTCGAGCCGCAAGACGCGTTCGGCGAATACGATCCCGACCTTGTGAAGATCGAGCCGCGCGATCGCTTCCCGGAACCGCTCGAAGTCGGCATGCAGTTCGAAGGCACCCCCGAAGATGGCGACGAGGAAATCGATGCGCTGGTGTACGTGGTGACCGACGTCGCGGAAGACAAGGTCGTGCTCGACGGCAATCATCCGCTCGCCGGCATGGCGCTGCGTTTCGCGTTGACCGTCAAAGACGTGCGTCCGGCAACTGAAGACGAAATCCAGCACGAGCACGCGCATGGCGCGGACGGCCTCGAAGTTCTCGACGACGATGAAGACGAGGACGAAGAAGACAGCTCAAAACCGACCCTGCACTGAGCTTGCGGGCATGCGCGGTGTCGTCGCGGGGGCAGACGGCACCGATGCGGGCAACGCAGGCGAGGCTGGCAGTATCGACCCCGGCGGCATCGAGATAGCGGGCCCATAGTCGCCGCCGCCCTGGTCGGACGGGATGCGCGGCTGCTGCTCCTGCGACTCTCCAGGTGTCTGCAATACGGGCGGCAATTCCGACGCCGGCCCGAAACCTTCCACATTCGGCATCTCCGGCGCAACCGGCATCGAAGCGCCGGATTCGTCGCGCGGCGACGCGGGCGGCAAGACCGCCGGCGTGGTGGGCAGCGGCATCTGCTTCGGCACGTCGCGCACGCTGACTCTGAACGGCGGCTTCCTGCCGAAATCCGCTTCTATCTGAATCCATTGGTTGAGACGATCATGCGGCGCGAGCGCAATGCGCGTGAGGTTCGTCACGACCATCCCCTTGTCGTTGCGTAGCGGCTGATCGATGACGAAACCGCCGGCCGGGCGGTCGTCGTCTGCATGAATGACGACCACGGGTCCGGGGAAAATCTGCGCGAGCTTGACCAGACTGCGCTTGAATTCCAGAAAGCCGTCGCGGCGCGAGCTATGGGCGAAGTGCAGCCAGGCGAACCGTTCGGGTCGCTCGTAGCGCTCCGGGTCGAAGTCGCCTTGAATGAACACGACGACCGCGCGCGCGTCGCGGCGCTTCGCGTATTCGGCCGCGTGCTCGAGCCAGAATGCGTTGGCGATCACGCGATCTTCGAACTCGCCGTTGCGGCCGCCCGCGCTCAGGTAGTGGTTGTTCGGACCCGGCGCGTTCAGGCCGATGAAGACGATGTCGCCGGCTTTGGTGTTCGCTTTGTCGTTCGTTTTTTCGTTGACCACCCAGCGCACGTTTTCACGGAACGGGCGGAAGCGCGACACCTCGCTCTCGCGCGTCAACGCGATCGGGTTCTGCCCCATCGACGTTGGATCGGCGAACAGCGTTTGCCGCAACTGGTCGAGCCGCTCGACCGGATCGAAGCCGCCGGCTTCCGCCGTGCCGCAATCGACCCAGTCATGCTGGCCGGGGATAAAGAAGAGGGCAGTGCGCGAGCTGTCGAGCAGCGCGTGGCGGCGCTCGAACAGCGCGTCGCGGCAAACTTCCTTCGGCCCCTTCAGATTGCCGTCGTAGACGATGAAGCGCACGTCGCGCTCGCGGCCGATTGCCTCGAGCAGCCGTTGCGTGGCGGCTTCGTCGGCGGGGCTGTGCATCGTGCCGGAAATCACCGCGAACGCGAAGCGCGAGGCCTCGGCGTGCGCCGGCGCGGTCCATGCGCACACTGCCACGAGCACGACGATGCCGCCTGCCGGTGCGAGCACGTGGCGCAGCGCCGCGCGAAGCCCGCGCGGCCGCGGCGGGTGTCCCGGCGTGTCAGTGGTCCGCATCCGGCGCGACGGCCAGTTCATGCAGTTCGTACAGTAGATCGAGCGCTTCGCGCGGCCGCAGATCGTTCGGATCGATGCCGCGCAGACGCTCGACGAGTGTCTGCATCGCGGGCGACGCGGGCGTTGCGTCGCTCGCCGCCTCGTGGTCGTCGTCCGCGTCTTCGGCGAGCATGGCAGGCTGCGTCGCGAACAGATCGAGTTGCGGCGCGGGCTGCGCGGCCGATTGCTGCTCCAGATGCGCGAGATGCTTGCGTGCCGCGCGGATCACCGCGTTCGGCACGCCGGCGAGTTGCGCGACCTGCAGACCGTAGCTCTGATTGGCGGGCCCTTCGTTGACCGCGTGCAGGAACACGATGCCGTGCCCGTGCTCGACTGCCGACAGATGCACGTTGGCCGCGTGCGGAAACTCCGCGGGTAGTTGCGTCAGCTCGAAATAGTGCGTCGCGAACAGCGTGTAGCAGCCGTTGTGGGCGAGCAGGTGGCGCGCGATCGCCCACGCGAGCGCGAGGCCGTCGAACGTCGACGTGCCGCGGCCGATCTCGTCCATCAGCACGAGGCTTTGCGGTGTCGCGTCGTTGAGGATCGCGGCGGCTTCGGTCATCTCCACCATGAAGGTCGAGCGGCCGCCGGCGAGGTCGTCGGCCGCGCCGATGCGCGTGAAGATGCGGTCGATCGGTCCGAAGGCCGCGCGCCGCGCTGGTACATAGCTGCCCACGTAAGCGAGCAGCGCGATCAGCGCGGTCTGGCGCATGAAAGTCGACTTACCGCCCATGTTGGGACCGGTGATCAACAGCAGCTTGCGCTCGGTCGCGAGTGAGCAATCGTTGGCGATGAACTGCTCGACTTGCGCCTCGACCACCGGATGACGACCCTGCTCGATGTCGATACCCGCGTTCGCCGAGAAGGTCGGCGCAACCCAGTCGAGCGCGCGAGCGCGTTCGCCGAGCGCGGCCAGCAGATCGAGTTCGGCGAGCGCGAGCGCAACGCGCTGGCAGTCGGGAATGAACGGCAGCAACGATTGCAGCAACGCGTCGTACAGTGCGCGTTCGCGCGCGAGCGCGCGTTCCTGCGCGGACAGCGCTTTGTCCTCGAAGGTCTTCAGCTCGGGCGTGATATAGCGCTCGGCATTCTTCAGCGTTTGCCGACGGCGATAGTCGTCCGGCACCTTGTCGGTCTGGCCGCGCGTGACTTCGATATAGAAGCCGTGCACCTTGTTGTACTCGACGCGCAGATTGCTGATGCCGGTGCGCGCGCGTTCGCGTGTTTCGAGATCGATCAGGAACTGTCCGCAGTTCTCCGAAATATCGCGCAGTTCGTCGAGCTCGGCGTCATAACCACGCGCGATGACGCCGCCGTCGCGCACCATCGCGGCCGGCTCTTGCGCGACCGCGAGCTTCAGCAAATCGGCGCACGCGTGCGGCGGTTCGAGCGCCGCGTCGATGCGCGCGAGCGAATCCGCGTTCGAGGCTACCGCCGCGAGCTGCGAGCGCAATGCAGGCAGCGCGATGAAGGTATCGCGCAGGCTCGATAGATCGCGCGGCCGCGCCGACAGCAGCGCGAGACGTCCGGTGATCCGTTCGATGTCCGAAATCTGCCGCAATGCGCCGCGCAATGTATCGAGATCGGCGCCCGGCGGCGCGTCGAGCAACGCGCCGATCGCCTGCTGACGTGCCTGCGCCACCGCCGAATCGCGCGGCGGATGATGCAGCCAGTGCCGCAGCAGGCGGCTGCCCATCGTCGTGCAGCAGGTGTCGAGCAGCGAGCACAGCGTCGGCGATTCGGTGCCGCGCAGTGTCTCCGTGAGTTCGAGGTTGCGGCGCGTGGCCGGATCGAGGCCGATGTATTCGGATTCGTATTCGACCTTCAGGCTGCGCACATGGCGCAGTTGCTGGCCCTGCGTGGACGCCGCATACAGCAGCAACGCGCCGGCCGCGCCGCACGCGCAGCCGAGCGAATGCGCGCCGAAGCCGTCGAGGCTCGCGACTTCGAGCTGGTCGCACAGGCGCTTCGTGCCCGAGGTGATATCGAAGTGCCAGGCCGGTACACGCTTGAGCGCGCTGGCGTTGACAGGCGGTGTCCAGCTAGTCGAATCGGCGGTGGCGTCGGCGACCAGAATTTCCGCGGGACGGATGCGCTCCAGCGCGGCGGCGACCTGATCGGGCGCGACTTCGGCGAGGCGCAGCGCGCCGCTCGCGAGATTGAGCCATGCGAGACCGACGCTCGTGGCGACACCGCGGCGATTGTGCGCGACGCCCAGCGCGAGCAGATAGACGTCGCTCTTGTCGGACAGCAGCGCGGCGTCGGTCAGCGTGCCAGGCGTAACCACGCGCATGACCTTGCGCTCGACCGGGCCTTTCGAGGTGGCCGGGTCGCCGATCTGTTCGCAGATCGCGACCGATTCGCCGAGCTTCACGAGCTTGGCCAGATACTGTTCGACAGCGTGATGCGGCACGCCGGCCATCTTGATCGGATTGCCCGCCGACGCGCCGCGCTGCGTGAGCGTCAGGTCGAGCAGGCGCGCGGCTTTTTCCGCGTCGTCGAAAAAGAGTTCGTAGAAGTCGCCCATCCGGTAGAACACCAGCGTGCCCGGATGCTCCGCCTTGATGCGCAGGTACTGCTGCATCATCGGCGTATGTTGTGCGACGTCGTTGGCCGCTGCGGTTTGAATACCCATCCTTCGTGTCTTCTTGCGGTAGATGCTCAGGGCGTGAGTTTAACCCGCCGGCGCGGCGAGCGGACCCTGGCCGAACGGACGATGCCCAACACAAGAGCTGAATGTCAGCATGACCGATTCGATCAAAGCGGGGGTTGCACGCCGTCGCGGCGGGTTACGGCCGTCGAGCCGCGCCTCGCGCTGTCATTGCTGGAGCACCGTGGTGCATTCATTCCTCGATCATCGCCCGCATGTCCACCCTGCGTTCGTTCGCCGCGCTGCGGCGTTTCGCGAGCCACATCAGCAGCGTGACGAAGGTGCCGAACACGACGATGATCCACTGCGCGGGCATCTTCGCCGTGAGCAGCAGCGCGTACACGCCGAGCATCAGCAGCACCGCGAGGTTCTGGTTGAAATTCTGCACGGCGATCGAGTGACCGGCCGACAGCAGCGTCGCGCCGCGATGCTGCAGGATCGCATTCATCGGCACGATGAAAAAGCCCGACAACGCACCGAGCACGATCATCAGCGGATAGGCCAGCAGAATGTAGTAGGGCGCGACGTGCGTGCCGAAGCGCAGGCCCGCGCCCGCCGGGAACAGGTCCTTGTTGTAGAAGGCCATCGCGATCGCCACCGCGCCCGTCAGCACGCCGACCGGCAACACCCTCAGCGAGTGGCGCAATGGAATCAGCGCGGCCGCGCCCGCCGCGCCGATCGCGATGCCGAAGCCGGTCACGCCTTGCATCACCGCCGCCTTCGACAACGACAGCCCGAGATTCACGTTCGCCCATTTGAGCACCAGCAGTTGCATCGTCACGGCGGCGCCCCACATCAGCGTGGTCACCCACAGCGCGATCTGCGCGAGCTTGTCGGCCCACAGCACCCGGAAGCAGTGATGGAAATCGCCGACCAGCTTATTCGGCTCGGTCAGTCGGTTCGGATAGCGCGCGCCAGTGTCCGGAATGAAGATGTTGATCGCGGCGGCGATCGCGTAGGTGAGGATGACCGCGCCCATCGCGAGATCGGCGGCCGAGCGGATCAGCGGCATATGCGCACGCGTGACCAAATGCTCGAAGACGGTGCTGATCAGCGCACCGCCGAGCATCGTGCCGGCGATCGTCGACAGCACCGTCGCCGATTCGAGCCACGCGTTCGCCTGCACGAGCTTTTCGGCGGGCAGCAGCTCGGTGAGGATGCCGTACTTGGCGGGCGAATACGCGGCTGCGCCGAAGCCGACCACGCCGTAGGCGATCATCGGATGAACGCCCAGAATCATCATCAGGCAGCCGCTCGCTTTCAGCGCGTTGGAGATGAACATCACGTGGCGCTTCTGCATCGAATCGGCGAACGCGCCGACGAACGGCGCGAGCAGCACGTACGAGATCGTGAAAAAAATCTGCAGCAGCGGCGTAACCCACGCGGCCGAGCGCATCACGGAAAGCAGGGAGATGGCGGCGATCAACAGCGCATTGTCGGCCAGCGACGAAATGAACTGTGCCGCGATGATCGTATGGAAGCCTTTTTTCATGGGGCAGATTGGAGGCTGCGCCCGGGGCGAAAGTCGGGCAGGGTCAAAGCGGCAGAGAGCAGGGAACGGTCCCGGCCGAGTACCGCCCCGAATAACTTCCCGCTTTTTAGCACGACGCTCCGCACACTGGAGCGCCGCCAACAGAAAAGCGGCCGAAGCCGCTTTTCTCTGCAACCGCTATGCGTTGCCGCGGACCGGCCGCGGCGGCGCACCTTACGCCGACTGCTGACGCGTGCGGCTGTAGCGCGACAGGATCGGAATCATCTGCGCGTAGACCTTCGGGTTGCCCGCGACGACTTCGCCGACGTGCAGGAACTCCGAATCACCGGTGTAGTTGCCGACCAGGCCGCCGGCTTCGGTGATCAGCAGGCTGCCCGCCGCGACGTCCCATGCGTTCAGGCCCTGCTCGAAGAAGCCGTCCATGTGGCCGGCCGCGACGTTGGCCAGATCGAGCGCGGCGGCGCCCGGACGGCGCAGGCCGGCGCAGGCTTCGGTCATCTCGGCGAACTGACGGCCGTACGATTCGAGGCTGTCCTGCGCGCGGAACGGAAAGCCGGTGCCGATCAGGCAGTCGGCCAGGCGGTCACGCTTGGCGACGCGGATGCGGCGATCGTTGAGAAACGCGCCACGGCCGCGCGATGCGGTGAACAGATCGTTGCGGGTCGGATCGTAGACGACGGCCTGCGTGACGACGCCCTTGTGCGCGAGCGCGATCGACACGCAGTAGTAAGGGAAGCCGTGGATGAAGTTGGTGGTGCCGTCGAGCGGATCGATGATCCACTGGTATTCGGAATCGTGGTCCGACTTGCCCGACTCTTCGGCGAGGATGGCGTGATCGGGATAAGCGGTCTTCAGCGTTTCGATGATCGCCGCTTCGGACGCTTTGTCGACCTCCGTGACGAAATCGTTGTGCTGCTTTTTGCTGACCTGAATCAGGTCGAGATCGAGCGATGCGCGGCTGATGATCTGAGCTGCGCGGCGCGCGGCCTTCACAGCGATATTGAGCATGGGATGCATAAACTGATCCTTGTGCCGGGGCAGCACGGCTGCCGGCCGGTAAATAAGCGCGAAACTGCGCTGACGGGCGCCGCAACGACGCAAAAACAGCACGGAACGGCAGACCGGCTATCAAACCGGAGAGCATTCCGTCGACGGAGACGAATTGAATAAGAACGGTGCGACCGGTTCGACGCAAGCTTCAGCAAACGTCGGCGCCGGACGCGAAAAGCGGTATTTTACCTGAGTCCGGGCGCCCTCGCGCAGGTGCTCGCTTACGTGCGGCTGACGTACCGCACAGGCGCCCGCCGGTGCCGGTCCGATGCTGCGCCCTCGTCCGCGCGCGTGGCTCGCGCGTGTGTCTGATTCGGCATAGGTGCCCGTTGGCGCTAACATACGCGTCTTGAGTCCTAGCCAGCCGAGTTTCATCGTGGATCACACCCACCATTCCTCCGACCCCGCCGTGGCCGATTTGCGCGGCGGCTTCACGTCGACGCGTTTCGTGCTGGTCGAGCCCAGCCATCCGGGCAATGTCGGCGCCGCGGCGCGCGCGCTGAAAACCATGGGCTTTTCGCGGCTCGTGCTCGTGTCGCCGCGCGTGCCGAACGTGCAGAACGACCCCGAAGCGATCGCGATGGCGAGCGGCGCCGACGATGTACTCGCCTCCGTGCACGTGGTGCCCTCGCTCGCCGATGCACTGACTGGTGTGCACTGGTCGATTGCGCTGACCGCGCGGCTGCGCGAATACGGTCCGCCGCAATGGACGCCGCGTGCTGCCGCCGCCGCCGCGCACGCTGAGGCGATGCACGGCGAGATCGCGCTGGTGTTTGGCAACGAGCGCACGGGCTTGTCGAACGAGGACGTCGAGCGATGCAGCGCGATCGCGCACATTCCGGCCAATCCGGCCTATAGCTCGCTCAATCTCGCGCAGGCGGTGCAGGTGCTCGCCTACGAGCTACGCACCGCGTACCTCGGCGCCGACGAAGCGAGCGACGGCGCACCCACCGCGGGAGCACACGCGGCGCCGGCCGAATCCGCCGCTTCACGCGCGCAGATGGCGGCCAGCGACGAGATCGAGAGCATGTTCGCGCATCTGGAAAGCGCACTGGTCGCGCTCGAGTTTCTCGATCCGGCCAATCCGAAGAAGCTGATGTCACGGCTGCGGCGGCTCTTCGCGCGCTCGGGCCTCGAGCGCGAGGAGGTCAACATCGTGCGCGGCATCGCCAAGCACATCCTGCTCAAGACCAGGCGGACCGGCTGACGGTCCGTTGACCAGCCCGTGACGGCGCACCTGATGCGCCGCCTTCGTCTGACGACAACCTTGCAGGTGACGGGGACTTCCGGCAGGTTTCGCGCAATCGCCCTACAATCCACGAAACGTTAGAAGCAAAGCTGCCGCCGTGCCAAGCGGCAGCGATGCCGTTAGCTATGGCGCGAAACGCAGAGTCCCGCGCATGCGCAAACCGCGCGGATTCGCTCACGCAGACGGTTTTCCCCCAACAATACAGTCCCTGCCATGTTCACGAGACTTCGCGAAGATATCGCCACCATCCGCGAGCGCGATCCCGCCGCCCGCAGCGCATGGGAAGTGCTCACGTGTTATCCGGGGCTGCACGCGCTCGTGCTGCATCGGATCGCTCACGCGTGCTGGCGCGCGAAGCGCCGCTGGCTCGCGCGTTTCGTGTCCCAGATGGCGCGCTTCATGACCGGCATCGAGATTCATCCGGGCGCGAGCGTCGGGCGGCGCGTGTTCATCGATCACGGCATGGGCGTCGTGATCGGCGAGACCGCGCAGATCGGCGACGACTGCACGATCTACCAGGGTGTGACGCTCGGTGGCACGTCGCTCACGCGCGGCGCGAAGCGGCATCCGACGCTCGAGCGTGGTGTGATCGTCGGTGCGGGCGCGAAGGTGCTCGGCGGCTTCACCGTCGGCGCGGACGCGAAGATCGGATCGAATGCGGTCGTGACGAAGCCGGTGCCCGCGCGTGGCACGGCGCTCGGCAATCCGGCGCGGATCATCGTGCCGGCCGCGGCCGCGGCGGCTGCGAACGGTGCGAACCCGAATGCGAACAACGCCGCGCGTGAGGCGAAGCGCGGCAGCGAAATCAGCGCGTTTTGCGCATACGGCATCACGCCCAACGCGGACGATCCGGTTTCGCTCGCGATTCACGGTCTGATCGACCATGCGGCTACTCAGGCGCGACGTATCGATGAAATCGTCGATGCGCTCGAGCGGCTCGGCACGAGCCTCGAAGGTCTGCAAGGCGCGGATGCGGCGTTGCTCGATTTGCGGCGGCTATCGGCGGCGATCGGGGGGAAGGTGGAGGGGCTGGCGGGGGAGCGCTAGGTATCGGCGCCTCGGCAGAGCGAAGCGCACGCCGTATCCACGAGGTCAATCCAGCGGCAACGCTCGAATCCCGTCGGCATCGATCTTCAGATAGCCGCCCCGGCGCTCGCCGTGATCGAGATCCCAGTCGGGCAGAACCCAGCGCGTGCCACCCGGCTCGCGATGCCGCGCGGGCAGATGGGTATGCCCATGAATGATCGTCGCGGTCTTCGATTTCCTGAACAGCGCGGCGACACCTTGCGGGGTCACGTCATACTTGATCGGCATCGGCCGCGTGCGGGCATGCTCGCTCTTCGAGCGCATGTTCTCGGCGAGCTTGCGACGCCAACGAAACGGCCACGCGAGAAACAGAATCTGCGCGAGTCGATTGCGCGCGAAACACCTGAACAACTGATAGCCGCGATCCGCGGTGCACAGACCATCGCCATGGGCGAGCGCAATGCGCGTGCCGAACGCGGTAATCACGAACGGATCGGGCAGCCAGATCGCGCCGGCCGCTTTCATGAAGCGCTTGCCCAGCAGAAAGTCGCGGTTGCCGTGCATGATGTAAAGCGCGATGCCGCGCTCGGACAGCGTGTGCAGCAGCGCCGCAATATGGGCGACGAACGGCTCGCTCAGCATGTCGTCGCCGACCCAGTACTCGAACAGGTCGCCGAGGATGAACACCGAGTCGGCCGCTTCCGCGCTCACGCGGATGAAATGCTCGAACGCGGCGACCGTGCGCGGAATCGCCTCGCTCAGATGCAGATCGGAGAGGAAGAAAAAAGGGCGCGCGGCGTGCGGGCGTTGGCCCTCGCCTGGCACGCCCGCGGCGACGCTTCGCAGCGGCGTCTCTTGCAGCATTGAAGGTGCCTGATTTCAGTTCAAAGGAGTCGACGCCCGCATGAGGCGCGACTCACTCACGGTTTAGCCGACGACGACAGCTTTTTCGATCACGACATCATCGACCGGCACGTCCTGATGGAAGCCCTTCGAACCGGTCTTGACCTTCTTGATCTTCTCGACCACGTCCATGCCTTCGACGACCTTGCCGAACACCGCATAGCCCCAGCCTTGCGGCGTCGGCGACGAGTGGTTCAGGAAGTCGTTGTCGTTCACGTTGATGAAGAATTGCGCGGTCGCCGAATGAGGGTCGTTGGTACGCGCCATCGCGATCGAGCCGTTCTCGTTCTTCAGACCGTTGTTCGCCTCGTTGGTGATCGGCTCGGCCGTCGGCTTCTGCTTCATGCCGGGTTCGAAGCCGCCGCCCTGGATCATGAAGCCGTCGATCACGCGGTGAAACACCGTGTTGTCGTAGTGGCCGGCCTTCACGTAGTTCAGGAAGTTCTCGACCGACTTCGGCGCCTTTTCGGCATTCAACTCGAGTTTGATGAGGCCGTGGTTCGTATGCAGTTCAACCATGATGGAATCCTTTGATGAACAGGTGGATAAAAGGCGCGGCGCGTCGTCATGTGCTGACGACCGGCCGCGCCGGGGCGTTGGTTGGGGCCGGGCTTCGGCCGCGCGGGTTCGCTTGCCCGTTCGTTTTTACTTGCTCACCACCGTCGCCGACTGGATCACGATCGGCTTCTGCGGCACATCGCTCATCGGGCCGCGCGTGGTGGTGGGCGTGGCTTCGATGCGTTTCACGACGTCCATGCCGCTCGTGACCTTGCCGAATACCGCGTAGCCGTTGCCGTCCGGATTCGGGTAGTCGAGATTGGCATTGTCCACCGTGTTGATGAAGAACTGCGCGGTGGCCGAATTCGGGTCGCTGGTGCGCGCCATCGCGATCGTGCCAGCGGTGTTCTTCAGACCGGTGCGGCTCTCGAGCGGAATCGGCGCGCGCGTCGGCTTCTCGACGAAGCTCTGCGTATAGCCGCCGCCCTGGATCATGAAGCCCGGAATCACGCGATGGAAGATCGTGCCGCTATATTGGCCGGCTTTCACGTAGTCGAGGAAATTGGCGACCGTTTTTGGCGCTTTCTCGGGATACAACTCGACGCGGATGTCACCCTCCGACGTCTTCAGCAGCACGGAAGGATGAACGGCCTGCGAACCGGACTGCGCAAAGGCGGGTGCGTTTGCGATCAGGGCGGCGCTGCCGAGCGCCAACATCAACCATTTCATGAAAGTCCTCGGGGTTGGAGAAAACTTGCGGCAGGCAACGAGCCCGGCGCTCAGCGCGACGGCGCCATGTACGGCGGCATGGCGAGCGAGCCATTCGAGCCGCCGAATTGGAAGCTCGGGCTGTCCGTGATGTTCGACGTGGGGTGCGCGGCGGGCACGGTCGTCTGCTCGGCGGCAGGCTGCGACGCCGCGGCAGCGGGCGTTGCCGGCGACACGACCTTCTGGATATCCGCGAGACGCTGCGCGGTCCTCGGGCTCGCCTTGCCGAGGCTCTCCGCGCGACGATACGCGGCATCGGCGAGGCGCAGATAGAGGTCACCGAGGTTCTCGAACGCGAGGCCGTAGTTCGGATTCACCTGGGTGGCCATTTCGAGCGCCGCGCGCGCTTCGGTCAGGCGGCCTTGTCTCGCGAAGAGTGTGGCAAGGTTGTTGTACGGTTCGGGCAACTCGGGATACAGCTGCGTGAGTTCGGTGAACGCTGTGATCGCTTCGTCGTCGCGATTCAGATGCACGAGCACGTTTGCGCGCTTGAACTTCGCTTGTGCGTCGCGCGGATTCGCGGCGACGCGCGCATCGAGTTGGGTCAGCGCGGCTTGCCAGTTTTTCTGCGCGATCGACGCGTCGATTTCCGGCGTATTGTCACGCACGGCGGGACCTTGCGGCATCACCGCGGTCTTCTGCGCATAAGCGCTCGCGACCGGCACCGCGGCAAGTGCGGCAACGACGGTGACGCGCCACGCGAGGGCACGCGCCGCTTCGAAAGTAACGCCGCCGACAACGTTGCCAAACGCAGTCGCGGCGAGGGTCGCAGCGCTGCGCGCGCGGCCGCTGGAGTGTTTCATAGGCTCAGGTCTGGATGTTATACTCCGAGCCATTCTAACAAAAGGTCTGCGAGTTCCGTCGAACCGCCGACTGTCTTTTCGCCACTCGTGGCCGTCTCCGCCCGGTTCGCAGCCTCGTCTGCAGCCTGATCGCCGCACGAGGTGCGCCGGTTTCAGCTGTATGCGATGCACCCGTTATCCTGTTCGTTTCGCGGGTCGCGGCGCGCATGAAGCAGAATGCGGACTTCTTTCGGCCCACGCACCGCTCTCTATGGAATCTCTGCGCATTTACAACACGCTCGCGCGTGACAAACAGACTTTCGTGCCGCTGCGCGAAGGTGTCGTGCGGATGTACGTCTGCGGGATGACCGTGTACGACTATTGTCACGTCGGTCATGCGCGGGTGATGGTCGTGTTCGACATCGTGCAGCGCTGGTTGCGTGCGCTTGGCTACAACGTGACTTACGTGCGCAACATTACCGATATCGACGACAAGATCATCAAGCGCGCAGTCGAGAACGGTGAAACCATCAAATCGCTGACCGATCGCTTCATCGCCGCGCTGCATGAAGATGCGGACGCGCTCGGCATCGAGCGTCCGGACATCGAGCCGCGCGCGACCGACTTCATTCCGCAGATGCTCGGCATGATCGAGACGCTCGAGAAAAACGGCTACGCCTACCAGGCGAGCGACGGCGACGTCAACTACGCGGTACGCAAATTCGCAGGCTACGGCAAGCTGTCGGGCAAGTCGCTCGAAGACCTGCGCGCTGGCGAACGCGTCGCGGCCAACGACGCGAAACAGGACCCGCTCGACTTCGTGCTGTGGAAGCGGGCGAAGCCCGAGGAACCGGCCGACACCGGCTGGGATTCGAAGTACGGGTGCGGTCGTCCCGGCTGGCACATCGAGTGCTCGGCGATGGGCTGCACGCTGCTCGGTGAACAGTTCGACATTCACGGTGGCGGCCAGGATCTGCAGTTTCCGCACCACGAAAACGAGATCGCGCAAAGTGAGGCCGCGACCGGACAAACATTCGTCAATTACTGGATGCACAACGGCTACGTACAGATCGACAATGAGAAGATGTCGAAGTCGTTGAACAATTTTTTTACGATTCGCGAAGTGCTCGCGCAGTACGATGCAGAGGTGGTGCGTTTCTTCATCGCGCGGGCGCATTACCGCTCGCCGTTGAACTACAGCGACGTACATATCGACGACGCGCGCAATGCACTCGCGCGTTTGTACACGGCGTTGAAAGACGTGACGCCCGATAGCGCCGTGCTCGACTGGAACGAAGCGCACGCGCAGCGTTTCCAGGCGGCAATGAACGACGACTTCAACACGCCGGTGGCCGTGTCGGTGCTGTTCGAACTGGCCACCGAAGTGAACCGCACGCGCGACCCCGCGCTGGCCCGTCAATTGCGCGCGCTTGGCGCGATGCTCGGGCTGCTCGGACGCGAACCGCGTGCATACCTGCAGCAGGCAGCGGGTGCTGCAGCCGAAGGCGCGCTCGAGCCCGCCGCGATCGAAGCGAAGATCGCCGCGCGCATCGCCGCCAAGCAGGCAAAGGACTATGCGGCAGCAGACCGGATCCGGGCCGAATTGCTCGATGCCGGCGTTGCCCTTGAAGACAAACCCGGCGGGTTGACCGAGTGGCGGCGCGTGTGAGCGCACCTCGTACTTCCCTCTGAACGACTCGCCAGGCAGGAGGCAGGATGGCAACGGCCACGAAGACGCCGGCTAAACGCGCGGCGTCTCAAACCAGTGCGGCAGCCGCGGCATCGGCTGCCGCGGCATCGGCTGCCGCAGCTCAGTCGACTCGTGCGGGCGGCGGCGCGGTAGACAAAGCGCCCTCGAAAGCGGGCGGGACGGCGGCGAAAGCCGACTCGGCCGCGGCAAAGAAGAGCGCGGCCAAACGCTCGCTCAATGGCGCGGGCACTGAAGCTGCGCACGCGCCTGCGAAACGCGCGAAAACGGCGTCGCGTGCGAAGGGCAACGGTGCGTTGCCGGCCAAACTCGCGGCCGAGCTCGCCGGCGACGTGCAGGAACTCGTGCGCGACAAGAACGCGGGCGAAGTCGTGCGCAAGACGCGCGTATCGGCCACCTCGGCCACCTCGGCCACCTCGGCGAGCACGGCCAGCGCGGGCGGCGAAGCGGCCGGTGTCGCATCGCTCGCGAACGAAGTCGCGGTGCCGGTGCAGATCGGCGGTCTCGCGCCTGAAGTCACGCGTCCCGCGTATTGGGACAAGGCGTGCGCGGATCTCGTCAAGCGCGATCGCATTTTGAAGAAGCTGATTCCGAAGTTCGGCCCCGTGCATTTGCTGAGTCGTGGCGATCCTTTCGTCACGCTTGCGCGCTCGGTGGTCGGCCAGCAGATCTCGGTCGCCTCGGCGCAGGCCGTGTGGGCGAGGGTCGAAGTCGCGTGTCCGAAGCTCGTGCCGCAGCAGTTCATCAAGCTCGGTCTCGAGAAGCTGACCGCGTGCGGGTTGTCGAAACGCAAGGCCGAGTACGTGCTCGATCTCGCGAGGCATTTCGTGTCGGGCGCGTTGCACGTCGGCAAGTGGACGTCGATGGACGACGAGGCGGTGATCGCCGAACTCACGCAGATTCGCGGCATCGGCCGCTGGACCGCGGAGATGTTCCTGATTTTCAACCTGTCGCGTCCCGACGTGCTACCGCTCGACGACCTCGGCCTGATCCGCGCGATCAGCGTCAACTATTTCAGCGGCGAACCCGTCACGCGCAGCGAAGCGCGCGAGGTTGCCGCGAACTGGGAGCCGTGGCGCACGGTGGCGACCTGGTACATGTGGCGTAGTCTCGATCCGTTACCGGTCGACTACTAAAGAAGAACAGGAAACGAAGCCGTTTCAAAGACTATCGCGTATATGATGTCGATAGTTGAGAAATGGTTTTGACATCGGCGCACGCGGTTAGAATACGCGCTGCCCGGTAAGTCCAAGGATTACAACCAATGAAGACCACGTTTCTGGATTTCGAACAGCCGATCGCTGAACTCGAAGCGAAGATCGAAGAATTGCGCTTCGTGCAGGACGACTCGGCCGTCGATATTTCGGAAGAGATCGAGCGGCTGTCCAAGAAGAGCCAGCAGCTCACCAAAGATCTGTATGCGAACCTCACACCGTGGCAGGTTTCGCAAATCGCCCGTCATCCGCA
The DNA here is from genome assembly GCF_014201025.1 of Paraburkholderia sp. MM5384-R2. Classification (NCBI taxonomy): domain Bacteria; kingdom Pseudomonadati; phylum Pseudomonadota; class Betaproteobacteria; order Burkholderiales; family Burkholderiaceae; genus Paraburkholderia; species Paraburkholderia sp. MM5384-R2. The sequence goes on from NZ_JACHDI010000008.1 coordinate 74,697, forward strand.
GCGTCCGTACACGTTCGACTACGTGAGCGAGCTGTTTACCGATTTCCATGAACTGCATGGCGACCGCAGCTTCGCGGACGATCTGTCGATCGTCGGCGGTCTCGCGCGGTTCAACGGCCAGGCGTGCATGGTGATCGGTCATCAGAAGGGCCGCGACACCAAGGAGCGCGCGCTGCGCAACTTCGGCATGCCGCGTCCGGAAGGCTATCGCAAGGCCGAGCGGCTGATGCGCCTCGCCGAGAAGTTCGGCCTGCCGATCTTCACGTTCATCGACACGCCGGGCGCGTACCCGGGCATCGGCGCGGAAGAGCGGGGCCAGTCCGAAGCGATCGGCCGCAATCTGTACGTGATGGCCGAGCTGAAGACGCCGCTGATCGCGACGATCATCGGCGAGGGCGGCTCGGGCGGCGCACTCGCTATCGCGGTAGGCGACAGCGTGCTGATGTTGCAGTTCTCGACCTACTCGGTGATCTCGCCGGAAGGCTGCGCATCGATCCTGTGGAAAAGCGCTGCCAAGGCACCGGAAGCAGCGGAGGCGCTCGGCCTGACCGCGCATCGTCTGAAGGCGCTCGGTCTGATCGACAAGATCGTCAACGAGCCGCTCGGCGGCGCGCATCGCGATCCGAAGGGCATGGCGGCGATGCTGCGCCGTGCGCTCGCCGATTCGCTGCGCCAGTTCCAGGGTATGAGCACCAACGACCTGCGCGAACGCCGTTTCCAACGGCTGATGGCGTACGGCAAATTCAAGGAAACGACGCCGGGCGCATAAGCCCGCGCGTTGGCCTGTCTCTTTCATCCACCGGCGCTTTCCTCGCTAACGACGTGACCACCACCGCCGACTCATCCGCCGAGCGCCTCGTGATCGAGGCGCTCGGCGCCGCGCTGTCCGGGCTCGATTCGAACGCGCGCATTGCGGTCGCATTCAGCGGCGGAGTCGATTCGAGCGTGCTCCTCGATGCGGCGGTGCGCGTCGCGGGTGCGTCGCGCTGTATCGCGCTGCACGTGCATCATGGATTGAGTCCACATGCCGATACTTGGCTCGCGCACTGCGAGGCTTTCGCGCGCGAACGTGGCGTCGAATTCGACGCGCGACGCGTGGATGTTTCGCGCGCGCCGGGCCTGAGCATCGAGGCCGCGGCACGCGACGCGCGTTACCGCGCGCTCGAAGCGATGTGCGCAACGCACGGCATTGGCACGCTATGGCTCGCGCAGCATGCGGACGATCAGGCCGAGACCGTGCTGCTGCAACTGCTGCGCGGCGCGGGGCTCGCGGGTCTCGCGGCGATGGCGCCCGGCACGCTGCCGACAGGTGCGTCGACGACACGTGTGCGGCCGCTTTTGCATCTGCTGCGCGCGCAGCTCGAACACTATGCGAGCGCGCGCAAGCTGCGCTGGATCGACGACGAATCGAACGCGGATACGCGTTATGCGCGCAACGCCTTGCGTCATCAGGTGATGCCGGTGCTCGCGGTGCACTTCCCGGGCTTTCGCGATGCGCTCGCGCGCACGGCCGCGCATTCGGCAGCGGCGCAGCGATTGCTCGACACGCTCGCGCGCGCCGACATGGAAAGCGCGTCGCGCGATGAAGGACGCGCCCTCGCGCACGACGTGCTGCTCGCTCTCGACGACGATCGCGCGCTGAATCTGCTGCGCTACTGGATGCGTACGCTCGGCTTCGTCGCGGCATCGAGCGCGCGTGTCGCGGATGCACTGCGGCAGTTGCGCGAAGTGGCTGCGGGGCAGGACGGACATCGGCTCCGCATCGATCATGCGGGGCATGCGTTGCGCAGCTATCGCGGCCTTGTCTACTGGGAGGCCGGCGATAGCAGCGAACCCGCCGACGAAACCGCGCTCGTCGAGCGCAAGATCAGTGAACTCGCGTGGCAAGGGCAAGAGATCTGGCATTTGCCGCAATGGCGCGGCACGTTCGTGTTCGCGATCGTGGATGCAGCCGCTGCTTCCGACGTAGCCGACGCAGCGCACGCAGCGCCACGTAACGAAGCATGCGACATCGTTCCCGTCAGCGTCCTGCAACGAGCCTCTCTAAGCGTGCGGGCGCGCCGCGGCGGAGAACGCATGCGCGTCGTTGTGCCGAACACGCCGAGCCGCACGCTGAAGAACCTGTTTCAGGAGCGCGGCATTCCCGCATGGAAGCGCGACGTGCCATTGCTTTACGTTGGCGATGAACTGCTGTTCGTGCCGCTGATCGGCGTGAATCGCGGGACTGTGCGCGACGCATCTCCGGAGCGCGAAGCGTGCCTGAAAATCGTCTGGCGCGAGGATCTGCTGATCGCCTGAGCGCCGGTCGGACAGTCGCGCAAGCCGTGCGTGCAGATGTCGAAAGCGTGAAACAGGGCGCAAATCAACGATAAAACAGGCCATTGCAGGCCTGATTCGACGCATTTGAGCGCTCGTTGCGTCTTGTCTTTTTGCGCCTAATCAGGTACTTTAGCTTGTTTGCCCGACCCGATTTCGCCGTCGCTTTTGTCGCTATCGGTCGTTAGTGTCGGCAGGCGTGCGTGATCCGTCGTCGCCGTTCAATTCCGATCAGCCATTTGCGATTTCATCCCGGGCAAATCCGCGCGTGCTGCACGCGTGCTGCATCTACGCCGCCACACACTTTGCCGCCGTTCACGAGACGTTGCGCCCCTGTGCTTTCTGTGCGGTCGTCTCCAGCGCGCCAGCGCGGTTTCTCTTCCAGTTCAGAACGACAATGGCACTCATCGTACATAAATACGGCGGCACCTCGATGGGCTCGGTCGAGCGCATCAAGAACGTCGCCAGGCGCGTCGCGAAATGGCACAAGGCCGGCCATCAGATGGTCGTCGTGCCGTCGGCAATGTCCGGCGAAACCAATCGCCTGCTTGGCCTCGCGAAAGAAATCACGACTCAACCGAGCCCGCGTGAACTCGACATGATCGCCGCCACCGGCGAGCAGGTCAGCTCGGGTCTGCTCGCGATCGCGCTGCAGGAAGCCGGCGTCGAAGCGGTCAGCTACGCAGGCTGGCAGGTGCCGGTCAAGACCGATAGCGCGTTTACGAAAGCGCGCATCAGCGACATCGACGGCGAGCGCGTCATGCAAGACCTCGCAGCCGGCAAGGTGGTCGTGATCACCGGCTTCCAGGGCATTGACCCGGACGGCCACATCACGACGCTCGGCCGCGGCGGCTCGGACACGTCGGCAGTCGCGGTCGCGGCCGCGCTGAAGGCCGACGAGTGCCTGATCTACACGGACGTAGACGGTGTGTACACGACGGACCCGCGCGTCGTTGAAGAAGCGCGCCGGCTCGACCGCGTGACGTTCGAAGAAATGCTGGAAATGGCCAGCCTGGGTTCGAAGGTGCTGCAGATCCGCTCGGTGGAATTCGCCGGCAAATATCAGGTGAAAACGCGCGTGCTGTCGAGCCTGACCGATCCGCTGATGCCACTCGACGAAGAATCGAAGTCGGGCACCCTGATTACTTTTGAAGAAGACGAGACCATGGAAAAAGCAGTCATCTCGGGTATCGCGTTCCAGCGCGACGAAGCTCGTATCGCCGTGATGGGCGTGCCCGACAAGCCGGGCATCGCGTATCAGATTCTCGGCCCGGTGGCGGACGCGAATATCGATGTCGACATGATCATCCAGAACCAGAGCGTCGAGGGCAAGACGGCATTCACGTTCACGGTCGGCCGCGGCGACTATGCGCGTGCAATGGAAATCCTCACCGGCACGGTGAAGGCGCACGTCCAGGCCGAGCAGGTGCTGGGCGACCCGAAGGTGTCGAAGGTGTCGGTGGTCGGCGTCGGGATGCGCTCGCACGTCGGCATCGCCAGCAAGATGTTCCGCACGCTGTCGGAAGAGGGCATCAACATTCAGATGATCTCGACCTCGGAGATCAAGATTTCGGTGTTGATCGACGAAAAGTACATGGAGCTCGCGGTACGCGCGCTGCATAAGGCCTTCGAACTCGATCAGGCATAAGTGGCGGGAAAAACGGGGCGCTCTGGAGCGTCCCGTTTGTTTTGTGGCGTTCATGTGAATGAATTGCGTGATGAGACGCCACGTTGGCACAAATAATGTTCGTCAGACATTGACCTTATCGGCCCGGCCCGCTATGATCTTTGCTTCGTCGCACTGACTCCCTGTGCGACAGAAAGTTTGGGAGACGTGGCCGAGAGGTCGAAGGCACTCCCCTGCTAAGGGAGCATCTGGGCCAAAACCTGGATCGAGGGTTCGAATCCCTCCGTCTCCGCCAGCAATGGTGGCGAAACCCCGCAGAGTCTAGGCTCTGCGGGGTTTTTGTTTGTGCGCGGCGAGATTTTGATCTCGCTCGCTACTTCAGCGATGTCAGCGGCATTCCCAGCCCTCCAGCGTGTGACCACGTCCTACGTGAATAGGCAGGTCTGCTGATCAATGCATGGCGCCGTTAGCCCGCCACGCTGGTCCGCAGAAAACCGCGCCAGATCCGGCGCGGCAGGCAAGGAGTCCGCATGACTGATCCCGTCGTGCCGCTGACCGAGACCGCCTCGCTTAGAACGCGTGCCGCAACCCCACCATGCCGACGAACTGAGACGGACCCGATGACGGCGTCGTGTTCTGCGAGTCGCCGACCACCGCGACCGCGTCGGCGATGGTCACACCGCTGCCCGACGAGATCAGCGACTTGCCGCCTGCATGCTGATAGGCCTCGAGCGCGTACAGCGTGGTGCGCGTCGACAGGTTGTAGGTCTGTTCGAGCGAGATCTGATGATAGTGCGCCGGATCGCTGATGCCGTTCGCCTTGCTTGCCTGGGTGAAGCTATAGCCGCCGCCGACCGTCAAGCTCGGCGTGATCCGGTACGTCGCGATCGCACCGTACGTGTTGAACACGGCCTTGTCGAAGAACAGCGAGCCGTGCCCCGGCGCGTACTGCACATTCGAGTAGTTGAGGCCCACCATCAGATCGTGCCACGTATAGCGACCCGCCGCGGCGAACAGCTGCGCGCTGCGCGCGCTCGCGTAACCGTTGTTGACCGGCGAGTTGATCGCGAAGCTGCCGAGCGCCGCGCTCGTCGAAATGTCCTTCAGCTTCACGTAGCCGGCTGCGAGCGACACGGGCTGGAAGTCATAACGCAGCGCCGCGCTGAACAGGCTGCCGTTCGCGACGCTGCCGGGCACGCCGCCGAGACCATACTGCGCGCTTGCCTGCAGGCCCCCGATCGTCGGCGATAGGTAGGTTACCGAATTATTGAAGCGCAGCGTCGTGTCGAGGGCGTCGAGATCGCCGGGGTGCGCGCCGGTCGCGCCGGTCAGCACGCCGGTCGGTCCGAGCGCGCCGACCATCTGGAAGTAGGGTGTGTACTGGCGGCCGAGCGTCACCGTGCCGTAGGGGTCGTTCGCGAGGCCGACATAGGCCTGGCGATTGAACAGGTAGCCCGCGGTGCTTTGCGCGCCAGTCAGCGAATTGAAGCCGCTCTCGAGCCGGAAGATCGCCTTCGTGCCGCCGCCGAGATCTTCCGAGCCGAGGAAGCCGAACTTGCTCGCCTGCAGGTTGCCCTGGCTCATGTAGAAATTCGAATGCCCCTTCTGGTTGCTGGCATAGGCGAACGCATTGTCGACGACGCCATACAGCGTGACGCTGCTTTGCGCCGATGCGCTGGTGGACAACGCGGTGCCCGCGAACGGCAGGCAGCAGAGGACGAACGCGCGGGTGCGCGCGCGCTGGTTTATTTTCATGATTGGGATGTCTCCAGACTGATGGGACGGCCTGATCCCTCAGGCCGGTGCGGTGGGTTGTTCAGTGCGGCACCGAAATCGTCAGGCAGCGCCAGCCGTGCGCGGTGTGATCGGTGACGAGCGTGCCGTTAGCGCAGACGACCGCGCGTGTTTCGCGCATTGGCACGAACACGCGCACTTGCGGCTGCACGCGCGGCATCCATTGCGAACGCTCGAGCGTCACCCGCAAAGTGTTTGCGTCGCCCGTCAGCGTGACGTTCCAGCGGCCTTGCTCGCCGTTGCGCCAGGCTTCGGTCTCGCCGTCGTCCTCGATCGAGCCGCCTTGCGCGGTGCCCGCGTCGGCATACGGCACGGCGAGGAATGCGCGTTCGTCGGCAGGGCGGCCAAAATGCTGCTCGGCGATGTTGAGCGGAATCACGCTGCCTTCACGCAGCAGGAACACCGGCCGCTCGAACGGCGCGGGCAACGTGACGGTCTGGCCGCCGTCGAACGTTTCGCCGCTCCAGTACGACACCCAGCGCGAACCGGCCGGTAGATACACGGCGCGCGTGCTCTGGCCCGGATCGACCACTGGCGCGACCAGCATCGACGAGCCGAGCATCATGTCGTCGCCATCGACGAGGCAGCGCGGATCGTGCGGAAACTCCGCGAACAGCGGCCGCAGCACCGGCTCGTACGCGCTATGCGATTGCCACAGCAACTCGTAGAGATAAGGGATCAGGCGATAGCGCAGCTTGATCAGGTCTGCCACGTGCCGCGTGACTTCGGGATGCATCCACGGCTCGTTGACGGTGCCGTCGTCGTTCCACGAGTGAATCGAAAAGCGCGGCAGGAAGATGCCGAACCCGACCCAGCGCGCAAACAGCTCCGGCTCCGGCGCCGGACCCGAGAAGCCACCGATGTCGTGACCGCTATTCGACACGCCCGACATCGCGAGCCCGAGACCCATCTTCAGATTGAAGCGCAGCGTTTCCCACGACGTGTAGTTGTCGCCCGACCACGTCTGCACGTAGCGATGCATGCCGACGCCGCCCGAGCGCGACACGAGGAACGGGCGCCTGTCAGGCGCGTGCTCGCGCTGCGCGTCGTGCGACGCGCGCATCATCAGCTGCGTCTGCAGCACCTTCGCCTGGTGTGCCGGATACGGCTTGCCGAAGCCGCGCGCGATCGCATGCGGCGACCAGATCTCGAACTCGTTGTTGTCGTTCCAGGTGGCCGCGATGCCGTATTTGAGCAGTGCGTCCTTCACGCGAGCTTTCCACCAGTCGATCGTCGCGGGATTCGTGAAGTCGAGGTACGCGCCGACTTCGTCCCAGAACTGCACCCATGCGGGATCGCCATCGGGCGCTTCGATCAACAGGCCGGCGTGGGCGACGTCGTCGAACGCCGGGTGGTCTTGCAGCAGACACGGCTTGATGTTCGCGCACAGACGCACGCCGTGATCGAGATAGCTCCGCACGAAGCCGTCGATGTCCGGAAACTTGTCGTGATTCCAGTTGAACACGTAGCGCTTCGGCCCGATCGACGTATAGCCCGACGACAGATGAAACGAATCGCACAGCACGTCGTGCTCGCGGCAACGCTCGATGAATTCGCCCATCTGCTGTTGCGCGTCCGGCGCGTCGGTATAGCTCATCGTCGAGCCCGAGTAGCCGAGGCCCCACTTCGGCATCCACGCGGGACGTCCGGTGAGCCACGTGAAGCGGCGCACCGCGTCGAGCGGCGAGCCGGGCGATGCGATGAAGTAGTAGTCGAGATCGCCGTGTTCGGCGATGAAGTGCCGATAGTGGCCGTGATAGTTGTCGAGCTCGCGGCCCATGTCGAAGCGGCAATCGGCGAGCGTGTCGTAGTACAGGCCGAAGCCCGTCGACGTCTGCGGCTGCCACGTCACGTAGAACGGGATGTGCTTGTACAGCGGGTCCGTGGTGCGCGCGCTGTAGCCCATCGCGTCGATGTTGCGCATCTCGTAGCTTTGCCGCGCGCGATCGAGCGAGCCGGCACGCTCGCCGAGGCCCACGTACATTTCGTCGCGGCGCCGCTCGAGGTAGTGATAGACGCGCGAGTCCCACCAGCCGAAGTTGTACGCCTGGGTCTTGCGATCGCTCATCACGCGATGCCATGTGCCTTCGTGCAGGATGTCCCAGGCGCAGGCGCCGCCATCGAGCGCCACGCTCACGCGCACGCGCGCCGTTTCGATCACGATGTGACCGGCTGCTTCGTTCACCGTGAACGGCGGCGGCGTGAAGCCGCTCAGGTCGCGGCGCTCGCGGCCTTCGAGCGGCACGTCGTCCATCCCGGGCGCGATCGCCCACGTGCGCGGGCCGCGCGTTTCGCCGTCCGGCAGCACGAGCACGCGGATGATGTCCTCGGCGAGCACGAACAGCTCGATGCGGCAATTCGACTGCGCGCTTAGCACGACCGGGTTGGCCGCCGGGTTGCCAGCGTGGGGGGCGAGCGCGAAGCGCGGTGGATGTTTGAGATTGATCTGTGAACGCATGATGAGTCTTCGAGGAAGGTCAGGCAGCAGTGTTGACGCTCAGTTCGGCGCGGCGCGCGCGGCCGTGGCGCGGCACACCGCGCATCAGGATGATCAGCAGCGTCGCGCCGATGATGTCGAATGCGCCGAGCGCACCGAACAGCGGCGTGTAGCCGATCGAATCGGCGAGCGCGCCGACCATCAGCGAGAAGCCGAGGCCGCCGATCCACGCGGCCATGCCCGCGAAGCCGGCGACGGTGCCGACTTCGCCCGGATCGAATACGTCGGCGGCGAGCGTGTTGACGAGCGCCGAGATCATCTGGTGCGCGAAGCCGCCGACGCAGAAGAGGGCGATGGCCTGGTAGGGCGACGCGACGAGACCGATCGAGGCCGGCCCGATCATCATCAGCGCGCCGAGCACGACGCCCGAGATGCGCGACCAGATCAGCGGCACGCGAAAACGCTTCATCAGGAATGGCGACAGATAGCCGCCGAACAGACCGCCCAGGTCCGCGGCTAGAAACGGCAGCCACGCGAACATCGCGATCTGCTTCAGATCCATATGACGCTGCGTGGCGAGATACAGCGGAATCCAGAAGCTGAACGTTTGCCACGCGGGCTCGGCGAAAAAGCGCGCTTGCGCGATCGCCCAGAAACGGCGCGTGCGCAGCACTTCACGCACGCTCGCGCGGCGCGCGGCGGGCGGTGCCTGGCCTTCGACGATCGCGGCGCGCTCGGCATCGCTCACGCGCTTGTGCTCGGCGGGCGAGCGGTACAGCACGAACCATGCGGCGGCCCACACGAAGCCGAGCGCGCCGGTCACCGCGAACGCGCTCTGCCAGCCGTAGCGCAGCGACAGGAAAACGACGAGCGGCGGCGCGAGCAGCGAGCCGAGCGAGGTGCCCGCATTGAAATAGCCGACCGCGACGGATTTCTCGCGATCGGGAAACCATTCGGCGACGACCTTCATGCCGGCCGGAATCGCGACCGCTTCGGACAGGCCCATGAAGCCGCGCAGCGCCGCGAGCGAAAACCAACTGCCCGCGAAACCGTGGAACACGCCGGTCAGCGACCACAGACACGCGAACAGCGCGAAGCCGAGGCGCAGGCCGATCAGATCGATGATCAGGCCGCAGACGGGCTGCATCACCGTATAGCCGACCTGGAACGCGCCGACCACGTACGAATACTGCCGCGTGTTCATGTGCAGCAGTTTCATCAGCTCGGGCGCCATCACGCCGAGCGCGTTGCGCGACAGATAGTTGACGATCGTCCCAACGCACACGAGGGCGATGATCCACCAGCGCAATCCCTTGATCGTTTTCAAAATCAGTCTCCGTGGCGCATTGAGCGGTTGCTTCCGACGCAGTGCTCGGGTATGCGCGAATTCGAACATTTATTGGTTTTCAATGGCAGTCATCCTATCACTTGGAAACGACCTGGATATCCGTGGAAACCATAGTTGTTGCCACGTCATCCCTTGATTTGTCTGGATAAGTTGATATTTTTTTACCTCTTCTACGAGCGGTGATCGGATGACTATGGTGAGGAATATCGAACAGATATGTTCTTTCGAACTTTAAAATGTTCGTTTTCGAGATGCCAGCCAGGCCGCGAGCCGGCGCCCGTGCGGAGGGTGCTTTTTCACCGCCGTCTGGCGTGTGTAACCAGACATTACGCCGCCGCCGGCGAGGCGATTTTCAGCATCAGTTATTACAAAGTTGAAATACGCGTGTTGCTGCCTTTGCGTTATATTTCCGCCAACAAAACATGTTCCTACAAAGGTGATCAATGAAGTCCGCTCGTCTTGTTCCGCTTGTGCTCGGCGTGTTGACGTTGGCTGCATCGGGTGCCGCGATGGCCGCGGGGCTCAACATCGGGGTCAATATCGGCATTCCCGCGCCGGTCTACGTCGCACCGGCGCCGGTCTACGCACCGCCGCCGCCTCCGCCGCCGCCCGTCGTCTATCAGCCGGCTCCCGTGTACTACGGCGGTCCGCAAATCGTGATCGGCTGGCATGGCGACCGTTACTGGGACGGCCATCGCTACTGGGCGCGCAACGACTGGTATCGCCACCATCCGCCGGGCCGCGGCGACTATGCGCGCGGTCACTACGACCAACATCGCGGCTGGCACTGAGTCGCCACTGCGTCAGCGCTGAAGCGCGCCAACCGGCCGCAGCGATGACAGAACCGCCCTTGGAGGGCGGTTTTTGTTTTTTGTGCTGAAACATTCGTCGCTGACGCATTTCGTCGCAGTCGGCCGCCAGATCGCGCAAGCTAATTGGGTAGAATTCCCCACATCGCCACTGCCCATCTACCAGCACGACTCCATGACAACTGGCTCGCGACGGGTTCAAACGCCTGAGGGACTTCGACACAGCGTGATCCACGGACCCTTGCGCGCCGCGTTCGCCGTCGCGTTGCTGTGCGCGAGTCTGCTCGTCGCGCCGCACGCGCATGCCGCGCAGGCGATCGCGCAATACGGCGAGCCTAAATATCCGGCCGGCTTCAAGCACTTCGACTACGTCAATCCCGATGCGCCGAAAGGCGGCACGCTCGTGCTCGCGAACCCGAGCCGTCTAACGAGCTTCGACAAGTTCAATCCGTTCACTCTGCGTGGCAATGCGGCGCCCGGCCTCGAATTGATGTTCGAGAGCCTGACGATCGGCAGCAGCGACGAAGTCGCGTCCGCCTACGGGCTGCTCGCCGACGACATCGTCGTCGCGCCCGACGGTCTGTCGGTCACGTTCCACATCAATCCGCGCGCGCGCTTTTCGAACGGCGAGCCTGTGACCGCCGACGACGTCAAGTTCTCTCTCGACACGCTGAAGAGCCCGCAGGCCGCGCCGCAGTTCGCATCGCTTTTCAGCGAGTTCAAGCGTGCGGTCGTCGTCGATCCGGCCACGGTGCGCTTCGAGTTTCGCGAGCGCAATCGCGAGTTGCCGCTGCTCGCGGGCAGCATGCCGGTGTTCTCGCGCAAGTGGGGGATGAAGCCCGACGGCAGCCGTGTTCCGTTCGACCAGCTCGCATTCGAAAAGCCAATCGGCAGCGGGCCGTATCTGATCGACAGCTACGACAACGGCCGCACGATCACGTTCAAACGCGACCCGCACTATTGGGGCGCCGATCTGCCGGTGCGCGTCGGCATGAACAACTTCGATCGCATCGTCTACAAGCTGTATGCCGATAGCACCGCGCGGCTCGAGGCGTTCAAGGCTGGCGAGTACGACGCGCTGGTCGAATACATCGCGCGCAACTGGGTGCGGCGCGACGTCGGCAAGAAGTTCGACAGTGGCGAGTTGATCAAGCGCGAGTTTGCGCAGCACAACGGCACCGGCATGCAGGGCTTTTTCCTGAACACGCGCCGGCCGCTGTTCCAGGATGTGCGGGTGCGCAAGGCGCTCGATCTCGCGCTCGACTTTCAGTGGCTGAACCGCCAGCTGTTTTTCAACCAGTACACGCGCATCGACAGCTATTTCGCCAACACCGAATGGCAGGCGAAGGGGCTGCCTTCGCCTGGCGAGCTCGCGCTGCTGGAGCCGTTTCGCGCCCAACTCGACCCGGCGGTATTCGGGCCGCCGCCGAAGCAGCCCGATACCGATCCGCCCGGCTCGCTGCGCGCGAATCTGCTGCAGGCGCGCGATCTGCTGCAGCAGGCCGGCTGGACCTATCGTGACGGCGCGCTGCGCAACGCGAAGGGCGAGCCGTTCCAGTTCGAGATACTCGACGACTCGGGTTCGGCCTCGTCGATGGAGCCGATCATCGCGACCTTCACGCGCAATCTGCAAAAGCTCGGCATTACCGCGAACTTCCGCACCACCGACTTCGCGGTCTATCAGAAGCGGCTCGACGCATTCGACTTCGACGTGACGACGATTCGCATGCCCGACGTGCAGGTGCCGGGCTCCGAGCAGATCACCCGCTTCGGCAGCAAGGCCGCCGATACGCCCGGCTCGGACAACGCGATCGGCCTGAAGTCGCCGGCCGTCGACGCGGTGTTGAACGCGCTCGTGCATGCGCAAACGCGCGAGCAGCTGACCGATGCCGCGCACGCGCTCGACCGTCTGCTGATGCATGGCTACTATGTGGTGCCGCACTGGTACAGCGGCACGCATCGCGTCGCGTTCAAGCGCGGGCTCGCGTGGCCGAAGACTTTGCCGCTGTACTATGGCGCGGAGGGCTGGATCACGACGATGTGGTGGTACGAGGACCCGCGGGCGCGCACGCCCATGGGCAGCGCCGACTGATCCGCAGATCCATCGCCCCCACCAACGCGTTCACTGGAACACCGCCTATGTGGAGCTACATCCTCAAACGCCTGCTGCTGATGATCCCGACGCTGCTCGGCGTGCTGACGCTGACCTTCGTCGTGATCCAGTTCGTGCCGGGCGGCCCCGTCGAGCAGATGCAGCACGAACTGCGCAAGGGCGCGGAGGGCGCCTCGCCGTTCGGGCTGCGCTCGCATAGCGGCGTCGATGCGCAACAGATCGCGCAACTGAAGCAGCTGTACGGCTTCGACAAACCGCCGCTCGAACGCTACGTGCTGATGCTCAAGCGCTTCGCGACCTTCGATCTCGGCCAGAGCTATTTCCGTCATCAGAGCGTGTTGTCGCTGATCGTGTCGAAGCTGCCGGTGTCGATCAGCATCGGCCTGTGGACGTTCTTTCTCACCTATCTGATATCGGTGCCGCTCGGCATCGCGAAGGCGGTGCGCAACGGCTCGCACTTCGATATCGCGACGAGCCTCGTCGTGCTGGTCGGCTACGCGATTCCGGGCTTCGTGCTCGGCGTGCTGCTGCTCGTGCTGTTCGGCGGCGGCACGTTCCTGCAGCTGTTTCCGCTGCGCAACCTCACTTCCGACAACTGGGACCAGTTGAGCCTCGTCGGCAAGATCCTCGACTATCTATGGCATATCACGCTGCCGATCACGGCGTCGGTGGTGGGCAGCTTCGCGGTCGTCACGATGCTGACGAAAAACGCGTTCCTCGACGAAATCCGCAAGCAGTACGTGCTGACCGCGCGTGCCAAAGGTTTGTCCGAGCGGCGCGTGTTGTGGAAGCACGTGTTTCGCAATGCGCTGCTGCCGCTGATCGTCAATTTCCCGGGCGCGTTCATCGGCGCGTTCTTCACCGGCAGCCTGCTGATCGAAACGCTGTTCTCGCTCGACGGGCTCGGGTTGCTGTCGTATGAATCGGTAATGCGGCGGGACTATCCGGTCGTGCTCGGCACGTTGTATCTGTTCACGCTGATCGGCCTCGTCACGCGGCTGATCTCCGACCTTTGCTATGTGTGGGTCGATCCCCGCATCCAATTCGAACAACTGGAGCGCTGATGAATCGAGCCCGCCTTTCCGCCGACGCGGCGGCGCGCACCGAACCCGCGCGGGCACTGATGTCGCCGTCGCCGGCGCGTCGCGTGTGGCAGCGTTTTCGCCAGCAGCGTCTCGGCTACTGGAGCCTGATCATCTTCGTCGTCGCGTTCGCGGCGAGCCTCGTGGGGCCGCTGTGGTCGAACGACAAGCCGGTCGTCGTGCGCTACGACGGCCATCTGTATTTCCCGCTCGTCAAGACCTACGCCGAGACCACCTTCGGTGGCGACTTCCCCACGCCGGCCGATTATCTCGATCCGTACATCCGTCACCGCTTCGATGCGCCGGGCAACTTCGCGCTGTATCCGCCCAATCACTACTACTACGACACGCTCAATTACTTTTCGAAGACGCCCAACCCGGCGCCACCGTCGCGCGAGAACTGGCTCGGCACCGACGACCGCGGCCGCGATCTGTTCGCGCGTCTGCTGTACGGCTTCGGCGTGTCGGTCGTGTTCGGCCTCGTGCTGAGCGTGATCAGCACGATCGTCGGCATCGCCGCGGGGGCGGTGCAAGGTTACTTCGGAGGGCGAACGGACATCGTCGGGCAGCGTCTGATCGAGGTCTGGAACGCGATGCCGCAACTCTATCTGCTGATCATCTTTTCATCGATCTTCGAGCGCAGCTTCGCTCTTTTGATCGTGCTGCTGTCGCTGTTCAACTGGATCGGCCTGTCCGACTACGTGCGCGCCGAGTTCCTGCGCAATCGCCAGCAGGACTACGTGCGCGCCGCGCGCGCGATGGGCCTGTCGCATTGGCAGATCATGTGGCGTCACGTGTTGCCGAACAGTCTGACGCCGGTCATCACGTTCCTGCCGTTCAGCATGAGCAGCGCGATTCTCGCGCTGACGAGTCTCGACTTCCTCGGCCTCGGCGTGCCGCCGCCGACGCCGAGCCTGGGCGAACTGCTCGCTCAGGGCAAGGCGAATCTCGACGCGTGGTGGATCTCGGTGTCGACCTTCGGCGTGCTGGTGGCGATGCTGCTGTTATTGACCTTCATGGGCGACGCGCTGCGCAACGCGCTCGACACGCGTATCTCCGATGCGATACACGCCGGAGGTGGTCAATGAGCGCGCCGCCGCAAATCGATCCGCAATCGACGGACACGCCGCTGCTCGAACTCGACCATCTGCGTGTCGCGTTCGGCGACACGGTGGCCGTCGACGACGTCACGCTCGCGATCGCGCGCGGTGAACGCGTCGCGCTCGTCGGCGAGTCGGGCTCGGGCAAGAGCGTGACCGCGCTGTCGGTGCTGCGCCTGCTGAACGACGCGCAGGTGAGCGGGGCGATCCGCTTCGATGGCAAAGATCTGCTCGCGAAGAGCGAGCGTGCGATGCGTGGCCTGCGCGGCTCGGACATCGCGATGATCTTCCAGGAACCGATGACCGCGCTCAATCCGCTGTATACGATCGGCGACCAGATTGCGGAAACGATCGTCGTGCATGACGGCGTCAGCGCGGCCGAAGCGTGCAGGCGGGCGGTCGCGCTGCTCGCGCGCACCGGCATCACCGAGCCGGAGAGGCGCATCAACAGCTACCCGCATCAGCTGTCGGGCGGGCAGCGGCA
Organism: Paraburkholderia sp. MM5384-R2; assembly: GCF_014201025.1. Lineage (NCBI taxonomy): Bacteria > Pseudomonadati > Pseudomonadota > Betaproteobacteria > Burkholderiales > Burkholderiaceae > Paraburkholderia > Paraburkholderia sp. MM5384-R2. Next base: position 89,807 of record NZ_JACHDI010000008.1, read on the forward strand.
GCGCGCGATGATCGCGATGGCGCTCGCCTGCCGGCCGCGCCTGTTGCTCGCCGACGAGCCGACCACCGCGCTCGACGTGACGATTCGCGCGCAAATCGTCGAGCTTCTGCTGGAACTGCAGCGCGACGAAGCAAAAAAGCGCGGCATGGCCGTGCTGCTGATCACGCACGACCTGAACCTCGTGCGTCACTTCGCGCAGCGCGTCGCGGTAATGGAGCGAGGCGTGCTGGTCGAAACCGGCACGGTCGAGCAGGTGTTCGAGGCGCCGCGCCATCCGTATACCCAGCGGCTGCTCGCGAGCCGGCCGCAGCGCGAGGTCGTGCCGGTGCTGCCGATCTCGCCGGTGCTGCTCGAAGCGCGCGACGTGGCGGTCGACTTCAGAACGAAGCTGCCCGGCCCGCGTGGCTGGTTCGGCGCGGGGCGGTTTCGCGCGGTCGACGCGGCGAACGTGTCGGTGCGCCAGGGCGAGACGCTCGGGATCGTCGGTGAATCGGGATCGGGCAAGTCGACGCTCGCGATGGCACTGCTCGGCGTGCAGCGCACCGCGCATGGCGAGATCCAGTTTCAGGGCAGGGCGCTCGCGAGCTATCGCGGCGCCGAAAAGACCGCGCTGCGCTCGAATATGCAGGTCGTCTTTCAAGACCCTTTTAGTTCGCTTTCGCCGCGGCAGACGATCGAGCGGATCGTCGGTGAGGGGCTCGCGCTGCATCGGCCGCAGATGACTCCGCAGGCGCGGCGCGACAAGGTCGTCGCGGTGCTGCGCGAAGTCGGCATCGACCGGACCGCGCTGTATCGCTATCCGCATGAATTTTCGGGTGGGCAGCGGCAGCGCATCGCGATCGCGCGCGCGCTGGTACTGGAGCCGCGCGTGCTGATCCTCGACGAACCGACCAGCGCGCTCGACGTATCGATCCAGCAGCAGGTGCTCAAGCTGCTCACCGGTTTGCAGCACAAATACAACCTCGGCTTCGTGTTCATCAGCCACGACCTGGAAGTGATCGGGGCGATGGCGCACCGAGTCGTGGTGATGCAAAACGGATCGATCGTCGAGGCCGGCGAAGTCGAGAAAATTTTTGCTGCACCGGCGCATCCTTACACGCGAAAGCTGCTGAAAGCGGCGCTTGATCGTTGATTTTTCACCGTTTCCCCAATTGAGTGCGTCCGTCGATTGATTTTTCCTATTCCTTTTGACAGGCAAATACTTACTGGCTAGTATCGAGCAAACTTTTTTTCTAGACCCCTGATTTTTTGGCAAAAACTACCGACCAATGCAGCACAGAAACTTCACCCAGGCTTGCACGCGCGTCGTCGCCGGGATGTTCATTGGCGTCTTGATGGCAGCAGCTCCCGGCGCGTTCGCCGACGAAGTAAGCGGTTTTAATCAGAATGCCTCATATCCGACCACCAACGGCTCGGATCCTCTCTCCCTTCTCACTCCCCAAACCAAGGCCGCCGGCAGCGAAGGCGGCAGTGCCAAATCGTTCCTTTCGGGCATGGCCGGCAAAGCGGGCGACGTGGTGGTCGGCGCGCTGAACATGATCGGCGTTCGCTACCGTTGGGGCGGCAATACGCCTGATTCGGGGCTCGATTGCAGCGGTTTCGTGCGCTACGTGTTCCAGGACACGCTCGGTCTCGCGCTGCCGCGCCGTGCCGAGGAAATGAGCCGCCTGGGCGAGAAGGTGCGGGTAAGCGACCTGAAGCCGGGCGATCTGGTGTTCTTCAATACGATGCGCCGCACGTTCTCGCACGTCGGCATCTATATCGGCGACAACAAGTTCGTGCACTCGCCGTCCACCGGCAGCACGATCCGCGTCGACGACATGGATGACGGCTACTGGGAAAAGCGGTTTACGGGTGCGCGTCGGATCGAGACCTCGTATCAGGCCGACGATCTGCGCAAGCGCGTGACCGCGACGATCGGCGGGAATAACTGATTCGGCGCCACGTTTGGCGATAAAAAAGCCTGCTTCGTTCGAAGCAGGCTTTTTGCGTTTGATGCGCGCATTTTTGCCATGGCGACGCACAGCCACTGCGCGTCGCCGGGCTTTCAGGCTCCCATGCGCCGCGCGGCGAGCTTGCGCTGCAACTCCGGCATCATCTTCGCGACCGCTTCCTCGCCGGCGAGGATCGCGGCGTTGCGCTGTGAGAAATCGCTGCCGCTCATCGCCGCGAGATTCGGCCGGATCACCACGTCGGCGTACTTGTCGAGCTCGTAGGCCTTGATCGTCTGGCCCATGATCGTGAAGGTCTGCATCAACACGTCGAACGAGCTTGCCGTGACGCCGTTTTCCGGTCGCTGGGAGATATCGACGGCGATCACGAAATCCGCGCCCATCTTGCGCGCGAACGACGCCGGTACCGGACTCACGAGACCCCCATCCACGTACTCGTGACCGCCGATCTTCACCGGCTCGAAAATCGACGGCACGCTGCACGACGCGCGCACCGCGATGCCGGTGTTGCCACGCTGGAACAGGATCGGCTGGCCGGTTTGCAGATCGGTCGCGACCACGCCGAGCGGCCTCGCCATCTTCTCGATCGGGCGGTCGTTCAGCGTCGTGTTCAGGTAGTTCTGCAGCGCGACGCCCTGCAGGAAGCCGCGCGTACGAAACGGCATCGCCCAGTCGCTGATCGACGCTTCGTCCATCGACAGCGCGAGCTTGTTCAGCGCGAAGCCGTTCATGCCCGACGCGTACAGCGCACCGACGACGGAGCCGGCGCTCGTGCCGGCAATCAGGTCGATCTGGATATTGCGCGCCTCGAGAGCCTTGATGACGCCGATGTGCGCAAAGCCGCGCGCGGCGCCGCCGCCGAGAGCGAGCGCGACGCGAACCGGCTTCTGTTGCGCTTTTTCAGGCGGCGGGGGAACGGCGGGCGTCGCGGTGATCGGCGCGCCATCGAGTTTGCCGGCGGTCGTGGTGCAGGCGGCAAGCACCGCGGATGCGGCCGCCAGCGAAAAGCTGCGGCGGCTCAAGTTCGGGGATGAGGGTTTCAACGAGTTCTCCAGCAACGGCGCGCGCGCCGCGAGCGGCGTCGCGTGTACCGCGATCAGGCTGAGGTCAGACCGGGCGGATCGCCGACGGCGATTGCGCGCGCTTGCAGCGGCGTTCGCTCCGGATCGGATCGAGGTGCGGTAAGCCCGCATCGCAGCGCGCGCACATCTTAATGCAAACGATCGGCTCGCGCGGTCCGCTGTAATGAAACGTTGCAGAGGAAGTATTCGGAACTGACGCGGCGCTTTTCCAAGATGAGTTGGGTGAGCGCTGGGAAGGTGCGAACGCAGATGTCTGGACGCCGTTCGCCCATGCGCCATTGGCCGTTCGGACGAGGGCGGCAACCCGCGTGCGGAAGGTATAATTCGGCTCTTGCACTTATTCCCTCGTGGCCGTGCGCGACGTCGCGCGCAGCATGGTCACGCTTCGCTGCCGCGCTTCGCAGCCATGTTCGCCTGAGCGCCGGCGCCTGTTTTCCGAGTAACCGCTAATGACCACCTCCGTTCGTACCCGTTTCGCACCGAGTCCCACCGGCTTCATCCACTTGGGCAACATCCGCTCCGCGCTGTATCCGTGGGCGTTCGCGCGCAAGATGAAAGGGATCTTCGTGCTGCGGGTCGAGGACACCGACCTCGAGCGCTCCACGACCGAATCCGTCGACGCGATTCTCGAAGGCATGGCGTGGCTCGGCCTCGATTTCGACGAAGGCCCGTTCTACCAGATGCAGCGCATGGACCGCTACCGCGAAGTGCTGAAGCAGATGCAGGAGGCGGGGCTCGTCTATCCGTGCTACATGTCGACCGAAGAGCTCGACGCGCTGCGCGAGCGCCAGCGCGAAGCAGGCGAAAAGCCGCGCTACGACGGCACGTGGCGCCCGGAGCCGGGCAAGGTGCTGCCGGAGCCGCCCGTGGGCGTGAAGCCGGTGCTGCGGTTTCGCAATCCGCTGACCGGCGTGGTTGCGTGGGACGACGCGGTGAAAGGCCGCATCGAAATCTCGAACGAAGAACTCGACGACCTCGTGATCGCGCGTCCGGACGGCACGCCGACGTATAACTTCTGCGTCGTCGTCGACGATCTCGACTTGCGCATCACTCACGTGATTCGTGGCGACGACCACGTCAACAACACGCCGCGCCAGATCAACATACTGCGCGCGCTCGGTGGCGAGCCGCCGGTGTATGCACACCTGCCGACCGTGCTGAACGAGCAGGGCGAGAAGATGAGCAAGCGCCACGGCGCAATGAGCGTGATCGGTTATCGCGATGCGGGGTATCTGCCGGAAGCGGTCGTCAACTATCTGGCGCGCCTCGGCTGGTCGCATGGTGACGCGGAGATTTTCACGCGCGAGCAGTTCGTCGAGTGGTTCGATCTCGAGCACCTCGGCAAGTCGCCGGCGCAGTACGACCATGACAAGCTGAACTGGCTCAACGCGCACTACATCAAGGAAGCCGACAACGCACGCCTCGCCGAACTGGCGAAACCGTTCTTCGCGGAGCTCGGCATCGACGAAGCCACACTCGCCCAAGGTCCGGATCTGACGGGCGTGGTGGGCCTAATGAAGGATCGGGCTTCGACCGTGAAGGAGATCGCGCAGAACGCCGCGATGTTCTATCGCACCCCGGCACCCGACGCTGAGTCGCTTGCACAGCACGTCACCGACGCGATTCGTCCGGCGCTCGCTGATCTGGCCGCTGCATTGAATACGGTCGAATGGACCAAGGAGGCGATCGCCGCCGCGCTGAAAGCGACGCTCGGCACGCACAAGCTGAAGATGCCGCAGCTCGCGATGCCGGTGCGTCTGCTGGTGGCGGGTACGACGCATACACCGTCGATCGATAGCGTGCTGATGCTGATCGGTCGCGACGTCGTCGTTAGCCGCATCGAAAAAGCGCTTGGCTAATCCGTTGGCAGCGTGCGTCAGAGGTTTCGCATGCCTCCGGAGAAAATTCGAATGTAATTGCTCAAAGGGTATTTACAAAGCGCAGATCGCCCTCTAAACTCTCGTTTCTCTGATGTGCGCGGGGGTATAGCTCAGCTGGGAGAGCGCTTGCATGGCATGCAAGAGGTCAGCGGTTCGATCCCGCTTACCTCCACCAACAGAGCAGAGAGGTGAAAGTGGTTAAGAAGTCTGATGGTTGTAGAAAAAAGACTTCACAAATCGCTGAAATGTAGTTAAAGTAGCGTTCTTCGCTGTTGACCAGAAAATAGCTTGGCGAATTAACTGAAAAGTTAGCGCGAGTTGATCAAGTCAAAAGCGAATCGAGACGGATCTGAAAAGATTTTGTCCCCTTCGTCTAGAGGCCTAGGACATCACCCTTTCACGGTGAGTACAGGGGTTCGAATCCCCTAGGGGACGCCAAACATCAGCGTCGCTTTAGTATTCGAGTAGTAGTAAAGCAGCGCAGCTTGCAGAGAATTAACCGACGCTCGCAAGCAGGGTGTAAAGACTGGAGTGGTAGTTCAGTCGGTTAGAATACCGGCCTGTCACGCCGGGGGTCGCGGGTTCGAGTCCCGTCCACTCCGCCAGACAAAGCCCGTTCACACATACTTGAACGGGCTTTTTCATTAAAGGTGTAAGCAGTACGTTGTCCCCTTCGTCTAGAGGCCTAGGACATCACCCTTTCACGGTGAGTACAGGGGTTCGAATCCCCTAGGGGACGCCAGAACATCGGCGTCGTTCGGTTGGAAGTTTGAACGGTGCAGCAAGCTGTGAGTATGGCATCGCAGGCTGCGATGCAAAATCTGGAGCGGTAGTTCAGTTGGTTAGAATACCGGCCTGTCACGCCGGGGGTCGCGGGTTCGAGTCCCGTCCGCTCCGCCAGATTTGAGAAAGCCCACTTCGCAAGAAGTGGGCTTTTTTATGTGCGCCCAGCATGGGCGCGCTCCTGCGAGTGCAAGTCTCGCCATAAGCTGGTCGCAGCGAATGAAGTGAAGCGCAACTGCATGACGGCGGCCGGATGTGGGAAGGAAGCGTGGAGCGTAAGTCGCGAGCCGATAAACAAGACCCGCATAGAAGGCGTTGCCAAGCAGGGCGGGCGGGTAATAGACCGCCAAGCTCTCGTGACCAGGGCGAAGCGGCGTAAATGCGGCGGCTGTGCCATGAAGGAGTGCGCTCTTACCTGGGGAGATTTCGCCTCATGCCTGAAAGGGCGACGGCGTCGAGCCGGAGCGAGAAGTCAGCAGAAGCCGCAAGTAGTCACAGGACAGGTCGGTGAGACTGGAGCTGGTGATGAAGGGCCGAACGGGAGGGAGTGTCCAGCGCCAGGTCGATGCGACAGGAATTGCGTCAGATGCCCGCGCAAGCGGGGCGATCGGGAGGCACGCGCGGTGAAGCTGCGCCTATTTCCGTGAGCGACGAAGCCTGTTGCCCGCGCCATGAATCCGGGGACACAGGGTCACCGCTGCTGGTAGCGGCGTTGACGAAAGAGAACCCGAAGCACGCGTTCAAACGGGTACGGGCCAACAAGAGAGCCGCTGGCGTGGACGGTCTGGACATTGACCAGACGTCGCGCCATCTGGTGACAGCGTGGCCCGCGATTTATGAACAGTTCCAGAAGGGGACGTACCGGCCCGGTCCGGTATGGCGGGTGACGATCCCGAAACCGGACGGAGGTGAGCGCGAGCCTGGCATCCCGACGGTAACGGACCGGCTGATCCAGCAGGCGCTACGGCAGGTGCTGCAGCCGGTTCTGGACCCGACCTTCAGAGGAGAGCTACGGCTTCCGGCCCGGACGGCGTGCGCACGACGCGGTGCTTGCCGCGCAGTCATACGTGTAGTCGGGCCGGCGAATCGTGGTGGACGTTGATCTGGCGAAGTTCTTCGACCGGGTCAACCACGACATCCGATTGACCGTCTACAGAAAACGAATTGGGGAGGCCAGCGTGATCCGGCTGATCCGCCGTTGCTGGCCAACGTGTTGCTCGACTTGGTGGACAAGGAACTGGAACGGCGCGGCCACTGCTTCGTGCGCTGTGCCGACGATGCGAACGTGTATGTGCGCAGCCGTCGTGCTGGTGAGCGGGTGATGGCGCCTGCGCATAGGACCGTAACCGCTCCGTTTCTACTGCCGTTGCCGGCCGCCTCCCGGAAGGCTCGGGACAAACAGCCATTGCCAGCGCGCGCGGCCTGTTTTACCGTTTATCCGACTCATCCTCGCGGTCCTGCCATGTTCGATCCCACCGAAGCTCCGTCACCGTTTCATCTGCGCACGGCCAGCATGGACGATTTCGAGTTTGCCGAGGCGCTGACCCGCAACAACATGGGCGGCTACTATCGCCGGCATCATCTGGTGTGGCGCAGCGATCTGTTTCTCGGCAGTTGGCGCGAATCGGAGAATTTCATTCTCGAAGTGGATGGCGTGCCGATGGGCGTGCTGCGTATCACCGAGGAGGGTGATTCGCTGCATATCCGCGACGTGCAGATCGCCGAAGGATATCGTCGGCTTGGCGCCGGTACGTTTCTGCTCGACATCTCGCATCAATGGGCGCGCGAGCGCGGGCTGCGCGAGTTGCAGTTGCGCGTGTTCGTCGACAATCCGGCGGCGCGGCTCTATCAGCGCAAGGGCTATAAGCTCGCCGGGCCGCGGCTCGCGCAGCTAGGCGCAATCCGTCATCTGGCGCGGCGGGTTTGAGGCGTGCCCGCATTGGATGGCCGACGCGCAGCGCCAGTTGTCGCCATTCACCGCTCGGCGACGTCCGTCGAACCGGCTTGATCCTGTGCCGTTTCATCGTCCGCTTGCGCGTCATCATGCTCGCCGTTGCTCGCGCGATGCTCGGCGCCTCGCTCGATAAACGCGCGTGGACTCGCGCCGAACGCACGCCGGAACATCGCGGAGAAGGCGCTCTGGCTCTGATAGCCCAGTTCCTGCGCGACGTGCGACAGCGGCCGTCCCTGGCTCAACAATGGAATGGCGCGCGCGAGAATCGCCTGCTGACGCCACTGCGAAAAACTCACACCCAGCTCCTGGCGGAACAGCCGCGCGATCGTGCGCGTGCTCGCGCCCACCGTCGATGCCCACTGCTCGAGCGACTCGCCATGCATCGGGTCGGCGATCACGGCCTCGCACAGCGCGCGCAGGCGCTTTTCGCTGGGCATCGGCACGGACAGCGGCAACGGCTCGGAGCGCGTCAGCTCATCGAGCGCGAGCGCGCCGAGCAGCTGCTCGCGGGCGGCGGACAGGCCAGGCGTATCGAGCGCGGCAATCACCTCGCGCAACAGGTTCGATACTTCGACGACGCGCGGCGTATCGAGCGCGGCCGGCACCGTACTCTCGGTGATGTACAGCGTGCGCAGGAACGCATCCTCGACGGCGACCACTTCGTGCGTCACATGCGGCGGCAACCAGATTGCGCGCGATGGCGGCACCATCCATGTCGTGCCCGTCGTTGCGACCCGCAGCACGCCGCGCGACGCATACGCGACCTGCGCCCAGGCATGCGTATGACGCGCGATATGCCAGCCCGCCAGCATTGGCCGCGAGCGCACGCGGATCGGATGCATGTCGTTCGGCGCGAACTCGGGCGGTATGTCGGCGAAACGCACGCGGCTCAACAAGTCGGAGTCGGAGGACGAGGTCATGGCAAGGTCGGTTCGGATCACGGAGCTGGCAACGGCGAAGCACGGTCGAGGCCATTCACCGCCGCGGGCATCAAGCATTGTAGGCCGTGCCCAGTTTCTGTTGCCGACGGGCCGCCGTTGCATAATGTCCCGATGGCCCCCCCGAGCCACCGACATCACCTCTGACCATGGAGACTCAACGACGATGCAGACCGTCTTTGTCTACGGCACGCTGCGTGCCGGTGAAACCAACGACATCAGCGAAGCCGCCGCGCGCAATGACATCCCCGCACCGAGCCTGCTCGGCAGTACCACCGTGCGCGGCCATCTGTTCGATTTTGGCGCCTATCCGGGTCTCGTCGTCGACGAAGCGGGCATCGACGTGCGCGGCGACGTCTATGAAATCGACGACGCGCTCGTCGCGGTGCTCGACGAAATCGAAGCCGTGTATCCGGACGTCGAGGATCGTTTTCTGGCACGTGAGGTGATGGTCAAAGTGGACGGCAACGTCGTGAATTGCCGCTTCTATCCGGTCGCGCCAAGCGCCGTAAAGGGGCTGCCCGAGATCCGTTCAGGAGATTGGGTCGAACATCGGCGCACGCGCTGAGCTGGTCCACGAAGGCGAGCAAAAAAAACGGCGCGCCACGTATGTCCGCGGCGTGCCGTCGTTCAAGCCGATGGGGTCCCCTGGCTCGAGCAGGCCCAAGGCGCTCGAGCCCGCATCATCAACACCATCAAATCTCTTCGTAAAGCGGCAGCGTCAGAAAATCGGTGAACTGCGCCGCGGTCGACATCTGCTCGAAGATCTGCGCGGCACGCTCATACGGCTTCGTATCTCCGCCCACCGTCTGTTTGACCTTGTCGAGCTCCTGCGCCGCGAGCTCGCGCACCAGTTCGACCGTCACCTTGCGACCGTCGTCGAGTTTGCCCTTCGGCGAGCGTATCCACTGCCAGACCTGCGAGCGCGAAATCTCGGCGGTGGCCGCATCTTCCATCAGGTTGTGAATCGGCACACAGCCATTGCCCGCGAGCCACGAACCGAGGTAGTGAATGCCGACGTTGATGTTGTTGCGCAAGCCCGCTTCGGTGAGCGGCGTTTCCGGGCGGAAGTCGAGCAGGTCGGTCGCGCTCACGAGCACGTCGACGCGCTGCTTGCCGATCTGGTTCGGCCGATCGCCGAGCACCTTGACGAACTCTTCCATCGCGACCGGCACGAGGCCCGGGTGCGCGACCCAGCCGCCGTCGTAGCCGTCGCCCGCGTCGCGCGCCTTGTCTGAACGCACGCCGGCCATCGCCTTGTCGTTCGCGGCCGCATCGTTCCTGATCGGAATCAGCGCGCTCATGCCGCCGATCGCCGGCGCGTTGCGGCGATGGCAGGTCTTCAGCAGCAGCAGCGCGTACGCGCGCATGAACGGCGAGGTCATCGTGATCTGCGAGCGATCGGCGAGGCAGAAGTCGCGGTCGCTCTTGAACTTCTTGATCGCCGAGAAGATGTAGTCCCAGCGGCCCGCGTTCAGGCCCGAGCTATGTTCACGCAGCTCGTACAGGATCTCGTCCATTTCGAACGCGGCGACGATCGTCTCGATCAGCACCGTCGCGCGAATCGTGCCGCGCGGCACGCCGACCGCTTCCTGCGCGGCGACGAAGATGTCGTTCCACAGCCGCGCTTCGAGATGGCTTTCCATCTTCGGCAGATAGAAGTACGGGCCCGAGCCGCGCGCGATCAACTCCTTCGCGTTGTGCACCATGTACAGCGCGAAATCGAAGATGCCACCCGACACGCGCTGGCCGTCGACCTTCACGTGCTTCTCGTCGAGATGCCAGCCGCGCGGACGTACGATCAGCGTGGCGGTCCTGTCGTTGAGCCGGTACGACTTGCCGTTCTGTTCGAGCGAGATCGTGCGGCGCACGGCGTCCTTCAGATTGATATGACCGGTGATCTGATTGTCCCAGCTCGGCGCATTCGAATCCTCGAAGTCGGTCATGTAGGAGTCGGCGCCCGAATTGAGCGCGTTGATGATCATCTTGCGCTCGACGGGGCCGGTGATCTCGACGCGCCGGCACTGCAGATCCTGCGGCAGCGGCGCGATCTTCCAGTCGCCTTCGCGCACGTTCTTCGTGGCGGCGAGGAAGTCGGGCCGCTCGCCCGCGTCGAGCCGCTTCGCGCGCTCGACGCGCGCCTGCAGCAACTGCTGACGGCGCGGCCCGAAGGTACGGTGCAAGGCCGCGACGAGTTCCAGCGCTTCGCGGGTGAGGATCGCTTCAAAGCCGGGCTTGATGTCGCCGGTGATTTCCATGCCTTGCGGCAACGACAGCGGATTAGCCATGTTTTTTCCTTGGTCGGTCAGATTGCAAAAATGCGAAGGTTGAAAAGGGGGAAGGGGATTGCCGAATGCGAGGGGCGCCGTCATACGCGCGGGCCGGCGCGCTTGCGACTGCCACTGCCAGGAACTTTGGTTCGACCGCCGCCGCTCGAGCGTGACGACGTCGCGAGTGTGCGCAGAAAGTCCAGCAGATCGTTCATGCCGCTACCGGTGCCATGCGGCGTCACGCCGAGCTCTTCGACGGGCAGGTTCTGCCGGTTCAGCCAGAACGTCGTGAAGCCGAACCATGTCGCGCCCGCGACGTCCCAGCCGTTCGACGACACGAACACGATCTCGCGCGCGGCCACGCCGAACGCGTCGGGGCCGAGCGCATACGCGGCAGGCGAGGGTTTGTACGCGCGCACGGCGTCGACCGACAGCACGTGATCGAAGAGGGCGTTCATGCCGGCGCTCTTGACCGCGATATCGAGCATTTGCGGATTGCCGTTTGACAGAATCGCGAGCCCCACGCGTGGCGCGGCGGCGGCCTCGCGCAACGCACGCAGCACGGGCACCGCGTCGGGAAATGCGGACAGGCACGCGTATTCGTCCATCAGCCGCTTTTCGGCCGCGCGGCCGAGCGTGAGCTGCAGTCTTTTCGCGGCGAAGCGCAGCGCGTCGAGCGTGATGTCCCAGAACGGGCGGTAGTGTTCGCCGGGGGCGTCGCTGCGCGCGGCGAGCGTGCGCAATTGCGTGTATTCGATCTGCTTCTGGCGCCACAGCTGCGACAGCGCGTCGCCGTGGCCGGGGAACAGTTGCTCCGCGGCGGCGATCACCGAATGCACGTCGAACAACGTGCCGTAGGCGTCGAAAATCACTGCTCGCGGGGAAGGTGTCGTTGTGGCCGACATTGCCATGCGCTCCTGTCAGAGGTCGGGATCGATTGTATTGCTGACCTTAGGTGCTAAAAAATAGGCTAAAGATCACTTGATCTTTTACTTTTGCGTACCTAATCTGACGTGCACTGCTCACTGTTCCGCCTCGCCGCGGCGCGTATCGTTCATGGACCGTTTCAAGCAGATCGAGACCTTCGCCACTGTCGCGGCCAAAGGGAGCCTGTCCGCGGCGGCGCTCGCCGAGGGCGTCGCGCCCGCGATCATCGGCCGGCGCATCGACGCGCTGGAGGAGCGCCTCGGCGTCAAGCTGCTCGTGCGCACGACGCGCAAGCTCACGCTGACCTTCGAAGGCTCGGCCTTTCTCGAAGACTGCCAGCGCATTCTTCACGACATGCAGAACGCCGAGGCGAGCGTGTCGGCGGGCGGCGTGAAGGCGAGCGGCCATCTCCGGCTGTCGGCGCCGGCCGGCTTTGGGCGCCGGCACGTGGCGCCACTGGTGCCCGCGTTCACGGTCGCGCATCCGGACGTGTCGATCACGCTCGATCTGTCCGACCGTCTCGTCGACCTCGTCAACGAAGGCTTCGATTGCGCGGTGCGGCTCGGCGAGTTGCCCGATTCGTCGCTGGTGTCGCTGAAGCTCGCGGAGAACCGGCGCGTATGCGTCGGGTCGCCCGCGTATCTGAGCCGGCGCGGCGCGCCGCACAGCCTGGCCGATCTCGCGCGCCACAACTGCCTCGCGCTCGGCGCCAGCGCGAACCAGCAGCGCGGCTGGATGTTTCAGCACGACGGCAAGGTCGTGTCGATCAAGGTGTCCGGCACGATGGAGTGCTCGGACGGCGCGGTGCTGCACGAATGGTGTCTCGCCGGACACGGGCTCGCGTGGCGCTCGTGGTGGGAGGTCGGCGCGGAGATCGCGACGGGCCGCCTCGTCAGCGTGCTCGACGAATTCGCCGCGCCGCCGATCGGCATCCACGCGGTGTTCCCGCAGCGCCGTCATCTGCCGCTGCGGGTGAGGCTGTTTCTGGACTTTCTCAAGCATACGTACGGCGAGCCCGGTTACTGGGACTGATGCGCCAATCTCCAGACAGACGCGAATACCCGCATTCATACGCATTACAATCGTTTCGAGCAGCCTGCACCCTGGGCTTTGTTGGACGCTGACGCCGTGCTGCGGGCAGCCGGCGACGGAGGGGATCATGTTCAGGCACATCCTGGTTCCGACCGATGGTTCAGATCTGTCACGCAAGGCGATAGCGGGCGCGATCGACCTCGCGCAGGCCGTGGGCGCCCGCGTTACCGCATACGCCTGTCTGCCGCAATATCCGTACTCGCCGTTCTCCGATGTCGTGGTCGAACCGCCTGGCGAGTTCCTGCAACGCAGCGAGCGCGAGGCGCGCGTGCATCTGCGCGAAGTCGAGCATGCGGCGCACCGCGTCGGCGTCAGTGTCGAGAGCCGCACGAGCGTGCATCCGGCGCCGTATCTCGGCATCATCGAAGCGGCCGAGCAGGGGCGCTGCGACGTGATCTTCATGGCATCGCATGGGCGGCGCGGACTCGGCAGCCTGTTGATCGGCAGTGAAACGCAGCGCGTGCTCACGCATACGAAAATTCCTGTGATCGTCTATCGCTGAATCGCTTGGCACTGCCGGCAGCGTGCCGGCATGCACCGCCTTCGAAAAAAAGCGCGCCGGCGGCGCTGCCGGCGCGTTCAGGTTCGCCGCACGCTTGCCGCGTGCTGGCTTCTTTGAGACTCTCCGGCCGTCGGCGTTCGCGCTGACGCTCCTGCCAATCCAGCACGGCACGGCCCTCCCTGCGTCGGCGGCACTCTGGTGGCGCCGCTCGACGTTTGCCGATCGTTCCTGCGCTCAGGCCACGGGACTGCATAACCCGACTGGCTGATCTCAGGCGACCTTCTTGTCGAAGAACTGCTCGTCTTCCGTCGAACCGTGCAGCGCGGTCGTCGATGCTTCGCGCTCGACCGTCTGCGTGACCGCGTCGAAGTAGCCGGTGCCGACTTCGCGCTGATGCTTGACCGCGGTGAAGCCCTTTTCGGCCGCCGCGAACTCCGCCTGCTGCATTTCGACGAACGCGGTCATCTGGTTGCGCGCATAGCCGTACGCGAGGTTGAACATCGAGTAGTTCAGCGCGTGGAAGCCGGCCAGCGTGATGAACTGGAACTTGTAGCCCATCGCGCCGAGTTCGCGCTGGAACTTCGCGATCGTCGCGTCGTCGAGGTTCTTCTTCCAGTTGAACGACGGCGAGCAGTTGTACGACAGCAGTTGGTCCGGGTACTCCTTGTGGATCGCGTCGGCGAATTTCTTGGCGAACTCGAGGTCCGGCTTGCCGGTTTCGCACCAGATCATGTCTGCGTACGGCGCATAGGCGAGGCCGCGCGAGATTGCCTGCTCGAGACCGGGCTTCGTGCGGTAGAAGCCTTCGACGGTACGCTCGCCGGTCAGGAACGGGCGGTCGTTGTCGTCGATGTCCGAGGTCACGAGGTCGGCGGCTTCCGCGTCGGTGCGGGCGAGCAGCACGGTCGGCACGCCCGACACATCGGCGGCCAGACGCGCGGCGCTCAGCTTCGCGACGGCTTCGCGGGTCGGCACGAGCACCTTGCCACCCATGTGACCGCACTTCTTGACCGATGCGAGTTGGTCTTCGAAGTGCACGCCGGACGCGCCCGCTTCGATCATCGCCTTCATCAGTTCGAACGCGTTCAGCACGCCGCCGAAACCGGCTTCCGCGTCGGCCACGATCGGCGCGAAGTAATCGACGTAGCCTTCATCGCCCGGGTTCTTGCCTTCCGACCACTGGATCTGGTCGGCGCGCGTCAGCGTGTTGTTGATGCGCTTGACGACCAGGGGCACCGAGTTGGCCGGATACAGCGACTGGTCCGGGTACATTTCACCGGCGACGTTGGCATCGCCCGCGACCTGCCAGCCCGACAGATAGATTGCCTTCAGACCAGCCTTCACCTGCTGCATCGCCTGGTTACCGGTCAGCGCGCCGAGCGAGTTGACGAACGGCTCGTTGTTGACGGCGGCCCACAGCTTTTCCGCGCCGCGCTTCGCGAGCGTGTGCTCAGGTTGCACCGAGCCGCGCAGACGCACCACGTCGTCGGCCGAGTAGGTGCGCTTGACACCTTTCCAACGCGGGTCCGTTTCCCATTGCTGCTTGAGTTGCTGCACTTGCTGTTCGCGGGTCATGGTCATGATGTGCTCCTTCGATGCCAGTTATGGAGGATGGGTGACTCTGTCTTCTCGAAGCGTCGGGCCCGGAGAGGCGTTCTGTTTCGTGAAGTCTTATATAAGAGTCTAGGCAAATCGAAGGACGCGCAATAGACGCCGCAAAGCGTTTTTCCAATATTTATTTTTATATAAAATCAATGACTTGATGCCTGCGTTTCGCGATAAGAAACGATATTTCCCCTGTTGCAATAGTCCTTCTTGTGCCTTGCAGCATGATTTTTTACGACGCAAAAAAATTTTTT
The DNA here is from genome assembly GCF_014201025.1 of Paraburkholderia sp. MM5384-R2. Lineage (NCBI taxonomy): Bacteria > Pseudomonadati > Pseudomonadota > Betaproteobacteria > Burkholderiales > Burkholderiaceae > Paraburkholderia > Paraburkholderia sp. MM5384-R2. Next base: position 105,046 of record NZ_JACHDI010000008.1, read on the forward strand.
ACATCGTGAAATTTGGGGCGGGCAGTCGATAGACGAAAAAAAACCGGCGCCCGAGCGCCGGTTTTCTTCAGTGTCACGGACGGCGCGAAGCCATCCGGTCGGTCAGGTGGGTCGCTATTAGCTGCCGCGACGTGCCGAACGGGGACCGTCGTTGCGGCGCGCGCCGTAGCCGTCACGCGAGCCACCGCCGAAGCCTTCGCGCGAACCGCCGTGGCTTTCGCGCGAGCCGAAGCCTTCGCGCGAACCGCCGGCCGACTTGTTGCCCCAGCCGCCGCCGTTGCTGTTGCCAGTGCCGTTACCGTTGCGCGAGCCGCCGTAGCCGCCCGGCTTACCCGAGCCGCTGCCGAAGCGACGGCCATTACCACCGCCAGGACGGCCGCGGCCGCCGAAGCCAGGACGGCCATTGCCCGCGGGCGGCGCCTTGCGCGGCTCGAAGCCTTCGACGACGTTGACCGGAAGCGGCGTGCGCACGAAGCGCTCGATGCGCTTCAACGCGCCTTGTTCGGCGTGATGCACGAGGCTCACGGCGATACCCGAGCGGCCCGCACGGCCGGTACGGCCGATGCGGTGCACGTAGTCTTCGGCGAACTTCGGCAGGTCGTAGTTGAACACGTGCGTGATGCCCGGGATGTCGATACCGCGAGCGGCGACGTCGGTCGCAACCAGCACGCGCACGCGGCGCTCGCGCAGTGCGCGGATCGTGCGGTTACGCGCGCCTTGCGGCAGGTCGCCGTGCAGCGCGGCCGATTCGAAGCCGGCGTCGGCCAGACGGCCCGCCAGCTGGTCGGCGTCCATCTTGGTGGCCGTGAAGACGATGGCCTGGTCGAGGCCGTCGTCACGCAGCAGATGGTCGAGCAGACGGTCCTTGTGATCGCGGTCGTCGACGTAGTGGACGGTTTGCGCGATGTTGGTGCGCTGTTCCAAGCGCTGGACGATCTCGATCCGCTCCGGGTCCTTCAACAGACGGCCGGTCAGCGAGCCGATCTTGCCGTCGAGCGTGGCGGAGAACAGCATGGTCTGACGCGTAGCCGGCGTTTCGGCGACGATCGTGTCGATGTCGTCGATGAAGCCCATGTCGAGCATGCGGTCGGCTTCGTCGAGCACGAGGATCTGCAGTTGCGACAGATCGATGCGGCCGCGCTCGAGGTGGTCGATCAGACGGCCCGGCGTCGCGACGAGGATTTCAGGGTTCTTCGCGAGCAGCATCAGCTGCTGGCCATAAGCGACGCCGCCGAGAATGCTGACGGTGCGCAGGCGCTTCAGGTGCTTGCCGTACGTCGCGGCGGCGGTCGTGACCTGCATCGCCAGTTCGCGGGTCGGAGTCAGCACCAGCATGGTAGGACGCGCGACCGGCTGCGGACGACGGCCGCGGCCACCGTCGGCCGGGCGCGGTTCGCGCGGCTGGCTCGCCTGCGTCTTTTGCAGCTGCGAGAAACGCTCGATGGCGGGCAGCATGAACGCGGCGGTCTTGCCCGAGCCGGTCGGGCTCGAAACCAGCAGATCGCGGCCGGCGATCGCTGCCGGCACCGCGCGTTGCTGCACCGGCGTCGGGTGCTCGTAGCCGGCGGCGGTCAGCGCGGAGACGACGTCCGCGGACAGGCCGAGCGACGCGAAGGTCGGCTTGGCGTCAGCCTGCGCGGCGGCTTCGGGAGCGGCGGGCGAAAGACCGAGTGCTTCGTCGGCGACGGCGTTCAACGGGCTGCTGGAGGTGTTGCTCAAAGTCATGTGAATCCTTGAAAACGATCCTGGGTGGTTCATCGGATGAAAACGTCAACGCCAATCGGCATACCCAAGTCGTCGGATTCAGCGAGCAAAACAGCAGCGAGCAAATCGAAAAACGGGGGCAACTCGCGACAATGAAGGCGAGTTTTTCGTTAGAAGCTGTATCGGATGCGACGTGCCAACATGGCGAGTCGCCAGCCTGGGACTTGAGCCCGGAGCGGGCTAGGCAGAAGGGGACAGGTTCTAAACTGGATTGGAGCAAACGCTATGGACGCTGCGCCGCGAGGACCGCTGGAAAAAACGGGCAAAGCAGTGAAGCGCAGGCGGCATTATAGCGACATTTGCTGCACTGCGCCACCATTCAGGCAATTCCGACAGAAGAAAGTGCCGGAATGAAGTAGGCGAGTGAGGGCGGCGGGCCGGAGCTTCGTGTCCGAAACCGCCGCGAGGCGGTCGCAGCATTGCCAGACGGCTATTTCGGCAGATGATTGGCGCGCCGGAAACTCAGGCCGCGGTGCCGCTCTTCAGCGATTCGACGAGTTCGACGTATTGCTGCTTCGCAGCGTCCTGCGTGGTGCCCTTGAGCGCCGCCCACGCATCGTACTTGTATTTGCCGACGATGTCGGTGAAGCCCGGCTTGTCGCCGTGCACGTCGCCTTCGCTCGCCTGCTTGAAGAGCGCATAGAGACGCAGCAACGTCAGGTTGCCCGGGCGCTCTGGCAGTTGCTTGACGTCTTGCTGGGCTTGCTCGAACTGGGAAGTGATGTCGGTCATGGTCGTTTGGCCCGCGTGGCGGGATAGATGAGAGCGGCCGAAAATCATAGCAATTGCCCGCCGCCCCGGGACCGAGGGCTTATTCCAAACGATGACGGCCGCGAAGCCGGGCAGCGCGGCCGCGCAAACCACGATTGAGACGCACCGCGCCGATTACAATACGGTCCATGACTCAAACAGTGCTCCTTGCCCTCGATACATCGACCGAATTCTGCTCGGCGGCGCTCGTGTCCGCGTCCGTCGATGCCGCCGGTCAGCCCCGCGCCGAACCGCGCGTCTGGGTTCGTCACGAACAAACCGGCGCGGTGTCCAGTACCCGCCTGCTGCCGGCGATCCGCGAACTGTTCGACGAAGCCGGCCTCACGCTGGCGGATTGCGACGCGATCGCGTTCGGCTCGGGTCCGGGTTCGTTCACCGGGCTGCGTACGGCGACCGGCGTCGCCCAAGGCCTCGCGTTCGGCCTGAACCTGCCGGTCGTACCGATCGGCACGCTGCTCGCGTGCGCGGAGAGCGCCCGCCTGCGCGATCCGTCGACGACGCGCGTGCTCGCCGCGCTCGACGCGCGCATGGACGAAATCTACTGGGCCGACTACGCGTGGGACGACACGCAACACGAATGGCGCACCGTGCAGGCGGCGACGCTCGATGCACCCGAGCGGCTCGTGCTGCCCGACGTGCCGTTCACACTCGCCGGCAACGCGGCCGCCGCGTTCGGCGAGCGCTTGCCGGCGGTCGCGGCCGCGCGGAGCGTCGATGGCCAAGCGTTGCCGCATGCGTTGCCGCTCGCGTACGCGGCGCTGCGCGCATTTCATGCGGGCCGCACGGTGCGCGCCGATCAGGCCGCACCCGAGTACGTGCGCGACAAGGTCGCGCAGACGACCGCAGAGCGCATGGCCGACAAAGCGGCGAAATCAGCGAAAGCGGCTCATAGCGCCGAGCAGTCCGCGCAGCACGCACCCGATGGCGGCTCCGGCCAACCGTCCCACGACGAGGCGCGCCCATGAGCGGTGTGCTGCTCACGGACCGCTACATGTCGCCGATGACCGAAAGCGACCTGGACGAAGTCGCCGCGATCGAGAAACTTGCGTATGAGTTTCCGTGGAGCCGCGGCAACTTCGGCGACTCGCTGCGCAATGGCTATTTCGGCGTCTGTCTGCGTCACGTGACGGGGACGTTGATCGGCTACTGCGTGCTGATGCCAGTCGTCGATGAAATGCATCTGCTGAATCTGTGCGTCACGCCGCAAGCACAAGGCGCCGGCGCAGGCCTCGCGCTGCTGCGCGAGGCGGTGCGCATCACGCACGCGGAGAGGCTCGAGGGGCTGCTGCTCGAAGTGCGGCCGTCGAATCGTCGGGCGATCCGGTTGTACGAGCGCTTCGGCTTCGCGTCGATCGGCCGGCGCAAAAATTATTATCCGGCGCGGCATCGCGGCCGGGAGGACGCGATCGTGATGCGTCTGTCGTTAGCCACGGAGGGCGCAGATGGCGCTGCATGAATCGGTGCTCGAAGAATTCGGACTCGCGCCGTTGTGGGTGCGTCGCGGACTCGCGGCGCGAGAGGAGGCCGGGCAAAGTGATGCGTTGCAGTCGCCGCGGGAACACGCGGAAGACTTGCGTCGCGCGGAGCCTGCGACGCACACCTCGCGCGAACCGCTGCGCGCGTCCGCCGAGGTGCAGCCGCCGCAAGTGCAGCGCGAATCCACGCCGCGCTTCGACGAAACTGCAGCGCGGCGCGAAACATCAGAACCGCAAACTGACTTTTCAGCCCCGCCGACTTTCGACGCCCCTTCCGAGGACGACTTCGCGTGGTTCGACGATCCGACCGCATCGGCCTCCGCGCCCGCCGAAGCGCGCCGCGACGCGCCCGCGCTGCCGTCTATCCACACACTCGACTGGGACGCGCTCGCGGAGCGCGTCGCCGGATGCGAGGCGTGCCGGCTGTGCGAGAAGCGCACGAACACGGTGTTCGGCGTCGGCGATCGCGAGGCCGACTGGATGCTGATCGGCGAAGCCCCCGGCGAGAACGAGGACCGACAAGGCGAACCGTTCGTTGGCCAGGCCGGCAAGCTGCTCGACAACATGCTGCACTCGCTCGCGCTCGCGCGCGGCACCAACGTGTATATCGCGAACGTGATCAAGTGCCGGCCGCCTGGCAATCGCAATCCGCAGCCGGACGAAGTCGCGCGTTGTGAACCTTATCTACAGCGTCAGGTGTCGCTCGTGAAGCCGAAGCTGATCGTCGCGCTCGGCCGTTTCGCCGCGCAAAGTCTGCTCAAGACCGACGCGAGCATTTCGTCGTTGCGCGGCCGCGTGCACACGTACGAGGGCGTACCGGTGATCGTCACCTATCACCCGGCCTATCTGCTGCGTAGCCTGCCCGACAAGGCCAAGGCCTGGGCGGATCTGTGCCTCGCGCGTGCCACGTGGCTCGCGAACGGCGGCGTGCCGTCGAACGAATCAAAGTGACGATGCCCGAGGGACCGGCGGCGCGCATACCCGCCGCGTTTGTCAGCCGCGCGGCGCTTCTCGATACCTTGCTGGGTTTGCGTGGCGATGCTTCAGTCGATGCGCTGCGCGATCCCGCTGTCCGCGATCTCGCGTGGCTGCTGCTCAGTTCCGATCTGTTGCGCCCTCGGCTTCCCACAGGCGCGCTCGCCGATCCTTTCGGCACACCGCAGGAATTGCAGGCCACGCTCGACTGGCTGCGCGCGCTCGACGCCGCGCCGGCACTTCTGCGTCAGGATCTCGCGGCAACGCGTATCACGCGCCTTGGCCGCTACGCCGAACGCCTGCTGGGCTTTTTCCTTCGTCATGGACCGGCGACGCAACTGATCGCGGCGGGTGTGCCGCTACGACATGCGGGCCTCACGCTCGGTGAATGCGATTTTCTCGTGCGCACGCGCCAGGGCGCGCGACTGCATTGGGAACTTGCCGTGAAGTGCTATCTGCATGCGGGCGATGCGAATGGGGCAGAGGCGGCGCGTCTCGCCGATTACGTCGGCCCCAATCTGAAAGACCGCCTCGATCTGAAGCTCGCGCATTTGCTCGATCATCAGTTGCCGCTCAGCGCACGCGAGGAATTTGCCTCGACGGGCTATGCGGGCGCGTGGACGCCGCAGATGTTCGTCAAAGGCTGGCTGTTTTACCGGCATGGCGAGATGCCGACCGATCCTGCCGAACTCGATCCCGCGCACGGTCGGGGCTGGTGGGTCACGCATCGCGACTGGCCGGCTTTCGCGTGCGCGCATGCGCACAGGTGGGGGGTGTTGCCGCGGCTCGAATGGCTCGCGCCGCAATATCGAACGCAAGCCGGTGCGGACGACACGTGGTACGTCGAGGCCAACACGCTCGCCGCGCAGATCTCACCGCAACACAGCCCGACGATGGTCGCCGGATTCATCGAAGACAACACGGGGCGGGTACTTGAACGCTCGCGCGGTTTTATCGTGCCCAACGACTGGCCCGAGCACGCGCGGCGTTACGCGAAGCAATGACGTCGCTCACCACCACCGATGAAAGTGGTGCACCGGCCCCACGCCGTGGCCGACGTCGAGCCGCTCGCTCGCCTGCAACGCACCCGTCAGATAAACCTTCGCATCGGCGACCGCGCTAGCGAGATCGTCGCGCTGCGCAATCAAGGCCGCGATCGCCGACGACAACGTGCAGCCCGTGCCGTGCGTGTTCTTCACCGGCACGCGCGGACCGCCGAGACGCAGCGTGCCGCTTTCCTGCACGAGCCAGTCGGGGCTATCGGTCGCGCTCAGATGGCCGCCCTTCATCAGCACCGCGCGCGCGCCGAGCGCGCGCAACGCTTCGCCTTGCTCGACCATGCCGGCTTCGTCGGCGGCGGGTTGCATGCCCAGCAATGCGGCCGCTTCCGGCAGATTCGGCGTCAGCAGATCGGCGAGCGGCAGCAGTTCGTCGCGTACCACCGCGACCGCATCGGGTAGTAATAGCGCGTGATTGCTCTTCGAGATCATCACCGTGTCGAGCACGATGTGTTTGGGCCGATGACGGCGCAGCGCGTCGGCGACCGCACGCGCGATCGGCGCATTCGCGAGCATGCCGATCTTCACCGCGTCGATGCGGATGTCGTCGAACACCGCGTCGAGCTGCGCGGTGACGAAGCCCGGGTCCGGCGCGTGAATCGCGGTCACGCCGCGCGTGTTCTGCGCGGTCAGCGCGGTGATCACGCTCGCGCCATAGGCGCCGAGCGCGGAGAAGGTCTTCAGATCGGCCTGGATGCCGGCGCCGCCGCCGGAGTCGGAACCGGCGATCGTCAGCACATTGGGAATCGATTGAGTCATGGTCGAGCGAGGAAGAAGGGGGGCGCGCTCGTGTGTGCCGCGGCCGGCCCGGCGCAGCCGATCAGTGCTTGGCTTCGCCGATCAGCGCGACCGAATCGAAGGCGCGCTGGTTCGCCTGATGGCGTCGCATCACGAGCCACATCATCAGGCAGACGAAGGTGCCGAACAGCACGATCACGACGGTGACCGGCACGTCGAGCCACACGAGCACCGCGTACAGACACAGCATCACGAGCACGGACAGATTCTCGTTGAAGTTCTGCACGGCGATCGAATGGCCCGCCGACAGCAGCACGTGCCCGCGATGCTGCAGCAGCGCATTCATCGGCACGACGAAAAAGCCCGACAGGCCGCCCACGAACATCAGGAAGATATACGCGAAAATCAGATAGCCCGACACGTGCATGCGGCCAAAATACACGCCCCAATGCGGGGGAAACAGATCGCGCGTGTAGAACGCCATCAGCATCACGGAGATACCCATCATGATGCCGACCGGCAAGACCGACAGCGACTTCTTCAACGGCACACGCGAAGCCGCGAAAATCGCGCCGAACGCGACGCCGACCGCGACCACCGCCTGCAGGATCGCCGCCTCGGACAGCGACATGCCCAGCGACACTTCGGCCCACTTCAGCACGATGAATTGCAGCGTCGCGCCCGCACCCCAGAACAGCGTCGTCACGGCGAGCGAAATCTGTCCGAGCTTGTCACGCCACAGCACGAGAAAGCAGTCGGCGAAATCGGTGATCAGGCGGATCGGCCCGTGCTCCTGTCGTGGATAGCGCGCGCCGGTGTCGGGAATGCGCAGATTGAACAGCGCGGCGATCACGTAAATGGCCATGATCACGAGCATCGCGGCTTCCGCGGGCGTGTTCACGGAGGGGACGTGCCATTTGAGAATCGGCGCGGCGATATGCGGGCTGATCAGCGCGCCGCCGAGCACCGTGCCGAGAATGATCGAGCCGACCGTGGTGCCTTCGATCCAGCCGTTCGCGGCAACGAGCCGGTCAGGCGGCAACAGTTCGGTGAGAATGCCGTATTTGGCGGGCGAGTAGGCCGCCGCGCCGAAGCCGACGATGCCGTACGCAATCAGCGGATGCGCGCCGACCAGCATCGTTATGCAGCCAACCACCTTGATCGTATTGGTGATGAACATCACGCGTCCTTTCGGACGGGAGTCGGCGAATGCGCCCACGAAGGCGGCAAGAACGACGTACGACAGCACGAAAAACAGCTTGAGCAGCGGCGTCATCCAGTTCGGAGCGTGAAGATCTTTCAGCAGAGCGATAGCAGCGATCAGAAGCGCATTGTCGGCCAGCGACGAAAAAAACTGCGCGGCCATGATGGTGTAAAAACCTTTTTTCATCTGATGCGATGCTGTCCTCGCTGCGGTCTGTCCGCCCCGGCCGTTTGTCATGTGTCCGGGCTTATGCCGATCGAAATGGGTTGTGCGCACGGCTTTATATCATGAAAATAGCTGAATTCGGACTAGCAGAATCCTTGATCGCACCGCCCAGCGGGCCGCCGAGCGCTGAAAACGCCCTGTAGGCCGCTGATTCGCAAGTGTCTTTACGAAAAAATCCCATGCCGCGCCCCCTTTCCGCCACGATTCATACCGCTGCTCTCGCCAATAACCTCGCTGTCGCGCGGCGCTATGCGCCGAAATCGAAAATCTGGGCCGTCGTCAAGGCTAATGCCTACGGGCATGGCCTCGCGCGCGTGTTTCCCGGTTTGCGCGCTACGGACGGCTTTGGGCTGCTGGACCTCGAAGAAGCGGTGAAGTTGCGTGAATTGGGCTGGGCGGGCCCAATTCTTCTGCTGGAAGGCTTTTTTCGGCCGACCGACATCGACGTAATCGACCGCTACAGTTTGACCACGGCGCTGCATTCGGACGAGCAGCTGCGCATGCTCGAAATGGCGCGTCTGTCGAAACCCGTCAATATTCAGTTGAAGATGAACACCGGCATGAACCGGCTCGGCTACACGGTCGAAAAATTCCGTGCCGCGTGGGAACGTGCGCGCGCCTGTCGGGGCGTCGGCCAGATCACGTTGATGACGCATTTTTCCGATGCCGATGCCGAGCGCGGCATCGCGCATCAGATGGAGGCGTTCGAGCGTGGCGCGCAGGGCATCGCCGGTGCGCGCAGTCTGTCGAATTCGGCCGCGACGCTGTGGCATCCGGAAGCGCATTTCGACTGGGTGCGTCCGGGCATCATCCTGTACGGCGCGTCGCCGTCCGGCGTGACGGCCGCGATCGACGGCACGGGCCTGCAGCCCGCGATGACGCTCGCGTCGGAACTGATCGCCGTGCAGACGCTCGGCGAAGGCAGCTCGGTCGGCTATGGGTCGAAGTTCACTGCGCGCGCTCCGATGCGCATCGGCGTGGTCGCGTGCGGTTACGCGGACGGCTATCCGCGCGTCGCGCCGGAAGGCACGCCGGTGATCGTCGATGGCGTGCGCACACGGATCGTTGGACGTGTGTCGATGGACATGCTGACCGTCGACCTGACCCCGGTGCCGACCGCCAACGTCGGCTCGCGCGTGGAATTGTGGGGCACCGCGCTGCCCATCGACGACGTCGCGCAGGCCTGCGGCACGATCGGCTACGAGCTGATGTGCGCGGTCGCGCCGCGTGTGCCGGTTCGGGCGGAGTAACGCGTGGCGAAAGCGAAGACGTTGTACATCTGCGGGGAATGCGGCGGACAGTCGCCGAAGTGGTCCGGTCAATGCCCGTCCTGCCAGACGTGGAACACGCTCGTCGAATCGGTCGCGGAGGTGCCGTCCGGTCACCGTTTCCAGTCGCTCGCGAAGAGCACGCCGGTACGGCGCCTCGCCGACATCGACGCGTCGGACGTGCCGCGCTTTTCCACCGGCGTCAGCGAATTCGACCGCGTGCTCGGCGGCGGCCTCGTGCCGGGCGGCGTGGTGCTGATCGGCGGCGATCCGGGCATCGGTAAATCGACGCTGTTGTTGCAATCGCTCGCGGAAATCGCGGCGGACAAACGCGCGCTCTATATCAGCGGCGAAGAATCTGGCGCGCAGATCGCGTTGCGCGCGCAACGGCTGGCGTTGCTCGAACCCGGCTCGAAGGCAAGCGAGCTGCAATTGCTCGCGGAAATCCAGCTCGAAAAAATTCAGGCGACGATCACGGAGCAACGGCCTGAAGTCGCCGTGATCGATTCGATCCAGACCGTCTATTCGGATGCTTTGACATCGGCGCCGGGCTCGGTCGCGCAGGTGCGCGAGTGCGCGGCGCAACTCACGCGCATCGCCAAGCAGTCGGGCACGACGATCATCATGGTCGGGCACGTGACGAAAGAGGGCGCGCTCGCAGGTCCGCGCGTGCTCGAACATATCGTCGATACGGTGCTGTATTTCGAGGGGGATACGCACTCGTCGTACCGTCTCGTGCGCGCGATCAAGAACCGTTTCGGCGCGGTCAACGAACTCGGCGTGTTCGCGATGACCGAGCGTGGTTTGCGCGGCGTCGCGAATCCGTCGGCATTGTTTTTATCGCAGCACGAGCAGTCGGTGCCGGGCTCATGTGTGCTCGTCACGCAGGAAGGCACGCGGCCGTTGCTCGTCGAAGTGCAGGCGCTCGTCGATGCGGCCAACGCGCCAAATCCGCGACGCCTTGCGGTCGGCCTCGAACAGAACCGGCTCGCGATGCTGCTCGCGGTGCTGCATCGGCACGCGGGCATCGCCTGTTTCGATCAGGACGTGTTCCTGAACGCGGTGGGCGGGGTGAAGATCTCCGAGCCCGCCGCCGACCTCGCGGTATTGTTCGCGATCCATTCGTCGATGCGCAACAAGCCGCTGCCGAAGGGGCTCGTCGTATTCGGCGAAGTGGGCCTCGCCGGCGAAATCCGGCCGTCGCCGCGCGGTCAGGAGCGCCTGAAGGAAGCAGCCAAGCTCGGCTTCTCGGTGGCGGTGATTCCGAAGGCCAATGCGCCGAAACAGCCGATCGAAGGCTTACAGGTCGTTGCGGTCGAACGGATCGAACAGGCCATCGACCGCGTCCGCACGCTCGAATAGACGGGGGCAGGGACGGCTCGCAAGTACTTTGTACGCTTGCGGTACCGTAATGCCCGGTAAATATCTTCATATTGGCTGTAACCTGGTCGCCATACCTTTTTTCTAAGCTGTAATGATATGCATCCCGTCTGATGCTCGAAAAAGGATCGCGCCTTGAAACAGTCTCGTGAAACCGCTGCCCACCATAACATCCAGGTGCGCGGCTGCCGGGTCTCCGCCCCGATTCATCAGCCGTGGGGCGGCGCTTGCCGGATCGTCGAGTGGATCGACACCGCGGGCCAGATCTCGCGGCGGGTGGTGGCCGAAGACGTAACGGCCGCCGAAGTGCGTGCCACGATCAGCCGCCATGTGGAAGGCCGCAAGCACCTGCTGTACGACGACGAAAAGTCGCCGCGGCAAACGCTGCCGAGGCAGACGCCGACGCGGCGTTGACGGCGGCGGGTTTTTCGATTGAGCGGGCCTTGATCTTCATTGCGCCCGCGTCGCGGCTGCGCCACGCGCATCAGGCCCCGTCGTCGTGTGAGTCGGCGGCGCTCGCGGCCACCGCCGCATACGCGTGCGGATTGAACAGCGGATGCTGCGCCGCTTCAGCGGGCGTCAACACCGGCGACACGCAGCAATCGAGCGATTCCAGCGATTCCACCCATTCGCCGAGCGTGCGCGTCGCAATCAGATTGGCGACTTCCTGAATGAGTGCCACGGCATCGGGACCGCCGATCGCCTGACCCAGGCTCCAGTGACGCGTCGCCCATTCCGGCCGATCGAGCGCCATGCACAGCGTTTCCCAGAACTTCAATTCGAGCGCGCCGACCGCGAGCCAGCGTTCATCGCTGGTGCGGTAGAGGTTGTAGCAGGGCACGCCGCCGTTCAACAGACCACTGCCCGCGGCGGGCGCCGCACCTTCGTTGACGAGCGACACCTGCGCGACGAAGTTGTGCGCATAGCTCGCGTGCGTCATCGATACATCGACGAAGCGGCCCGCGCCGCCTCGCGCGACATGCCAGAGCGCCGCGAGAATCTGCGTGACCGCGCTCAATGCGCCGCCGAGCAGATCGGCGATCTGGAAGTTCGGCAGGATCGGCGCACCGTCGCGGTTCGCCAGTTGATCGAGCACGCCTGCATAGCCGATGTAATTCAGATCGTGGCCGGCATGGTCCGCGAACGGACCGCTCGCGCCATATCCGCTGATCGCGCAATAGACGAGCCGCGCATTGGCTGCGCTGAGCGTCGCGTAGCCGAGGCCGAGCCGCTCCATCACGCCGGGCCGGAAGCTCTCGATCAGCACGTCGGCTTCAGCCGCGAGTGCGCGCAGCACCTGGCGTCCTGCTTCGGACTTGAGGTCGAGGCGCGTCTCGCGCTTGCCGCGATTGACCATCCGGTAAAACGCGCCGGGTCGGCCCGCGACACGATCGCTCGACGACTGCATCATCGTGCGAGTCGGGTCGCCCGCGCCGGGCGCCTCGATCTTCAGCACATCGGCGCCGAGCTCGGCGAGGCGCAGCGCGGCCACCGGACCCGGCAGCAGACGCGTGAGGTCGAGCACGCGCAGTCCTTGCAACGGCGGCGCATCGGCTGCCGATGCAGCTACGGATTCTGGGGCCGATAACCCGGACGATGAATTCGCAAATGACAAAGCCAAGCTCCCGTGGATGCCGGCGCGGTGCCGCTAGCCGATCTGTTCGAGTTCCTCGTGCGTCTCGAGCCATTCGGCTTCGAGCGTGTCGAGGCGCGCGTGCACGTCTGCCTGACGGCGGATCGACTCCGTCAGCTTGCTCTTCTGCTCCGGTTCGTAACTCGCGGGATCGGCGACGAATGTATCGAGCGTCGCTTTCTCCGCGTTGAGTGCGTCCATTTCCCTTTCGATCTTCGCGATGCGGCTTTGCAGCGGCTTCTTCAGATGCGCGAGCTTCTGCCGCGTTTCCGCTTCGAGGCGGCGCTGTTCCTTGCGATTGACGTTGCTGTCGCCACTTGCCGCGCCGTTGGACGCTGCGTCCGACGCACCGGAAGCATTGGCCTTCAGCGCGGCGCGCTGCTCGGCCGCATGCTGCAGCAGCCAGTCGCGGTAGTCGTCGAGATCGCCGTCGAATTCCTGCAGACGATGCTTCGCGACCAGCATGAACTGATCGGTCGTCGCGCGCAGCAGATGCCGGTCGTGCGAGACCAGGATCAGCGTGCCTTCGAATTGCGCGAGCGCCATCGTCAGCGCGTGGCGCGTTTCGAGGTCGAGGTGGTTGGTCGGCTCGTCGAGCAGCAGCAGGTTCGGCTTTTGCCAGATGATCAGCGCGAGCGCGAGGCGTGCCTTCTCGCCGCCCGAGAACGGCGCGATCTTCGCGGTCGCCATGTCGCCGGAAAAGTTGAAGCTGCCGAGGAAGTCGCGCAGCTCCTGCTCGCGCGTATCGGGCGCGAGACGCGCGAGGTGCTGCAACGGGGTGTCGTCCGGACGCAGCGTTTCGAGCTGATGCTGCGCGAAGTAGCCGATGCGCAGACCCTTGCCTTCCCGTACGTGGCCGCTCAACGGTTCGAGCGTGCCCGCGAGCGTCTTGATCAGCGTCGACTTGCCCTGGCCGTTCGCGCCGAGCAGGCCGATGCGCTGACCATTCTGGATCGACAGCGTCACGCGCTCGACGATCGGAATCTCGCTGCCGTCTTCGGCATGGTAGCCGCAGCGCACGTCTTCCATCACCATCATCGGATTCGGCGCGGAGTCGGGCGTGCGGAACTCGAACGTGAACGGCGACCCGACGTGCGCGGGCGCGATCAGCTCCATCTTCTCGAGCGCCTTCACCCGGCTTTGCGCCTGACGCGCCTTGGTGGCCTGCGCCTTGAAGCGGTTGATGTAGCTTTGCAGATGCGCGACCGTGCGCTGCTGCTTTTCGTACGCGTTCTGTTGCAGCGCGATCTGCTGCGCGCGCAGCACTTCGAATTGCGAGTAGTTGCCGCCGTAGCGTTTGATCTGCTGGTTCTCGAGATGCAGCGTGACGTTGCAGACGGAATCGAGAAACTCGCGGTCGTGCGAGATCACGATCAGCGTGCCTGCATAGCGATTCAGCCAATCTTCCAGCCAGACGATCGCGTCGAGGTCGAGGTGGTTGGTCGGTTCGTCGAGCAGCAGCAGATCGGAGCGGCACATCAGCGCCTGCGCCAGATTCAGGCGCATGCGCCAGCCGCCCGAGAAGCTGCTGACCGGCTCGCGGGTCTGGTCGAGCGTGAAGCCGAGGCCGAGCAGCAACGCTTCGGCGCGAGCCGGCGCGGTGTAGCCGTCGGCGTCGGCGAACGCGGCGTGCGCTTCGGCTTCTGCCGCGCCGTCGTGCGCTGCGGAGGCCGAAGCGATGCGCGCTTCGATGTCGCGCAGCGCGGCGTCGCCGTCTAGCGTGTAGGCGAGGGCGGTTTTGTCGACGGCGGGCGTTTCCTGCGCGACGTGCGCGATGCGCCAGGTCGGCGGGATCGAGAAATCGCCGCCGTCCGCATGCAGCTCGCCGAGCAGCACGGCGAACAGCGTCGACTTGCCCGCGCCGTTCGCTCCGACGAGGCCGGCTTTTTCACCGGGGTTCAAGGTGAACGTGGTGTTGTCGAAAAGCGGCTTGGTGCCGCGCGCGAGGCTGAACTGATTGAAGCGGATCACGACGTGGCCGGCTGAAGAAAACCGCTATTTTAGACTGCCCGGCGCGTTGCCGGGCGCGCGGCGCCGATTGCCCGTCTGTCACTTCGCGCGCAGCGCTCATCGGCCATCCGGCCGACTGTATCGGCAGCGCTTTTGGCATAGACTGACGGCTTTTACGGGAGGGCACATGACATCGATCTTTTCGTTTTCGGCACGCACGCTCGGCGGCGAGGAAGCGAGTCTCGCGCAGTACGAAGGCAAAGTGATGCTGATCGTCAATACCGCGAGCGAATGCGGGTTCACGCCGCAATACGCGGGCTTGCAGAAACTGTATGACGCGTACGCGGCGCGCGGGCTCGCGGTGCTCGGTTTTCCGTGCAACCAGTTCGGCAAGCAGGAGCCGGGCGACGCCGCGCAGATCGGCAGCTTCTGCGAGAAGAACTACGGCGTGACGTTTCCGATGTTCGACAAGATCGACGTGAACGGCCCGAACGCGCACCCGCTGTTCCGCTATCTGACGATCGAGGCGCCGGGACTGCTCGGTCTCGAGGCGATCAAGTGGAATTTTACGAAGTTTCTGATCGGCCGCGACGGCAACGTGGTCAAGCGCTATGCGCCGCTGACCAAGCCCGAGGCGATCACCGGGGATATCGAAGCGCTGCTGTAAGCAGGCACGCCTACAGGATCGGCGAAAAGAGCCGCGCGACGTGCATCAGCATGCGTCGCAGCGCGTTCGATTTGCGGTACTCGTCGCGGTCGATTTCGCGCGACTCGGCAAAGTCGTCGAGCAGCATCGTCTCGACTTCGAGCGCGAAGCCGCGGTCGACGGTCAGCACCATGATCTCGAAGTTCAGGCGAAACGAACGGTTGTCGAGATTGGCGCTGCCGATCGCGGCCGCGCTGCTGTCGATCAGCACGACCTTCTGATGCAGGAAGCCCGGCTGATAGCGGAAGATGCGAATGCCCGCGCGCAGCGAGTCGTACGCATAGAGCTTCGACGCCGCGAACACCACGAGGTGATCGCGCCGGCTCGGAATCAGGATGCGCACGTCGACGCCGCGCAGCGCAGCGAGGCGCAACGCAGCGAATACGGCTTCGTCGGGGACGAGGTAGGGCGTCGTGATCCAGATGCGTTCACGTGCCGCGTTGATTGCTTCGACGAAAAACAGCGAGCAGGTCTCCTGCTTGTCGGCCGGGCCGCTCGGCAGCACGAGGCAGTGCATGTTGTTCGCGGCGCGCTCGTTGGCGCCGTGGTCGCCGGGCTGGTCGAAGGATGGGGTCACGGAATCCGCGGCCGGCGCGTCGAACTCGGGCAACTGCTGCGTGGCCCAGTACCAGTCCTCGATGAAGACGAACTGGATGCTTGCGACCGCCGGACCACGCACTTCGATGTGCGTATCGCGCCACGGCGACAGCGGCGGCTTCGCGCCCAGATATTCGACCCCGACGTTATGACCGCCGACAAACGCGCGCTCGCCGTCGACCGCCACGATCTTGCGGTGATTGCGGAAATTCAGTTGCAGACGGTTGACGAAGAGGCGGTTCGTGGCGAACGGCTGCATCTCGATGCCGGCGGCGCGCAGCGCCGCGACGTAGCGGTGCGGCAGATCGAAGCTGCCGATACTGTCATACAGGAAGTAGACCCGCACGCCCTGTTTGGCTTTGGCGATCAGCGCGTCCTTCAGCATGTCGCCGAGCGCGTCGTCGCGCACGATGAAGAATTGCACGATCACATAGCGGCGCGCGTTCTCGATCGCCTCGAAGATCGCCTCGAAAGTCGCCGTGCCGTTGACCAGCGTGCGCACGGTATTGCCGGGCAGGAACGGCATGCCGCCGAGGCGCGTCAGCGACTGCACGAGCCGCGAGCCGAGCTGCTGCGTCGGCACCCCGGCCGACGACGCCTGCGTGTCCCACACCAACGGATGCGCGCGCGTGCGCAGCAGCTCGTTCTCGACGCGGCGCGCGTCCGCGTAGCCGGCGAACTTGCTGCGGCCAAGGAACAGGTAGGGTATGAGCGTCAGATAAGGCATCGCGACCAGCGACACGGCCCACGCGATCGCCCCTTGCGAGGTGCGGGTATGGAGAATCGCGTGAGCGGCCGCGATGATGCCGAGAATGTGGGCAACAGCAACCAGCGTGCCGACGTGAAGCAGGTCGAATGACATAAGCTCGCGAACAGTTGGCGAAGCGCCGTGGTTCAGGAAACGGAGGCGGGCACGGGCTCGCTCCGTGGTCTGCGGCGAACGCGTCGGGCAACGGGCTCAGGCTGCGGTTGCGGGCAAGGCCACGCGCTGTCGCGGCGATTGCTCGTGCCCCTGCCTGAGAAACGCGCTTGAAACGACGATCAAACGGTCAGCATGCCGGACTCAGACCGGCAAGTCGCTGGCCTGGATCAGAAACACGTTGTCGTCGCCGGCGCTGGTCGACAGCCACACGAGGTCGAGACCGCCGAACGCGGCATCGACGTGCTCGCGTTCGTTGCCGATCTCGATGACGAGCACGCCGTCTTCGGTCAGCCAGTTGCGCGCGTCGGCAATGATCCGGCGCACGATGTCCATGCCGTCGGCGCCACCGGCGAGCGCCATCTCCGGCTCGTGCTTGTATTCGGCCGGCAGCTCCTGCATCGAGGTGGCGTTCACGTACGGCGGATTGCTGATGATCACATCGTAGCGGCGCTCGGCGAGCGGCGCATACAGATCGCCTTCGAACAGCGCGATGCGCTCGTCGAGGTGGTAGTCCAGCACGTTGCGCGTCGCGACTTCGAGCGCGGGCGCGGACAGATCGACCGCGTCGACGTCGGCGTTCGGGAAGGCGTGCGCGGCGAGGATCGCGAGGCACCCGGAGCCGGTGCACAGTTCGAGCACCGCGCCGACCTGCTCGGGGTCCTCGACGTACGGCTGCAGGCCATCCTGCAGCAGCTCGCCGATGAACGAGCGCGGCACGATCACGCGCTCGTCGACGTAAAAGCGATAGCCGTGCATCCACGCTTCCTGCGTGATGTACGCGGCCGGCACGCGTTCGGCGGCGCGTCGCTCGATCACTTTCAGCACCGCCTCGATTTCGGCCGTGGTCAGGCGTGCGTCGAGAAACGGTTCGAGCAGGTCGAGCGGCAAATGCAGCGTGTGCAGGATCAGATAGGCGGCTTCGTCGTAGGCATTGGCCGAGCCGTGGCCGAACGACAGTTTGGCCTCGCTAAAACGCGACACTGCATAACGCAGCAGGTCGCGGACGGTGCAAAAAGGAAGCGTCATCGCAAAGTTCCAGGTTACGCGATCAGTTGTTCGAGCACGCGGCGATACACGTTCTTCAGCGGCTCGATATGGGCGACTTCGATATGTTCGTCGATCTTGTGGATGCTCGCGTTCAGCGGACCGAACTCGATCACCTGCTTGCAGATGCGCGCGATGAAGCGGCCGTCCGACGTGCCGCCGGTGGTCGACAGTTCGGTGTCCACGCCGGTTTCGTCCTTGATCGCCTGCGCGAGCGCGCTCGACAACTCGCCGCGCGGGGTGAGAAATGGCAGGCCGCTCACGGTCCATTGCAGTTCGTATTCGAGGCCGTGTTTGTCGAGAATCGCATGCACGCGCTTTTGCAGTCCTTCGACGGTGCTCGCGGTCGAGAAGCGGAAGTTGAACATCACGTCCGCGTGGCCGGGGATCACGTTGGTCGCGCCGGCGCCGCTGTGGAGGTTCGACACCTGCCAGGTGGTCGGCGGGAAATAGTCGTTGCCTTCGTCCCAGCGCTCGGCGACCAGTTCGGCGAGCGCTGGCGCCAGCAGGTGCACCGGATTCTTCGCCAGATGCGGGTAGGCGATATGGCCCTGCACGCCCTTGACGATCAGCTTGCCCGACATCGAGCCGCGCCGGCCGTTCTTGACCATGTCGCCGAAACGCTCGCTCGAGGTCGGCTCGCCGACGATGCAGTAGTCCATGCGCTCACCGCGCTGCTGCAATGCTTCGACGACCTTGACGGTGCCGTCGGTGGCGGGGCCTTCCTCGTCGCTCGTGATCAGGAACGCGATCGAGCCGCGGTGCTCGGGGTGCGCGGCGACGAACTCCTCGCTCGCGACGACGAAGCCGGCGATCGACGCCTTCATGTCCGCCGCGCCGCGGCCGTACAGCTTGCCGTCGCGCTGGGTCGGCTCGAACGGCGCCGAGCGCCACTGTTCGAGCGGGCCGGTCGGTACCACGTCGGTGTGGCCGGCGAACGCGAGCAGCTTGCCTTGCGTGCCGTCGACGCCGCGTTTGACGGCCCACAGGTTGGTCACGCCGTTGGATTCGATCGTCTCGTGCTCGAAGCCGAGCGCGGCGAGGCGCTCGATCAGGAGACGCTGGCAATGCTGATCGTCGGGCGTGACGGACGCGCGCGCGATCAGTTGTTCGGTAAGGGCGAGGGTGCCGGACATGGATTCAGTACAAGCCACTTTGAAATGAAAAAATGCCGGCTCGCGGTGAGGCACCGCAGCCGGCAACAGCCTTTGAACGACGCGGCGCGAGGCCGCGCGCTCGACTACCCCGTGCTGGAGCCTGGCGCTTCAGCGCCGCGCTCAGACAAACAGCGCCGCGTACTCGTCCGCCGAAAAGCCGAGCGACTTCACCCGCCCGTTCACGACCAGCACCGGCCGCTTGATCACCGACGGCTTGTGGATCATCAGCGCGATCGCGCCCGGCTGCGTTTCCGCGGCCGCCTTCATGTCGTCGGACAGAGCGCGCCACGTCGTGCCGCGGCGGTTCAGCAACGCCTCGAGCTTGACGTCCTTGAGCCAGTCCTGCACGAGCGGCTCGGTCACGCCGGCCTTCTTGAAGTCGTGGAACTCGAACTCGACGCCGTGCTCTTCGAGCCACACACGGGCCTTCTTCACGGTGTCGCAGTTCGGAATGCCGTAGACGACGGTTTTGGTGCCGCGCGCCATCAATCGCCTCGCAGCAACTCGTTCAGGCCGACCTTCGCGCGCGTCTTCGCGTCGACCTTCTTGACGATGACCGCGCAGTACAGGCTGTGCGTGCCGTCCTTCGACGGCAGGTTGCCCGCCACCACGACCGATCCCGCCGGAATGCGGCCGTACGTGACTGCACCGGTTTCGCGGTCGTAAATTTTGGTGCTCTGGCCGAGGTACACGCCCATCGAGATCACCGAGTTTTCCTCGACGATCACGCCTTCGACGACTTCCGAGCGCGCGCCGATGAAGCAGTTGTCTTCGATGATGACCGGGTTGGCCTGCAGCGGCTCCAGCACGCCGCCGATGCCGACGCCGCCCGACAGGTGCACGTTCTTGCCGATCTGCGCGCACGAGCCGACGGTGGCCCACGTGTCGACCATCGTGCCTTCGTCGACGTACGCGCCGATGTTGGTGTACGACGGCATCAGCACGACGTTCTTCGCGATGAACGAGCCGCGGCGCGCGATCGCGGGCGGCACCACGCGGAAGCCGCCGGCGGCGAAGTCTTCAGCGGTGTAGTTCGCGAACTTCGACGGCACCTTGTCGTAGAACTGGCTGTAGCCGCCGGCCGGCATCGGCGCGTTGTCTTCCAGACGGAACGACAGCAGCACGGCCTTCTTCAGCCACTGGTTGACGACCCAGTCGCCGTCCTTCTTTTCGGCGACGCGCAGCGCGCCCTTATCGAGTTGCTCGATCGCATGGGCGACGGCTTCGCGCACTTCTGCCGGCGCGGCTTTCGGCGACAGTTCGGCGCGGTTGTCCCAGGCGGTATCGATGATGCTCTGAAGTTGTTGCGGCATATGCGTGATTATCTGAAGGGTTGAAGTCTGAAGAAGGGGATGCCGTGTAGCTCGAGCGAGGCTCAGGCTGCACTCAGTTGACACTGAGCGAGCGGCAGAATTCGACGATCCGCTGCGCGCCCGCCGTGCATTCGTCGACGTCGGCGACGAGCGCGAGGCGCACGAAATTGCGGCCGGGGTTCACGCCGTGCGCGGTGCGCGCGAGGAACGAGCCCGGCAGAACCGTCACATTATAGTCGGCGTAGAGGCGCTGGGCGAACTCGGTGTCCGTGAGGCCGGTGCGCTCGACGTTGGCCCACAGGTAGAACGCGGCGTCGGGCAGGCGCACGTCGAGCACGTCGGCGAGCATCGGCGTGACGGTCGTGAACTTCTGCAGGTACTTCGCGCGGTTCTCGCGCACGTGTGTCTCGTCGCTCCATGCGACGACGCTCGCGCTCTGGAATACCGTCGAGAGCGCCGTACCGTGGTACGTGCGGTACAGCAGGAACGCCTTGAGAATCGAGGCGTCGCCGGCGACGAAGCCCGAGCGCATGCCCGGCACGTTCGAGCGCTTCGACAGGCTCGACAGCATCACGAGGCGCTCGAAACCGCGTCCGAGCTTGTGCGCGGCTTCCAGTCCGCCGAGCGGCGGCTTTGACTCGTCGAAATAGATTTCCGAGTAGCACTCGTCCGAAGCGATCACGAAGCCGTAGCGGTCCGACAGCGCGAACAGCTCGCGCCAGTCGTCGAGCGTGAGCACGGCGCCGGTCGGGTTGCCCGGCGAGCAGACGTACAGCAGTTGCGTGCGGGCCCACACGTCGGCGGGCACCGCCGAGTAGTCGCACGCGAAGTTGCGCGCCGGGTCGCTGTTGACGAAGTACGGCTGCGCGCCGCCGAGTAGCGCCGCGCCTTCGTAGATTTGGTAGAACGGGTTCGGACAGAGTACGATCGCAGGCTCGCCGTCAGCATCGCGGCGCGGATTGAGCACCGTCTGCGCGAGCGCGAACAGCGCCTCGCGCGAGCCCGCCACCGGCAGCACCTCGGTCAGCGGATCGAGCGGCGGCAGGTTGTAGCGTTGCGCGACCCATTTCGCGATCGACTCGCGCAGCGGCGCCGAGCCGAGCGTGGCCGGATACGCGGCGAGGCCGCCGAGCGAATCGATGACGGCGTCGCGGATCAGCGGCGGGGTTGGATGTTTCGGCTCGCCGATGCCGAAGCTGATGTGCGCAAGGCCGGCCGGTGGCGTGACGTCCTTGAAAAGCAGGCGCAGCTTTTCGAACGGATAGGGCTGAAGGGAGTCGAGTAGCGGATTCACGGACGAAATGGCCTGATCGGGATGGACGCGGACGAATGGCGGGACAACCGGGCACGCGCGCCGGCGGGCGGCGGCGAACAGACGATTATAGCGTGGCGCGCCCGCGGACCAGGCGGGCGCCTGGCGCGCGGCGCGGGAGCAATCCGCGTGGCGGCACACCGGGGCGCCGCGGCGGGAACGGCGCGAAATCCGCCACGGTTCGCGTAAAAGAATACGCAGGAGCAGCAATGTACGCAGCAGTTCAGGAGACGGCCGGCTGGACCCTCATACGACCCGCCCACGACGCCCGTCGGAGTCCCGCCCCATGACCAACTGGCTTCGCAACGGCTGGCCGACGCTCGCGATCATGCTGGGCGCGTCGGTCTGGGGGATGGTCTGGTATCCGCTGCGGATGCTGGCCGCGCTCGGGGTGACCGGCACCGCCGCGAGCGCGCTCACGAGCGGCACCGGCTGCCTGTTCGTGCTGCTCGTGCGGAATGGCGCGCTGAAGACCGTGCGGTGGCACTGGCTGCTGCCGGCGCTCGCGCTCGCCGCGGGCGTCACGAATCTCGGCTTCGTGTGGGGCGCGATCCACGGTCAGGTGATGCGCGTGCTGCTGCTGTTCTACCTGACGCCTGCGTGGACCGCGCTGTTCGCGCATTTCATCCTGCACGAGCGGCTCACGTGGTCGGGCGCGGCGCTGGCCGCGCTGTCGCTCGCGGGCGCGATGACGATGCTATGGTCGCCGCGTCTCGGCATTCCGGTACCCGGCAATCCCGCCGAATGGGCCGGGCTCGCCGGCGGCATGGGCTTCGCGATGAGCAACGTGCTGATCCTGAAGACGAGCCGCGTGCTGCCGGACATGAAGCCCGAAATGCGCACCGCGGTGATCTTCGGCGGCGCGGCGCTGTTCGGCGCGCTCGCGTCGCTGTTCGAGCCGATGCCCGCGCCGCCCGTCGGCGCGCATCTGGGCACGGCGGCGCTGCTGGTGCTCGGTCTCGGTCTGCTGCTCGCGTCGAACAACATGCTCGTGCAATACGGGCTCTCGCGCGTGCCGGCCAATCGCGCGTCGATCATCATGCTGTTCGAACTCGTCGTGACGGCGCTGTCGGCGTGGCTGTTCGCCGGCGAAGTGCCGGGCCCGCGCGAATGGGCCGGCGGCGCGTGCATCGTGCTCGCGTCGGCCTTGTCGAGCTGGGTGCATCGGACGAAATTGGCGCCGCCCGATCCCGCCATCGGGGACACGGAGGGACCCGGCGGCGACGATGGACGCGGTGGTCAATGCGGTAGCAAACGCGGCGACCAACGCGGCGACGAACACGGCCCTGACGGCGACAGTGACGACCACCGAAAGGGCGGTAAGAATCGTCCACGCGCGATGGTATGATTCCCCCTCATTAGCCGGCGCATGCGTACCTGCGTGTGCCTCAGATATGCATGAGCGCATGCAGCCGGCAACCAAATTGCGAAGGCTCGCGAGGTTGCGCGGGGCCGTCCCGCTGCGGCGGTGAACGACTGGCGCAACCTCGCGAGCCACCTATCACTCTCTCTTTTCAAACAGCGAAATCGCCGTGCGGCTCACCTCGATCAAACTCGCTGGTTTCAAATCCTTCGTCGATTCCACGCATTTCCAGGTCCCAGGCCAGTTGGTTGGCGTGGTCGGTCCGAACGGGTGCGGCAAATCCAACATCATCGACGCCGTGCGCTGGGTGCTCGGCGAATCGCGCGCCTCTGAATTGCGCGGCGAGTCGATGCAGGACGTGATCTTCAACGGCTCGACCGCCCGCAAGCCCGGCAGCCGCGCGAGCGTCGAACTCGTGTTCGACAACGCGGACGGCCGCGCGGCCGGCCAGTGGGGCCAGTATGCGGAGATCGCCGTGAAGCGCGTGCTGACGCGCGACGGCACGTCGAGCTACTACATCAACAATCTGCCGGCGCGGCGCCGCGACATCCAGGACATCTTCCTCGGCACCGGCCTCGGGCCGCGTGCGTACGCGATCATCGGGCAGGGCATGATCGCGCGGCTGATCGAGGCGAAGCCCGAAGAGCTGCGCGTGTTCCTCGAAGAAGCCGCCGGCGTGTCGAAGTACAAGGAGCGCCGCCGCGAGACCGAGAACCGTCTGCACGACACGCGCGAGAACCTGACGCGCGTCGAGGACATCGTCCGCGAGCTCGGCACGAATCTCGAGAAGCTCGAGGGGCAGGCGGTCGTCGCGACCCGTTATCGCGAGCTGCAAGGCGACGGCGAGGAAAAGCAGCGTCTGCTGTGGTTGCTGCGCAAGAACGAGGCGGCCGGCGAGCAGCAGCGCCAGCAACGCGCGATCGAGCAGGCGCAGATCGACCTCGAGGCGCAAACCGCAAAGCTGCGCGAAGTCGAGGCGGAACTCGAAACGCTGCGCGTCGCGCACTATTCGGCGAGCGACGCGATGCAGGGCGCGCAGGGCGCGCTGTACGAGGCGAACGCGGAAGTGAGCCGGCTGGAAGCCGAGATCCGCTTCATCGTCGAATCGCGCAACCGCGTGCAGGCGCAGATCGCCGCGCTGAGCGCGCAGCGCGAGCAGTGGCAATCGCAGGCCGACAAGGCGCAGGACGATATCGCCGACGCTGAAGAGCAACTGGCCGTCGCTGAAGAAAAAGCCGTGCTCGCCGAACAGGACGCCGCCGCGAAGCACGATGCGCTGCCCGCCCTCGAAGCGCGCTGGCGCGACGCTCAGGCGGAGCTGAACACCGAGCGCGGCGGCATCGCGCAGACCGAGCAGGCGCTGAAGCTCGAAGCCGCGCATCAGCGCAATGCCGATCAGCAGTTGCAGCAGCTGCAGCAGCGCCATGAGCGGCTGAAATCGGAAGAGGGTGGCCTCGACGCGCCCGACGAGGCGCAGCTCGAGGAATTGCGCGTGCAGCTCGCCGAGCACGAGGAAATCCTTCACGACGCACAGGGCCGCCTCGCCGACGCCCAGGAAACACTGCCGCGGCTCGACGGTGAACGCCGCGCCGCGCAGGAGCGCGTGCAGGCCGAAAGCGCGCAGATCCATCAGCTCGACGCGCGCCTCGCCGCGCTCAGGCAGTTGCAGGAAAACGTGCAGACCGAAGGCAAGATCCAGCCGTGGCTCGACAAGCACGAGCTGGGCAGCCTGCCGCGTCTGTGGAAGAAACTGCATGTCGAGGCCGGTTGGGAAACCGCGCTCGAAGCGGTGCTGCGCGAGCGCCTCGCCGCGCTCGAAGTGTCGAATCTCGACTGGGTCAAGGCGTTCGCAACCGACGCGCCACCGGCCAAGCTCGCGTTCTACGCGCCGCCCGCGGCTGGTCAGCCTGCTCCGGCCGCGGGCGCGCTGCGCTCGCTGCTGTCGCTCGTGCGCATCGAGGACGCGGGTATCCGCGCGGTGCTGACCGATTGGCTCGGCCTCGCGTTCGTCGCCGACGATCTGCAGCAGGCGCTTTCGATGCGCGCGCAGCTGCCCGAGGGCGGCGCGTTCGTCGTCAAGGCGGGGCATGTGGTCACGCGCGTCGGCGTACAGCTGTATGCGGCCGATTCCGAACAGGCCGGCATGCTGGCGCGTCAGCAGGAAATCGAAAACCTCGGCCGCCAGGTGCGCGCACAGGCATTGCTCGCCGACGAGGCGAAGGCCGCCGCGATCCGCGCCGAAGCCGCGCACACGCAAGCCGCGCAGGCGCTCGCCGAGCTGCGCCAGCAGGCCGAACGCGCGACGCAGCGGGTGCACGCGTTGCAGATGGACGTGCTGAGGCTCACCCAGGCACACGAACGCTACACGCAGCGCAGCACGCAGATTCGCGAGGAACTCGAAGAAATCGCCGCGCAGATCGACGAGCAGCGGGCGCTGCGCGCCGAGTCGGAAGCGAACTTCGAGCGTCACGACGGCGAGCTCGCCGAACTGCAGGCGCGCTTCGAAGACCACCAGCTCGCGTTCGAAGCACTCGACGAAGAACTGACGACCGCCCGTGGCGAAGCACGCGAGCTCGACCGCGCCGCTACCGACGCGCGCTTCGCCGCGCGCAACATGGCGAACCGCATCGACGAATTGAAGCGCAGCATCCAGGTCGCGCACGAGCAGAGCGAGCGCGTCGCGGGCGCGCTCGAAGACGCGCGCGCCGAACTGGAAACGATCAACGAGCAGACCGCGCACACCGGGCTGCAGGACGCGCTCGACATCCGCGCCGTGAAAGAAGAGGCGCTGCGCGCCGCGCGCGTCGAGCTCGACGACCTGACCGCGAAGCTGCGCTCGGCCGACGAAACGCGCCTCACCGCCGAGCGCGCCCTGCAGCCGCTGCGCGACCGCATCAACGAATTGCAGTTGAAGGAGCAGGCCGCGCGCATCAGCGGCGAGCAGTTCGTCGAGCAGCTGGCCGCGGCCGGTGTCGACGAGGCCGAGCTGCAAGCCAAGCTGACGGCGGACATGAAGCCGTCGTACCTGCAGGGCGAAGTCACGCGCATCAACAACGCGATCGCCGCGCTCGGGCCGGTCAACATGGCCGCGCTCGACGAGCTGAAGGCCGCGACCGAGCGTAAGAGCTTCCTCGATTCGCAGTCGGCTGACCTGACGAGCGCGATCGAAACGCTCGAAGACGCGATTCGCAAGATCGACGCCGAAACGCGCACGCTGCTGCAAAGCACGTTCGACGAAGTGAACCGCCATTTCGGCGAGCTGTTCCCGCGTCTCTTTGGCGGCGGCCAGGCGAAGCTGATCATGACCGGCGACGAAATCCTCGACGCCGGCGTGCAGGTGATGGCTCAGCCGCCAGGCAAGAAGAATTCGACGATTCACCTGCTGTCGGGCGGCGAGAAAGCGCTGACCGCGACCGCGCTCGTGTTCGCGATGTTCCAGCTGAATCCGGCGCCGTTCTGTCTGCTCGACGAAGTGGACGCGCCGCTCGACGACGCCAACACCGAGCGTTTCGCGAATCTGGTACGGGCGATGTCCGACAAAACGCAGTTCCTGTTCATTTCGCACAACAAGATCGCGATGGAGATGGCGCAGCAGCTGATCGGCGTGACGATGCAGGAGCAGGGCGTCTCGCGGATCGTCGCGGTCGACATGGAAACGGCGGCGGGTTTCGCCCAGAATATCGTTTGAGTTAACGCCTTCGCGGGCATCCGCATCCAGCGCAGCGGCCTCGATGAGCGCCGCGCGGTACGTGGAGCGGACGACAGGCCCGCGCGGATAGAAGAATTGCTGATGGAGCATGCATGGACGAGTTGACACTCGGTTTGATCGGCGCGGGTGCCGTGGTGGTGGGAGGCGTGGTCGTGTACAACGCGTGGCAGGGCGCGAAGGTGCGCCGCAAGATGCCGCGGCCGATGCCGGCCGACACCGCCGAGAGCTTTGCGCGGGACGAGCATGAGGAGCAGAGCCCGTTCATCGAGCCGGCCCGGCCGACCAAGCGGCGCGAGCCGAGCGTGAGCGCCGAGGCGGCCGCGGACCCGACCGCGGCGCGCGTCGAGCCGACGTTCGGCGCGGGCGCCGCACCGCTCGATACACCGGCCGATATCCAGGCCGAGATGACGTCGCCGAACGGTTATCCATCGGCGGACGCCGATACCGTGGGCGAAGGCGAACCTGCGGCGGCGCCGGGCGCGCACGCGAAGCGGCCCACGGCCGAAGCGCCCGCGGCCCAGCCCGCGTCCGCCGGGCACGAGCGGGTCGAACCGATCCTGCCGGCCGCCACGACGATTTCGTCGGCGCCGCCCGCGATCGTCGATCGACGCATCGACTGTATCGTGCCGATCCGGCTGAACGGCCCCGTGGCCGGCGACAAGGTGCTTCCGCTTGCGCAGCGCTTGCGTCGGGCGGGCAGCAAGCCCGTGCACATCGAAGGCAAACCCGAAGGCGGCGGCTCGTGGGAGCTGCTGCAGAACGGCACGCGCTATGAAGAGCTGCGCGCGGCCGCGCAGCTCGCGAACCGTAGCGGCGCGCTGAACGAGCTCGAATTTTCCGAGTTCGTGACCGGCGTACAGCAGTTCGCCGATGCGCTCGACGCGGCGCCGGAATTCCCCGACATGCTCGAAACCGTCGCGATGGCGCGCGAGCTCGACGGCTTTGCCGCCCAGTGCGACGCGCAGTTGTCGATCAACGTGCTGTCGGACGGCGCGCCGTGGTCGGCCAACTACGTGCAGGCGGTCGCATCGCAGGACGGTCTGCTGCTGTCGCGCGACGGCACGCGCTTCGTCAAGCTCGACTCGCGGCAAAGCCCGGTGTTCATGCTGCAGTTCGGCGACACCAACTTCCTGCGCGACGACCTCACGTACAAAGGCGGCGAGATGATCACGCTGGTGCTCGACGTGCCGGTCGCCGACGAAGACATCCTGCCGTTCCGGCTGATGTGCGATTACGCGAAGTCGCTGGCCGAGCGCATCGGCGGACGAGTGGTCGACGACGGTCGCCGGCCGTTGCCGGAAAGCGCGCTGCTCGCGATCGAAAAACAGTTGATGACGCTGTATGCGAAGCTCGAACAGGCGGGCATTCCGGCGGGTTCGCCGGCCACGCGGCGCCTGTTCAGCCAGTAAGCCTTTTGCAGCGTTCTACGCGTTTTGACGACGGCCGCACGATGTGCGGCCGTCGTCGTTTCCGGCTTGCGTCGCAGCGCGGCCCGCCCCGATTCAGCGATGTAAAGGGGCACGCTTCCTGCGATAATCCGATGTCCGACTTTCTTCTCGAGAAGCTTCCGACAGCATGGCCCGATCCTCCGTCCCTCCTTCCGCAACCAGCGCTCCGGCCGAGCGGGCCGTGTGGTTGCGCGCGGAACTCGAACGCGCGAACTACGCGTATTACGTGCTCGATCAACCGGACCTGCCGGACGCCGAGTACGACAAGCTGTTCAAGGAGTTGGAGCGCATCGAGGCCGAGCATCCCGATCTGATCGTGCCGGATTCGCCGACGCAGCGCGTCGGCGGCGAGGCCGCGAGCGGTTTCGAGCCGGTCGTGCACGATCTGCCGATGCTGTCGTTGAACAACGGTTTCGCCGACGAAGACATCGTCGCGTTCGACAAGCGCATCGGCGACGCGCTCGGCAACAACGCGAGCGAGCCGCCGGTTCCCGTCGACTACGCGGCCGAGCTGAAATTCGACGGCCTCGCGATCTCGCTGCGCTACGCCGACGGCGTGTTCGTGCAGGCCTCCACGCGTGGTGACGGCACGACCGGCGAGAACGTCACCGAAAACGTCCGCACGATCCGCTCGATTCCGTTGAAGCTGAAGGGTAAGCGGGTGCCGCGCGTGCTCGACGTGCGCGGCGAAGTGCTGATGTTCAAGCGCGATTTCGAGCGCCTGAACGAGCGCCAGCGCACCGCCGAACAACGCGAATTCGCAAACCCGCGCAACGCGGCGGCGGGCAGCTTACGGCAGCTCGATTCGAAGATCACCGCGCAGCGGCCGCTGTCGTTTTTCGCGTATGGCATCGGCGTGCTCGAAGGCATCGAGATGCCGGCCACCCATAGCGAACTGCTCGACTGGTACAAGGAGATGGGCTTGCCGGTCAATGGCGAGCGCGCGGTCGTGCAGGGCGCCGAAGGCCTGCTCGGCTTCTTCCACGCGGTCGGCGAGAAGCGCGACAGGCTCCCCTACGACATCGACGGCGTGGTCTACAAGGTCAACCGGCGCGACGAGCAGGATGCGCTCGGTTTCGTGTCGCGCGCGCCGCGCTTCGCGCTCGCGCACAAATTCCCCGCGCAGGAAGCCCTGACGAAGCTGGTCGCGATCGACGTGCAGGTCGGCCGCACCGGCGCGATCACGCCGGTCGCGCGGCTGGAACCGGTGTTCGTCGGCGGCGCGACGGTCACGAACGCGACCTTGCACAACGAGGATGAAGTGCGCCGCAAGGACATCCGCATCGGCGACACGGTGATCGTGCGGCGCGCCGGCGACGTGATTCCGGAGGTGGTCAGCGCGCTGCTCGAGCGTCGTCCGGCCGACGCGCGCGAGTTCGTGATGCCGACGCAGTGCCCGGTGTGCGGTTCGGCGATCGAGCGGCTGCCCGACGAGGCGATCGCGCGCTGCACGGGCGGGCTCTTCTGTCCGGCGCAGCGCAAGCAGGCGTTGTGGCACTTCGCGCAGCGGCGCGCGCTCGATATCGACGGCCTCGGTGAGAAGATCATCGATCAACTGGTCGAACAGAACCTGGTGCGCACGCCGGCCGATCTGTTCAATCTCGGCTTCACGACGCTCGCGGAACTCGACCGCTTCGCCGAAAAGTCCGCGCAGAACCTGCTCGACTCGCTCGACAAGGCCAGGCACACCTCGCTCGCGCGCTTTATCTACGCATTGGGGATTCGCCATGTCGGCGAATCGACCGCGAAGGATCTCGCGAAGCACTTCGGCTCGCTCGATCCGATCATGGATGCGTCGCTGGAGGAACTGCTCGAAGTCAACGACGTGGGGCCGGTCGTCGCCGAATCGATCCACCAGTTCTTCGCCGAGGACCACAACCGCACGGTGATCGAACAGCTGCGCGCGCCGGGCAAGGTCACGTGGCCCGAGGGGCCGCCAGCGCCGAAGGCGCCGCAGGGCGTGCTGGCCGGGCAGACGGTCGTGCTGACCGGTACGCTGCCGAACCTGTCGCGCGAGGACGCGAAGGAAATGCTCGAGGCGGCCGGCGCGAAGGTGGCGGGGTCGGTATCGAAGAAAACCAGTTACGTGGTGGCGGGGGCCGACGCGGGCAGCAAACTTTCGAAGGCCGAGGAACTCGGCATCCCCGTACTCGACGAAGATGGTATGCGCAAGCTCCTGGAGGGGCACTGATGATTCACGACATTCTGAAGATGGGCGATCCGCGCCTGCTGCGAATCGCCGGGCCGGTCGATCACTTCGACACGCCCGAGCTGCACCGGCTCGTGGAAGACCTGTTCGAGACCATGCACGCGGCGAACGGCGCGGGTCTCGCCGCGCCGCAGATCGGCGTCGATCTGCAGGTGGTGATCTTCGGCTTCGGTTCGAACGAGCGCTATCCGGACGCGCCGCCGGTGCCCGAAACGGTGCTGATCAACCCGACCGTCACGCCGGTCTCGCAGGACATGGAAGAAAGCTGGGAAGGTTGCCTGTCGGTGCCTGGGCTGCGCGGCGTGGTGAGCCGGTTTTCGATGATCCGTTATCACGGCTTCGATCAGTTCGGCAATCCGATCGACCGGGTCGCCGAGGGTTTTCACGCACGGGTTGTGCAGCACGAATGCGATCATCTGATCGGCAAGCTGTATCCGATGCGGATTACCGATTTCTCGAAGTTCGGCTTTACGGAGGTCCTGTTCCCGGATCTCGATACGAATAGCGACGACTGACACGGCTGCCGCCAACAAAAAACCCACGCCAAAGTGCGTGGGTTTTTTGTTGTGCCGATGCGCCCGCTCTCAGCAGGGAGGCGCATGGGATGGACCTCAGAACGACTCGTCTTCCGACAGATAGCGCCACTGTCCCGGCGGCAGCGCGCCGAGCATCACCTGGCCCATGCGCACGCGCTTCAGGCCCGCCACCTCGAGACCGACCAGTTCGCACATGCGGCGAATCTGACGCTTCTTGCCTTCGCGCAGCACGAAACGCAGCTGCTCGCCGTTCTGCCAACTGACCTGCGCGGGCTTCAGCGCGACGTCGTCGAGCGACAGGCCGTGGCGCAGCAGCGCGAGTTTTTCGGCCGGGAAATGGCTTTCGACGTCGACCGTGTGATCGCCGTAGGCGACGCGCACCAGATACTCCTTGTCCACGTCCGAGTGACCGCCGATCAGTTGCTTCGCGATGCGGCCGTCCTGCGTCAGCACGAGCAGGCCCGTCGAATCGATGTCGAGACGCCCGGCCGGCGCGAGCTGGCGCAGATGCGACGCCGAGAAGGGGATCCCCGAACGGTCGCCTTCCCAGCGATTCTCCGGCGTGACGAGCGTGATGGCCGGCTGATAGCCGTCCTCCGCCTGGCCCGACACGAGCCCGACCGGCTTGTGAACGATCACGGTCACCTGGCTCGACTGAAAGGCTTCGGCGGCCGGGTCGATGTCGATGCGCTGATCCGGGAACACCTTCGTGCCGAGCGTATCGACGCGCTCGCCGTCGACCATGACCCAGCCTTTCTCGATCCATTCGTCGGCCTCGCGACGCGAGCACAGGCCGAGCTTGGACATCAGCTTCGACAGACGCAGCATGCCCGGCGCGTCTTCGCGATCGCGGCGGGGCGGCTGCGGGGTGTCGATGGTGGTGTCGACGGGGCGGGCGGTTGCTGATGCCGAGGCTCGCGGCTTGGCGGCGCGGGCCGGTCGGTCGTCGCCGAAGCGGCGGTTCGCTGCCGGCAACGTGTCGTCGAAGCTGCGCGCAGGGCGCTCGCGACGCTCGGTGCGTTCGCCATAGCCGCCTTTTGCCGGCTTCGCGAAGCTGCGCTCGCCGCGCTCGCTTTCGAAGCGGCGCGAGGTGCTGTCGCTGCGCGCGCCTCGATCGCCACCGCGACGCTCCTGCGGCTCACCGCGATCGCTACCGAAGCGCGGACGGTCGGCGGCCTCGCGCTCCCGGCGCACCGGACGATCGCCACGCACGCCGCCTTCCGACGGCCTGCCTGTGCCTGGACGCGGACCGCTGAACGGACGGCGTTCGCCGGCGTCGCGGCCCGGTGCGCGCTCGCCGAAACCGCGCGGTGCGCGCTCGCCGCGCTCCGCATTGCCCTCGAAACGACGGGGTGCGCGTTCTGCACGCTCGCCGAATTCGCGCCGAGGAGCGCGTTCGCCACGCTCAGCGCTGCCTTCGAAACGACGCGGCGCGCGTTCGCTACGCTCGCCGAAATCGCGCCGAGGAGCGCGTTCGCCACGCTCAGCGTTGCCTTCGAAACGACGCGGCGCGCGTTCTGCACGCTCGCCGAATTCGCGCCGAGGAGCGCGTTCGCCACGCTCAGCGCTGCCTTCGGAACGACGCGGCGCGCGTTCAGTCCGTTCGCCGAATTCGCGTCGAGGCGCGCGCTCACCGCGCTCAGCGTTGCCTTCGAAACGACGCGGCGCGCGTTCAGTCCGTTCGCCGAATTCGCGTCGAGGAGCGCGTTCGCCACGCTCGGCGTTGCCTTCGAAACGACGCGGCGCGCGTTCAGTCCGTTCGCCGAAATCGCGCCGAGGCCCGCGTTCACCACGCTCAGCGCTGCCTTCGGGACGACGCGGCGCGCGTTCAGTCCGTTCGCCGAATTCGCGCCGAGGCGCCCGTTCGCCACGCTCGGCGCCGCCCTCAAAGCGACGCGGCGCGCGTTCTCCGCGCTCGCCTCGCTCAGCCGCACCTTCGAAGCGGCGCGGTGCGCCCGTGGCAGCCGCGCCCCGTTCGCGCACGCCCGACCCTTCGGCACGCGGCGCGCGTGCACCGGCGCCCGCCGGCTTCGCACCGACCGGCCGCTTCGCGCCACCACCCGTCGATGCCGCGCCTTCGCGCTTCGCGCCGGCCTCGGCCTCGAATGGCTTCGGCCGCGCTGGACGGGTCGGCTTACGCGCCGACACGCTGCCGGGGCGGACAGGGGCGCGTTCGGACGACGCCGGCCGCGGATGCTTCGCTGTTAATTTGATTCGCATGAAATCTCACACTGCGATCGCGCGCAGTAGTTCGGTCTCGACCTGAATTTGCAGGCGGTTGTCCGACAGGCTGTGTCCTTCGAGCAGAAACACGTCCTCGACGCGTTCGCCGAGCGTATTGATCCGCGCCGAGGCGACGCCGACCCGGTGCTCAGCCAGCACGCGCGCGATCGAATAAAGAAGGCCCGGCCGGTCGTTCGCCGACACGGACAGGATGTAGTATTGGCCGCGCTCATCGGCCCGCAGGTCGACGCGCGGCGTAATGGGGAAGGTGCGCGATAGCCGTGACAGCCGGCCCTTCGACGGTCCCGGCAGCAAGGTGCCGTGGCCCCCGAGGCGCGCGGTCAGCTCCTGCTCGACCAGATTGGCGATGTCGCGATAGTGCACGTCCTCTTCGGTGTGCGCGACGAGGAAGTTGTCGAGCGCGTAGCCGTGGCGCGTCGTGCTGACGCGCGCATCGAGCACCGACAGGCCGTTGCGGTCGAAATACGCGCAGATGCCCGCGAACAGATCGGGCTGGTCCTTCACGTAGACGAGCACCTGCAGCGCCTCGCCGATCGGCGACGGCCGCGCGCGTACGAGCGGCGTCGGCGTTTCGACGTGGCGGTACAGCACGCGCGTCTGCCACGCGATGTCCGCCGCGTCGTGGCGCAGGAAATAGCCGACGTCCAGCTTGTCCCACAGCGCCCGTTGCGCGCCTTCCGGCACGGTTTCGAGACGCAGCAGCGCGAGCGCCTCTTCCTGGCGCGACTTCAGCTCGGAATGCTCGTCCGGCTGAGCACCGCCAAGCACGGCGAGCGTGGTGCGGTAGAGGTCTTCGAGCAGCTTGCCTTTCCACGTGTTCCAGACCTTCGGGCTGGTGCCGCGGATGTCGGCGACGGTCAGCAGATAGAGCGCGGTCAGGCGGCGCTCGGTGCCGACCAGCTCGGCGAAGCGCTTGATCACTTCAGGGTCGCTCGTGTCCTGCTTCTGCGCGACCTGGCTCATCGTCAGATGCTGCTGCACGAGCCACACGACCAGCTCGCCATCCTCGCCTTCGATGCCGTGCTGGCGGCAGAAGCGCCGTGCGTCGGCCATGCCCAGCGTGGAATGATCGCCGCCGCGGCCCTTCGCGATGTCATGAAACAGCGCGGCCACGTACAGCACCCACGGCCGGTCGAAGTTGACGATCAACTGGCTGCAGAACGGGTATTCGTGCGCATGCTCGGCGACCGCGAAGCGGCGCAGATTGCGCAGCACCATCAGGATGTGCTGATCGACCGTGAACACGTGGTACAGGTCGTGCTGCATCTGCCCGACGATGCGCCGGAAATTCAGCAGATAACGCCCGAGCACGCTCGTCTGGTTCATCAACCGGAACGCATGCGTGATACCGGCCGGCTGCTTCAGGATTTCCATGAAGAGCCGGCGATTTTCCGGATCGCGCCGCCAGTGCTGGTCCATCACGTCGCGGGCGTTGTAGATCGCGCGCAGCGTGCGCGCCGACAGTCCCTTCACGCCGGGGGTGCGCTGGTATAGCAGGAACGCCTCGAGGATCGCATTCGGCTCGCGCTGGAACACGTCGTCGGAGGCGATTTCGAGCATGCCCTGCTTTTCGACGAAGCGATCCGACAGCACGCGCGTGATGCCGCTCGTGCTCGGAAACAGCTGCGCCTCGATGTTCTGGATCAGGATCGTCGCGAGTTGCGTGACCGCTTTCGCGGCCCAGTAGTAGCGGCGCATCAGCTGCTCGCTCGCGCGCTTGGTCGCGGTCGGCTTGAGGCCGAAGCTTTCCGCGACCGGCGTCTGCAGGTCGAACACCAGGATGTCCTGGCGACGCCCGGCGATCACGTGCAGCCGCGCACGCAGCGACTTCAGGAAGCCTTCGTTGTGGCGCAGCTCGCGCGCCTCGCGCTCGGTGATGAGTCCGCGTGCTTCGAGTTCGCGCCAGCTGCTGCCGAAGCCGGCCGCCTGTGTGATCCACAGGATCAGCTGCAGGTCGCGCAGCCCGCCCGGGCTTTCCTTGATGTTCGGCTCGAGCGCGTAGGGCGTGTCCTGAAACTTTGCGTGACGCTGGCGCATTTCGAGCACCTTCGCCTGGAAGAATGCCTTCGGGTCGAGCGCCGCACGGTAGCGCCGGGCGAAATCGTCGAACAGTGCGGTGCTGCCGGTGATGCGGCGCGCTTCCAGCAGCGAGGTACGCACCGTGACGTCGTTGGCCGCTTCCTCGATGCATTGCGACACGCTGCGCACGCTGCTGCCGAGTTCCAGCCCGAGATCCCACGCCAGACTGATGAAGCGCTCGATGCGCGCGTCCAGATGCTCGAGCCGCGCGTCGGGCAACAGCACCAGGATGTCGATGTCGGAGTGCGGCGCGAGCTCGCCGCGCCCATAGCCGCCAACCGCGACCAGCGCGAGGTCGTCGGGCAGCTCGCAGGTGTCCCAGGCGGCGCGCAGCGAATGGTCCGTGGCGCGCGCGAGGGCGGCCATCAACGCGTCGACGTTGGTGGCCGTTCGGAAGCGTTCCAGCAACTGGGCTTTGGCCACTTTGTAGTCCGCCTTGAGCGACGAGGCATGGGAGGGGGCGACGGCTGGAACGCTACTCATTGGCAGGAAGGCGGTGTGGTCGGAATCGGTCAGGCCGTGGCCGCGACCACGGGCGGACGCGCGGGCGTGCCGGCCGACACGGTCAGCACGTCGTAGCCGGTCTCGGTGACGAGCACCGTGTGCTCCCACTGCGCGGACAGGCTGCGGTCCTTGGTCTTGACGGTCCACTGGTCGGGCATCGTGCGGATGTCACGGCGGCCGGCGTTGATCATCGGCTCGATCGTGAAGATCATACCGGCCTGCAGTTCGAACCCGGTGCCGGGGCGACCGTAGTGCAGGATCTGCGGATCTTCGTGGAATACGGTGCCGATGCCGTGTCCGCAATATTCGCGCACCACGCTGTAGCCGAGGCCTTCGGCGTGCTTCTGGATCGCATAGCCGATGTCGCCGAGATGCGCGGCGGGTCGCACCTGGTCGATGCCGAGCCACATGCATTCGAAAGTGGCTTGCACGAGGCGCTTTGCCATGATCGACCCTTCGCCGACGACGAACATGCGGCTCGTGTCGCCGAAATAGCCGTCCTTGATCACGGTGATGTCGATGTTCAGCGCGTCGCCGGTTTTGAGCGCCTTGTCGCCCGGTATGCCGTGGCAGATCACGTCGTTGACGGAAATGCAGGTGGCTTTCGGGTAGGGCGGGTAGCCGGGCGGCTGGTAATTCAGCGGCGCGGGGACCGTGCCCTGGTCCTTCAGCATGTATTCGTGACACAGACGGTCGAGCTCGCCAGTGGTGACGCCGGCCTTGACGAACGGCGTGATGTAGTCGAGCACTTCGCTCGCGAGCCGGCAGGCGACGCGCATCTTCGCGATATCGTCTTCGTTTTTGATGGTGATAGCCATGGTTTCCTCGGAAGCCTTGCTGGATAAGGCTTGCTGGGTGTTGCGGTGGCCGGGCGGAGGGGCGTCTGCCGGGCACGGAATGCCGGTCGATCCTTAACGCCCCCCGCGCGTGGCGAATCGAGCCATTTTACAGCAGTGGGGGCCGGGTCGTTGCGCTGGATCGGGCGGCAATGGGCGAAAAGCGCCAGAATCGGCAAATTGGCGGCCCAAAGGACGCCAGGCCGGGCTTCGGGCCCGGCGGCGCGGTCCCGTGCGTAGGACCATCGGCCGGTGGTCGGGCCGGTTGAGTCAGTCGGTCGTCGCGTGCTATACTCTTTGGCTAAGTCGGTCCTAGTCCGCTTTTATTCGCGAGTCCCGCAAATTCGCGCATGGCAGCTGGGCGGAGCGGCTTCTCGCGGCACTCCGGTTGTTGGGTGTCGTGAGTGAGTGAAAGTCGTGTCAGGCAACCAATTCGCAAGCCGGCGCACCCAGGGTGTCGTCGCGTTCCAGCCAAGGTAGAGGCGGGCGCGGCCGATACGGCAGCCGGTTTAAGACCCAACCCTCGTGGAGAATTTCATGGCAGTTACGATGCGTCAAATGCTGGAAGCAGGTGTCCACTTCGGTCACCAGACCCGCTTCTGGAACCCGAAGATGGCCCCCTTCATTTTCGGTCATCGCAACAAGATTCACATCATCAACCTCGAAAAGACGCTGCCGATGTACAACGACGCGCTGAAGTACGCGCGTCAGCTGGCATCGAACCGCGGCACGATCCTGTTCGTCGGTACGAAGCGTCAATCGCGTGACACGATCGCCCAGGAAGCGCAGCGCGCTGGTATGCCGTTCGTGAACGCGCGCTGGCTCGGCGGCATGCTGACCAACTTCAAGACGCTGAAGGTTTCGATCAAGCGCCTGAAGGACATGGAGGCGGCGCTGGAAGCCGGTGAAACCGAGCGCATGAGCAAGAAGGAAGCGCTTCTGTTCGAACGTGAAATGGCCAAGCTGCAGAAGTCGATCGGCGGCGTGAAGGACATGGGCGGCATTCCGGACGCGATCTTCGTGGTTGACGTCGGCTACCACAAGATTGCCGTGACCGAAGCAAACAAGCTCGGCATTCCGGTCATCGCCGTGGTCGATACGAACCACTCGCCGGAAGGTGTGGACTACGTGATCCCGGGTAACGACGACGCCAGCAAGGCCGTCGCCCTGTACGCGGCTGGCGTGGCCGATGCGATCCTCGAAGGCCGTGCCAACGCGGTCAACGAAGTGGTCCAGGCTGCGCGTGGCGGCGACGGCGACGAGTTCGTCGAGGTCAACCCGGAAGCGTAAGGCTGCCCAGTGTCCGACATAAAAGGGGGCTTTCTACAGGCCCCCTTTTTTTAAGTCGCGACGTCTATGACAGTTGTTGTAACGGGCATCTGGCAGAGTGCTCGAGGCGACGCGAGGCGCGTCGCTCGCAAAAAATGCGCGAAAACGCTGAAACGAATTCCTGCCGCCGGCATCGAAATGCGGGCGGCGTGTGACAGACAGAACTCAAGGAGCAAATGATGGCGGCAATTACCGCAAGCATGGTTGCAGAACTGCGCGCGAAGACCGACGCGCCGATGATGGAATGCAAGAAGGCGCTGACGGAAGCCGACGGCGATCTGGCGCGCGCTGAAGAACTGCTGCGCGTGAAGCTCGGCAACAAGGCGAGCAAGGCGGCATCGCGCGTGACGGCCGAAGGCGTCGTCGCATCGTTCATCAACGGCAACGCTGGTTCGCTCGTCGAGCTGAACTGCGAAACCGACTTCGTCTCGAAGAACGACGACTTCCTCGCGTTCTCGAAGAGGATCGCCGAACTCGTCGCGACGCAAAACCCGGCGGACGTCGCGGCGCTGTCAGCCCTGCCGCTCGACGGCCAAACCGTCGACGCAGTGCGCCTCGCGCTGGTCGGCAAGATCGGCGAAAACCTGTCGATCCGCCGTTTCGTGCGCTTCGACACCGCGAACAAGCTGGCGGCATACCTGCACGGCACGCGCATCGGCGTGCTGGTCGAGTACACCGGCGCGGACGAACAGGTCGGCAAGGACGTGGCGATGCACATCGCCGCGATGAAGCCGGTTTCCCTGTCGTCGGACGACGTGCCGGCGGACCTGATCGCCAAGGAACGCAGCATCGCTGAACAGAAGGCCGCCGAATCGGGCAAGCCGGCTGAAATCGTCGCGAAGATGGTCGACGGCAGCGTGCAGAAGTACCTGAAGGAAGTGTCGCTGCTGAACCAGACGTTCGTGAAGAACGACAAGCAGACGATCGAGCAGATGCTGAAGGCGGGCAACTCGAGCGTGCAGAAGTTCGCGCTGTTCGTGGTCGGCGAAGGCATCGAGAAGAAGCAGGACGACTTCGCAGCGGAAGTGGCCGCCCAGGTCGCTGCTGCAAAGCAACAATAAGCGTTACCCAAGCTTCACCGCCGTACCGTTTGGACCCGCGACGAGGCAAGACCTCGCCGCGGTCGGCAGCGCCGCAAGGCCGCGCACGAGTTGACCCTCGCCGCGCGGCCGCCGCTGGCGAACCTCAGGGTTCGCCAATTTGGCGGTGCTTGCCCGAATCAGCATTTCACCCCTACATTAGTCCCTTGTTGTTGCCCTGTTCCGCGCGATCTGGATACCCCTATGCCCACTGCCTATAAACGCGTCCTGCTCAAACTCTCCGGTGAAGCTCTGATGGGCGACGATGCCTTCGGCATCAATCGCGGAACCATCGAACGAATGGTGGCGGACGTGGCCGAAGTGGTCCGTCTCGGAACGCAACTGGCCGTGGTGATCGGCGGCGGCAATATTTTTCGCGGCGTCGCGGGCGGTGCGGCAGGTATGGACCGCGCAACGGCAGACTACATGGGTATGCTCGCCACGATGATGAACGCGCTGGCGCTGCAGGACGCGATGCGTCACGCCGGCATCGAGGCGCGCGTGCAATCGGCGCTGCGCATGGACCAGGTCGTCGAGCCGTACATCCGGCCCCGCGCGATCCGCCAGCTCGAGGAAGGCAAGGTCGTGATCTTCGCGGCCGGCACCGGCAACCCGTTCTTCACGACCGACACGGCCGCTGCATTGCGCGGCGCGGAAATCGGCGCGGAAGTGGTGCTGAAGGCGACCAAGGTGGACGGCGTCTATTCGGCCGATCCGAAGAAGGATTCGAGCGCGACCCGCTACAGCACGATCAGCTTCGATGAGGCAATCGGCCGCAATCTGCAGGTGATGGACGCGACGGCTTTCGCTCTGTGCCGCGACCAGAAGCTGCCGATCCGCGTGTTTTCGATCGTCAAACCCGGTGCGCTCAAGCGCATCGTGCTAGGTGAGGACGAGGGCACCCTCGTCCACGTGTAAACTTCGTTTACATTACGTGGGCTTTGACGCGAGCCCGGGCCGCCGCATCGCGCGTGCCGGGCGGCTCGCACCGTTTTGAAGGTTCGGAGGTTTAAAAATGTCTGTGGCTGATATCAGGAAGGGCGCTGAACAGAAGATGCAGCGCTCCATCGACGCGTTCAGGAACGACCTGTCGAAGATCCGCACGGGCCGTGCGCACACGGGCCTGCTCGATCATATCCAGTGCGACTACTATGGCTCGCCGGTGCCGATTTCGCAGGTCGCGAACCTGACGCTGATCGACGCGCGCACGATCGGCGTGCAGCCGTGGGAAAAGAAGATGGTCCAGGTCGTCGAAAAGGCGATCCGCGAGTCGGATCTCGGTCTGAACCCAGCTACCCATGGCGATGTGATCCGCGTACCGATGCCAGCGTTGACCGAAGAGCGTCGCCGCGAGCTGACCAAGGTCGTTCGCAGCGAAGCCGAAACGGCCAAGGTGGCCGTGCGCAACCTGCGCCGCGACGCCAACGAGCAACTAAAGAAGCTCGTCAAGGACAAGGAAATCTCGGAAGACGACGAGCGTCGTGCCGGTGACGACGTCCAGAAGCTGACGGACAAGTTCGTCGCCGAAATCGACAAGTTCGTCACAACGAAAGAAGCCGAGATCATGACGGTCTGACGCCGTTCGGCTCAGCACCTTCTGATTTCCACTTCTTTACTGGCATTACTGTCCCGACGGCCATGACCTATACCAGCTCAACCGTGCGCGTGCCTGAAGTCGCCGCGGTGCCGCGACATATCGCGATCATCATGGATGGCAACGGCCGTTGGGCCACGCAGCGGCGTCTGCCCCGCGTGGCGGGCCATACGCGCGGCGTCGACGCGGTGCGGGCGGCCGTCGAGGCGTGCGCGCGGCGGGGCGTCGAATATCTGACGCTGTTCGCGTTCAGCTCGGAGAACTGGCGCCGTCCGAACGAAGAGGTATCGTTCCTGATGCGCCTGTTCGTCACCGCGCTCGAGCGCGAGATCGGCAAGCTGCACGCGAACGGGATCCGTTTGCGCGTGGTCGGCGATCTCGAGCGTTTCGACGACAAGATCCGCGATCTGATCAAGCGCGCGGAAACCAAGACCGCGCGCAATACCCGTCTCACGCTGACCATCGCCGCGAACTACGGCGGGCGCTGGGACATCATGCAGGCCACCCGCAAGCTCGTCGAGCAAGCGGCGGCGGGCAGGCCGGTCGAGGTCAACGAGGACGCGTTCGCCGAGCACCTGTCGATGGCCTACGCACCCGAGCCGGACCTGTTCATCCGCACCGGCGGCGAGCGCCGCGTCAGCAACTTCCTGCTGTGGCAGCTTGCCTACACCGAGTTCTATTTCACCGACACGTTCTGGCCGGATTTCGACGCCGACGCGCTCGGTCACGCCATCGCTTCGTACACGGAGCGGGAACGCCGCTTCGGCCGCACCAGTGCTCAGCTCGAGCCGCAATCGCAGAACGTCGATTCGCTTCCATGCTAAAGACCCGTGTCATCACGGCGATCGTGTTGCTGGCAGTGTTCCTGCCTGTCACGCTGTTCGCGCCTGTCGGCGCATTCGGCGCGCTGATCGCCTTCGTCGTCGTGTTCGCCGCGTGGGAGTGGGCGCGCCTGCTGAAGCTCGGTGGCGCGGGTCCGGTGCTGTACGCGCTCGTCGCGGCACTCGGACTCGTCACCAGTACGCGGGTGGGCATCGGCACCGAGCCTGCGCGGCCGTTCTTCCTGGCGGCGGCGATTTTCTGGGTGGTCGCCGGTCCATTCGTGCTGCTGCGCAAGCCCGTGCTCGCGCAGGGCGCGTGGCGCGCGTTTCTGTTTCTGGCGGGAATCGTCGGTTTCATCGCGTGCTGGCATGCTCTCGTCGCCGCGCGCATGCAGGGTGTGCCGTTCGTGCTGTCGCTGCTGCTATTGGTATGGCTCGCCGATATCGGCGCATACTTCTCCGGGAAGGCATTTGGCAAGCACAAGCTGGCGCCAGCGATCAGTCCGGGGAAAACCTGGGAGGGGGCGATCGGCGGCTGGCTGCTGGTCATGATCGTCGCGGCCGCGGCGATCTTTTTGCACGCGTTCGAGCCGACCCTGTATTCTGCGCTGCTGGCGCAACTGGGTGCGCTGCGCACGGTGCTCGCGCTGACCCTGCTGGTGGTTTTCAGCGTGGTCGGTGACCTGTTCGAATCGATGATGAAACGTCAGGCCGGCGTCAAAGACTCGAGCGGCCTGTTGCCGGGGCACGGCGGCGTGCTCGATCGCATCGACGCGTTGTTGCCGGTGCTGCCGCTCGCCATGCTGCTGCTCGGCTAGAGAAAGAGATATGCAAAAACGTCTGACATTGCTCGGTTCCACGGGCTCGATTGGAGACAGTACGCTCGACGTGGTCGCGCGTCATCCCGAGCGTTTTTCGATTTACGCGCTGAGCGCGCATCGCAACGGCGACAAGCTCGTCGGGCAATGCCTGCGCTTCGCGCCCGAAGTGGCGGTGGTCGGCGACGCCGACACGGCCGCGAAGGTCGCCGCGAAGCTGCGCGAAGCGGGCAGCAAGACCGAGGTCACGTACGGGCCGCAGGCGCTCGTCGACGTCGCGAAGAGCGAGGGCTGCGACACGGTGGTCGCGGCGATCGTCGGCGCGGCCGGTCTCGCGCCGAGCCTTGCCGCGGCGCGCGCCGGCAAGCGCATCCTGCTCGCGAACAAGGAAGCGCTGGTGATGTCCGGCGCGATCTTCATGGACGCGGTGCGCGACCACGGCGCGGTGCTGCTGCCGGTCGACAGCGAACACAACGCGATTTTCCAATGCCTGCCGCGTGAAGCGTCGCTGCATGGCGGCGTTTCAAAGATCATCCTGACCGCATCGGGCGGTCCGTTCCGCACGCGCGAACCGGCCACGCTCGTCGACGTGACGCCTGACGAAGCCTGCAAGCATCCGAACTGGGTGATGGGCCGCAAGATCTCGGTCGACTCGGCCACGATGATGAACAAGGGCCTCGAAGTGATCGAGGCGCACTGGCTGTTCAACCTGCCCGGCGAGCGCATCGACGTGCTGATCCATCCGCAGAGCGTGATTCATTCGCTGGTGTCGTACGCGGACGGTTCGGTGCTCGCGCAGCTCGGCAACCCCGACATGCGCACGCCGATCGCGCACGCGCTCGCGTTTCCGGATCGCGTCGATTCCGGGGTCGCGCAGCTCGATCTCGCGGAGATCGCGTCGCTGTCGTTCGAAAAACCCGACTACGC
This sequence comes from Paraburkholderia sp. MM5384-R2, assembly GCF_014201025.1. Classification (NCBI taxonomy): domain Bacteria; kingdom Pseudomonadati; phylum Pseudomonadota; class Betaproteobacteria; order Burkholderiales; family Burkholderiaceae; genus Paraburkholderia; species Paraburkholderia sp. MM5384-R2. The sequence continues at coordinate 148,034 of NZ_JACHDI010000008.1, forward strand.
GCGCTTCCCGTGCCTCGCGCTCGCCATGAAGGCGCTTGCGGAAGGCGGCGTCGCGAGCGCGGCGTTGAACGCCGCGAACGAGATCGCGGTGGAGGCATTTCTCGCGCGCCGGATCGGCTTCATGGCGATCGCCGAGGCGGTCGACTCGGTGCTGAACGCGTTGCCGAACCGCAGCGCGCACGCGCTCGACGACGTCATCGAAGCGGACGCCGCCGCGCGCCGAGCTGCTACCGAATTCATCGCGCGTCTGCCTGACGGCGCCCGTCGCACGGAACGCGCCGTCCAGTGAGGCGTTTATGAATCTGCTGATCGAACTGCTCGCTTTCGCGGTTGCGATTGGCGTACTCGTGGTGGTCCACGAGTACGGGCACTACAGCGTCGCGCGTCTGTGCGGCGTGAAGGTGCTGCGCTTCTCGATCGGCTTCGGCAAGCCGCTCGTTCAGTGGGTCAGTCCGAAGACGGGCACCGAGTGGACGATTGCCGCGCTGCCGCTCGGCGGCTACGTGAAGATGCTCGACGAGCGCGAGACCGGCCCCGGTTCGATTCCCGAAGCGGATCTGCCGCATGCGTTCAACCGCCAGTCGGTGTGGCGGCGCTTCGCGATCGTCGCGGCCGGTCCGGTCGCGAATTTCCTGCTCGCGATCGTGCTGTTCGCGCTCGTGTTCGCAACTGGCGTGACCGAACCGGCCGCCGTGATCGCGACACCCGCGCCGAACACGCCGGCCGCGCTGGCGGGCTTCGAGGGCGGCGAGACCATCGTCGGTGTGCGCACCGGCCATAGCGATGAGACCGAGCCGGTGCGGTCGTGGTCGGATCTGCGCTGGAAGCTGCTCGGCGCCGCGTTCGATCAGCAGCGCATCGTGCTCAGTGCAAAAGACGCGCACGGCACGTCCGATTTTCCGATGGACCTGCGCGGCCTCGGCGAGAAAGACGTCGACGACGATCTGATGTCGCGCCTCGGCTTCGAGCCCGGCGGCGGCAAGCTGACGGTGGCGGGCGTGCAGGCGGGCAGCGCCGCGCAAAAGGCGGGGCTCGTCGCCGGCGACCGGCTGCGCGCGATCAACGGCACGCCGACCGATAATGCCTCGGCCTTCATCGCTTTTGTAAAATCGCACGCCGGCGTGCCGGTCACGCTGCGGGTGGAGCGCGGGGGCCGTGGCGGTCATGCGGCGGGCGCGCTCGAAGAAGTCACCATCGTGCCGCAGCTGCAGCGCGATGCGGCGAGCGGGCAGCAGATCGGCCGCATCGGCGCGGAGCTGGCGACCCAGGTGCCGTCGATCGACGTGCGCTACGGGCCGCTCGAGAGCCTCCACCTCGGCGCGCGCCGTACCTGGGATCTCGCGGTGTACTCGGTCAGGATGTTCGGCCGGATGATCGTCGGCGAGGCATCGCTGAAGAATCTGTCCGGTCCGGTGACGATCGCCGACTACGCGGGAAAGAGCGCACGTCTGGGTCCTGCCGCGTTTCTGTCGTTCCTGGCCCTTGTCAGCATTAGCCTCGGCGTGCTGAACCTGCTACCAATTCCGGTATTGGATGGGGGTCATCTGTTATATTATTTGGTTGAAGCTGTGACCGGTAAAGTTGTCTCCGATCGCTGGCAACTCGTTTTTCAGAGGGCGGGGCTTGCCTGCATCGTCGCGTTGTCGGCGATTGCGCTGTTCAACGATCTGGCTCGTTTAATCCATTTTTAAAGTGTCCGGCGGCGTTCACGAGGGCGGCCGCCAGGCCTGATGCAGCTATACATACTGGGGAAGCACGTTGTTCAAACCTCATCGCTTTGGTCCAAAGACGGTTGTAGCCGCGGCGTTCGCCGCGCATGGGCTGGTTGCTCACGCAACGACGCCCTTCGTGGTGCAAGACATTCGCATTGAGGGATTGCAACGCGTCGAACCGGGCACGGTGTTCGCGTACCTGCCCATCAAGCAAGGCGATACCTTTTCCGACGACAAGGCGTCCGAAGCGATTCGCGCGCTGTACGCGACGGGCTTCTTCAACGACGTCAAGATCGCGACCGAAGGCAACGTGGTGGTCGTGCAGGTGCAAGAGCGCCCGGCCATCGGCACGATCGACTTCGCCGGTATCCACGAGTTCGACAAGGACAACCTGATCAAGGCGCTGCGCGCGGTCGGGCTGTCGCAAGGCCGCTACTACGACAAGGCCCTCGTCGACAAAGCCGAGCAGGAACTGAAGCGCCAGTATCTGACGCGCGGTTTTTACGCGGCTGAAGTCACCACGACGATCACGCCGATCGACCGCAACCGCGTGGGCATTCTGTTCTCGGTGGCCGAAGGTCCGAGCGCGAAGATCCGTCAGATCAACTTCATCGGCAACAAGACATTCAGCACCGGCACGCTGCGCGACGAAATGCAGCTGTCCACGCCGAACTGGTTCTCGTGGTACACGAAGAACGACCTGTACGCGAAAGACAAGCTCACCGGCGACCTCGAGAACGTCCGCTCGTACTACCTGAACCGCGGCTATCTCGAGTTCAGCATCGAATCGACCCAGGTGTCGATTTCGCCGGACAAGAAGGACATGTACCTGACGGTCACGCTGCATGAAGGTCAGCCGTACACGATTTCGAACATCCGCCTCGCCGGCAATCTGCTCGACCGCGAAGCGGAACTGAAGAAGCTGATCAAGATCAAGCCGGGCGACCGCTTCTCGGCCGAAAAGCTGCAGGCCACCACGAAGGCGATCGTCGACAAGCTCGGCGAGTACGGCTACGCGTTCGCGACCGTCAATGCACAGCCGCAGATCGACCAGAACAACCACACCGTCGATCTGACGCTTAAGGTCGACCCGAGCCGTCGCGTGTACGTGCGCCGCATCAACGTGGTCGGCAACACGCGCACGCGCGACGAAGTGGTGCGCCGCGAAATGCGCCAGCTCGAAAGCTCGTGGTTCGATTCGAACCGCCTCGCACTGTCGAAGGACCGTATCAACCGTCTCGGCTACTTCACCGACGTCGACGTGACCACGGTGCCGGTCGAAGGCACGCCCGACCAGGTCGACATCGACGTGAAGGTCGCCGAAAAACCGACCGGCGCGATCACGCTTGGCGCGGGCTTCTCATCGACGGACAAGGTGGTGCTGTCGGCGGGTATCTCGCAGGACAACGTGTTCGGCTCCGGCACGAGCCTCGCGGTGAACATCAATACCGCGAAGACGTACCGTACGCTGACGGTCACGCAGGTCGACCCGTACTTCACGGTGGACGGCATCAAGCGGATCACCGACGTCTACTACCGCACATACCAGCCGCTGTACTATTCGACCGATTCGAGCTTCAAGATCGTCACGATCGGCGGTGACCTGAAGTTCGGCATTCCGTTCTCCGAAGTCGACACGGTGTTTTTCGGCGTCGGCTTCGAGCAGAACCAGCTCGACATCGACTCGAATACGCCGCAAAGCTATATCGACTACGTGAACCAGTTCGGCCGCGTGTCGAACAACGTACCGCTGACGGTCGGTTGGTCGCGCGACGCGCGTGACAGCGCGCTGGTGCCGAGCCGCGGCTACTTCACGCAGGCGAACGCCGAGTACGGCACGCCGATCGGGGGCACGCAGTACTACAAGGCCGACATCAACGCGCAGTACTATTACTCGTTCGCGCGTGGCTTCGTGCTGGGCTTCAACTTCCAGGGCGGCTACGGTAACGGCCTCGGCGGCAAACCTTATCCGATTTTCAAGAACTACTTCGCCGGCGGTATCGGTTCGGTGCGCGGCTACGAGCCGAGCTCGCTCGGTCCGCGAGACGCGAAGACCAACGACCCGATCGGCGGCTCGAAGCTGCTCGTCGGCAATATCGAGCTCACGTTCCCGCTGCCGGGCACGGGCTACGATCGCACGCTGCGTGTGTTCACGTTCCTCGACGCCGGTAACGTGTGGGGAACGGAAGGTAACAGCATCGGCGCAAATGGCCTGCGTTACGGCTACGGCGTGGGTCTCGCGTGGATCTCGCCGATCGGCCCGCTCAAGTTGAGCCTTGGCTTCCCGCTCACGAAGCACACTGGCGACCAGTACCAGAAGTTCCAGTTCCAGATCGGGACGGCGTTCTGATCGGGCGGCGTGTGTGCCCGGCGGCCGGCGTTGCCGGCGGCCGGCTGCGGCGGCGGACCCGGCCAAACTACAGTATCGAGAGGATGACTTTGCTAACCGGTATGTTTTCGAAACGTGTAGCGTGCGCATTGGCGCTGGCAATGACCCTCGGGGTCGGCATGGCGCACGCGCAGGAGGCGAGGATCGCCGCGGTGAATTCCGACCGCATCCTGCGCGAATCGGCGGCGGCGAAAGCCGCGCAGCTGAAGCTCGAGGCCGAATTCGCGAAGCGGGACAAGGATCTCGCCGACATGGCGCAAAAGCTCAAGTCGATGTCCGATGCACTCGACAAGAATGGCGCGACAATGTCGGCGACCGATCGCGCGCAAAAGCAGCGCGACCTGTCGCAGCTCGACTCGGACTTCCAACGCAAGCAGCGTGAGTTCCGCGAAGACCTGAACCAGCGCCGCAACGAGGAACTCGCGGCGGTGCTCGATCGCGCGAACAAGGTCATCAAGCAGATCGCCGAAACGCAGCACTACGATCTGATCGTCCAGGAAGCGGTGTACGTGAGCCCGCGCATCGATATCACCGACCAGGTGCTGAAGGCACTTGCGGCATCGGGCAACTGAGAGCAACTAAGGGCAATGAGGGCGACTGAGGGCGGCGCACGGTCGCCCCGCACGCCTCGGCGCGCGCCCTCGCAATGATTTGAATGGGACCAGAGTAAGCGCTAAAGCGCCAACTCTGGTCGACATTGGAGACAGGATAGGCATGGCATTTACGCTCGAGGACATCGTCCAGCGGTTCGGCGGTGAAGTAGTCGGCAACGGGGCGCAGCGCGTGAGCAGTCTTGCGCCGCTCGACCAGGCCGGCCCGGACCAGTTGGCGTTCCTCGCCAATCCGAAATATCTGTCGCAGGTCGAAACGACCCGCGCCGGCGCAGTGCTGATCAATGCCGGCGACCTTGCGAAGCTCGCCTCGCGCGAAGGTCGAAACTTCATCGTCACGCCGAATCCCTACGCTTACTTCGCGCGCATCGCGCAAACCTTCATCGACCTGGCCGCGCCGAGGGCGGTCCCCGGCGTGCATCCGAGCGCAACCATCGATCCTTCCGCCCAGGTCGCCGCGAGCGCGGTGATCGGTCCGCGTGTCACCGTGGAAGCGGGCGCAGTGATCGGCGAGCACGCGCGGCTCGACGCCAACGCCGTAATCGGCCGCGGCACCCGCGTCGGGGCGAACTCGCATCTGTATCCGAACGTGACCGTGTACCACGGCTGCAAGCTCGGCGAGCGCGTGATCGTCCACGCGGGCGCGGTGATCGGCTCGGACGGCTTCGGCTTCGCGCCCGACTTCGTCGGCGAGGGCGACGCACGCACCGGCAGTTGGGTCAAGATTCCGCAGGTCGGCGGCGTGTCGATCGCGAACGACGTCGAAATCGGCGCGAACACCACGATCGACCGCGGCGCGATGGCCGACACGATCATCGAGGAGTGCGTGAAGATCGACAACCTCGTGCAGATCGGCCACAACTGCAAGGTCGGCGCCTACACGGTGATCGCGGGCTGCGCGGGCATCGCGGGCAGCACGACCATCGGCCGTCATTGCATGATCGGCGGCGCGGTCGGCATTGCCGGACACGTGACGCTCGCCGATTACGTGATCGTCACTGCAAAGTCGGGCGTGTCGAAGTCGCTGCTGAAGCCCGGCATGTACACGAGCGCGTTCCCGGCCGTGAACCACGCGGACTGGAACAAAAGCGCCGCGCTGCTGCGCAATATCGACAAGCTTCGCGATCGCATCAAAGCGCTGGAGAACGCCACCGTCGACAAAGCCGGCAATGCCACTGACGGCGCCGCAGGTCAACCCGCAGGCAACAAGATCTGACAGTTATCCCGGCGACCCATCGGCACCGCGTAAAATAGTGGTCGAGCATCATGAAGCAAAGCCGGTGGCCGTGACCGGGTGGCACGATCACCGGTCATCGGAGGCGCCGGTCGTGCGCGTTTTCAACCCACCTGCACCAGCATCCGCAGTCATCATCGCGCAGTCAATGCGTGAGCAGAAACACCATGAGCACCGAAAAAATCAATCTCGACATTCATAAGATTCTCACGCTGCTGCCGCATCGTTATCCGATCCTGCTGGTTGACCGGGTGCTCGAACTCGAACCGCACAAGAGCATCAAAGCGTTGAAGAACGTGTCGATCAATGAGCCGTATTTCCAGGGACATTTCCCGACGCGGCCGGTGATGCCAGGCGTGCTGATCCTCGAAGCGCTCGCGCAGACCGCGGCGCTGCTGACGTTCTCGGAAGAGCCGAGCGATCCGTCGAATACGCTGTACCTGTTCGTCGGCATCGACAACGCGCGCTTCAAGCGCGTGGTGGAACCGGGCGATCAGCTGATCCTGAACTGCACGTTCGAGCGTCACATGCGCGGCATCTGGAAGTTCAAGGCGCGCGCCGAAGTGGATGGCGTCGTCGCGGCGGAAGCCGATCTGATGTGCGCGGTGCGCCACACGGACAAAGACGCGTAAAGCCCGCGTCGGGGCAGGTCGCGGCGCGGCAAGGCACGCGCGCGGCGGCCCTGACGGCAAGGCCATCCACACAACGCAACAGAATCAGAAGCGAGGACGCATGAGCAGGATCCATCCCACCGCGATCATCGAAGCGGGCGCGCAGCTGGACGAATCCGTCGAAGTCGGGCCCTATGCGGTGATCGGCGCACACGTGGCGATCGGTGCGCGCAGCACGGTCGGCTCGCACAGCGTGATCGAAGGCTATACCACGCTCGGCGAAGACAACCGCATCGGCCATTACGCATCGGTCGGCGGGCGTCCGCAGGACATGAAGTACCGGGACGAGCCAACCAGGCTCGTGATCGGCAACCGCAACATGATCCGCGAGTTCACGACGATCCACACCGGCACGGTGCAGGACGCGGGCGTCACCACGCTCGGCGACGACAACTGGATCATGGCCTACGTGCACATCGGTCACGACTGCCACGTCGGCAACAACGTGATCCTGTCGAGCAACGCGCAGATGGCCGGTCACGTGACGATCGGCGACTACGCGATCATCGGCGGCATGTCGGGCGTGCATCAGTTCGTGCGCATCGGTGCGCATTCGATGCTCGGCGGCGCCTCGGCGCTCGTGCAGGACGTGCCGCCGTACGTGATCGCCGCGGGCAACAAGGCCGAGCCGCACGGCATCAACGTCGAAGGGCTGCGCCGCCGCGGCTTCTCGGCCGACGCGATCTCGGTGCTGCGCACCGCGTATCGCGTGCTGTACAAGAACGGCCTGTCGCTCGAAGAAGCGAAGGTGCAACTGAAGGAACTCGGTTCGGCCGGCGGTGACGGCGACGCCCCGGTGCAGACGCTGCTCGCGTTCGTCGAAGCGTCGCAGCGCGGCATCATCCGCTAACCGATGACGTTGCAACCCAGTCCGCTGCGCGTCGCGATGGTGGCCGGCGAGCCGTCCGGCGACCTGCTCGCCGCGTCGCTGCTCGACGGCCTCGCCAGCCGGTTGCCGGCCGCCACGCAGTACTACGGCATCGGCGGTCCGCGCATGATCGCCGCGGGTTTCGACGCCCACTGGCCGATGGAAAAGCTGACGGTGCGCGGCTATGTCGAAGCACTGCGGCACATTCCTGAAATCCTCGGTATCCGCAACGAGCTCAAGCGGCAGCTGCTCGCCGAACCGCCGTCCGTGTTCGTCGGCGTCGACGCGCCCGACTTCAATTTCGGGCTCGAGCACGCACTGCGCGACGCCGGCATTCCGACCGTGCACTTCGTCTGCCCGTCCATCTGGGCGTGGCGTGGCGGGCGCATCAAGAAGATCGCCAAGGCCGTCGACCACATGCTGTGCGTGTTCCCGTTCGAAACCGCGCTGCTCGAAAAGGCGGGTGTCGCGGCGTCGTACGTCGGGCATCCGCTGGCCGACCAGATCCCGCTCGAACCCGACACCCTCGGTGCGCGCCGCGCACTCGGTCTCGCGGAAAGCGGGCCGGTGATCGCGGTGCTGCCGGGCAGCCGGCGCTCCGAGATCGACCTGATCGGCCCGACGTTCTTCGCGGCGATGGAGATGATGCAGCACCAGGAGCCCAGCGTGCGCTTCGTGATGCCGGCGGCGACGCCCGCGTTGCGCGCGTTGCTGCAGCCGCTCGTCGATGCGCATCCGGGCCTCGCGCTGACCATCACCGAAGGCCAGTCGCAACTCGCGATGACCGCCGCCGACGCGATTCTCGTGAAGAGCGGCACCGTCACGCTCGAAGCCGCGCTGCTGAAAAAGCCGATGGTGATTTCGTACAAGGTGCCCTGGCTGACCGGCCAGATCATGCGCCGCCAGGGCTATCTGCCCTACGTCGGCCTGCCGAACATCCTGGCCGGGCGTTTCGTGGTGCCGGAGATCCTGCAGCACTTCGCGACGCCGCAGGCGCTCGCCGAGGCGACGCTGAAACAGTTGCGCGACGAGGCGAACCGGCGCACGCTGAAGGAAATCTTCACGGAGATGCATCACGTGCTGAAGCAGAACACCGCGCAGCGCGCGGCCGAAGTCGTGGCGAGCGTCGTCGAGCAGCGGGCGGGGCGGCCATGACCGCCGCGGGCGCGCCTCGCCGGAAGATCGCGGCCACCGTTCGGGTAGTGGCGCAAGCCGGCCTGAACTTCGAGAGCGCCGACGACATCGTCTGCGGCGTCGACGAGGCAGGGCGCGGACCGCTGGCTGGTCCGGTCGTCGCGGCGGCGGTGATTTTCGATCCCGCCAAACCGATGATCCGTGGCCTCGACGATTCCAAGGCGCTGAGCGCACTCAAGCGCGAAGCGCTGTACGACAAGATCGTCGAGCGTGCGCTCGCGTACTGCGTCGCGTCGGCGACGGTCGAGGAAATCGATTCGCTGAACATCCTGCACGCCACCATGCTCGCGATGAAGCGCGCGGTCGAGGGCCTGTCGGTCGTGCCGACGCTCGTGAAGATCGACGGCAACCGTTGCCCGACGCTCAGCATCCGTAGCGAGGCGGTGATTGGCGGCGACGCGCTCGTGAAGAGCATCTCGGCGGCGTCGATTCTCGCGAAGGTCACGCGCGACCGCATGCTGGTCGAACTGCACCAGGCGTATCCGATGTACGGCTTCGACGCGCATGCCGGTTACGGCACGCCGCAGCATCTCGCGGCGCTGCGCGAGCATGGGCCGTGCGAGCATCATCGGCGCTCGTTCGCGCCGGTGCGCGAAGCGCATCTGCGGTTCGGCACTGGCGTGCCGTTGCCGCCGGCGGACGCCGTCGTCGTGGCCGACGCGCTGCTGCTCGACGGCGATGCGTTCGGCGAAGCCGGCTTCGCGTGACCGACCCCATCAGCGCGGCTCGAGCGCGCTGCGCGCTTGCGTGCCGTTGATTGCCGCTGATTCCTTTTCCCTTCTCACCGCCTTCGCTGCCTGTGAAAGCCATCACCTCGCGGGACAATCCGCTCTACAAGCGCCTGAAGGCACTGGCCGGCTCGACGCATCAACAGCGCCGCAGCGGCCACGCGCTGCTCGAGGGCTTCCATCTCGCGAGCACGTATCTCGACGTCGCAGGTCAGCCGGAGCTATGCGTCGTCACCGACGGCGCGTTGCGTCACGACGAAGCGCAGGCGATCGTGTCACGGATCGACGAGCATCGGCTCGTGACGCTGCCGGATGCGTTGTTCGGACAGTTGTCGAATGTCGTGCATGGGGTCGGGATTCTGCTGCTCGTCGAGAAGCTCGACGCACCGCTGCCCGAGCGCGTCGAGCAAAACTGTCTCGTGCTCGACGGCGTGCAGGACGCGGGCAACGTCGGATCGATTCTGCGCAGCGCGGCGGCTGCGGGTATCGAGCACGTGTTCTGCGCGCCGGGCACCGCATACGCGTGGTCGTCGAAGGTGCTGCGTTCCGGGATGGGCGCGCACTTCCTGTTGCAGATTCATGAGGATGTCGAAGCGCGTGCGCTGATCGAACGGCTCGCGGTACCGATCGTCATCACCGATTCGCACGGTGCCGAAGCGATCTATGACAGCGACCTGAGCCGGCCGCTCGCGTGGGTGTTCGGCAACGAAGGGGCGGGCGTGTCGCAGGCGTGGCGCGATGCCGTGTCGTTGCGGGTGACGATTCCGCAGCCCGGCGGTATGGAGTCGCTGAACGTGGCGGCCGCGGCGGCGGTCTGCGTGTTCGAGCAGTGCCGGCAGCAGCGCGGGCGCAAAAAGTAGACTTACTGTAAGTAGCGTTGCCGGGGCTCTGGCCCGGCAACGCAATGCCTGCCCGGCTGTCCGTCAATACGAAGGCCGATCCAGCTTGATCTCCTGCAGGATCGTCGTCGCGATTTCCTCGATCGACTTGTGCGTCGACGACAGCCACTTGATCCCCTCGCGCCGCATCATCGTTTCGGCTTCGTTGATCTCATAGCGGCAGTTTTCCGGCGCCGCATACTTGCTGCCCGGCCGCCGCTCGTTACGGATCTCCGACAGCCGCTGCGGATCGATCGACAAGCCGAACATCTTCTGTCGATGCTCGCGTAGCGGCGTCGGCAACTTGCCGCGTTCGAAATCTTCGGGAATCAGCGGATAGTTCGCCGCTTTCACGCCGTACTGCATCGCCAGGTAAAGGCTCGTCGGCGTCTTGCCGCTGCGTGACACGCCGACGAGGATCACGTCGGCGTCTGCGAGATTGCGATTCGATTGACCGTCGTCGTGCGCGAGCGAGAAATTGATCGCCTCGATCCGGTTCTTGTACTCCTCGGTGTCCGCGTTCTGGTGGCCGCGCCCCATCGCGTGGCTCGACTTCAGTTCCAGTTCCTGCTCGAGCGGCTCGACGAAGGTCTGGAACATGTCGAGCACGAGCGCGTTCGAACCCTTCACGATCTGATTCGACGAGCTATCGACGAGCGTGGTGAACACGATCGGGCGACGGCCGTCCTGCACGACCGCTTCGTTGATCTTTTCGAGCGTCGCATAGGCCTTCTCGGTCGAGTCGACGAAAGGCACGCGAACCAGGCGGAATTTCTGGTCGAACTGGGAGAGGATCGAATGCGCGAAGGTTTCGGCAGTAATCCCGGTACCGTCTGAGACGATGAATACGGTGGGCGGCATCAGAGGAGCTGTGAACGTGAAAGGCAAATGAGCCGGAAAGCGCGAGCGCGACAACGCGCTCGACTCAAACCGCGCGGCGGCGGGCGCGCCACGCTCGTGCCCCGCGCGGGCGGTCCCGCAAAAGCCCGCTGGCTCGGTCGGCGCGCGATTCGAGGCGCAATTCTCGACCGACTGCCACATTTCAGGAGTCGGCACGGTAGAATAGCGGCAACCTGTTGGATAAGCAATTGCAGGCGATTGGCCGCTAACTTGCCGCGAACGGTCGTTCAACGTCACGTTATCTAATGTCAATATGCGTTGAACGCAACAGATTGAGCGGAAAGTCCGCTCAACCGCGTTCTTCGGTGCGTCCGCCTCGTGCTCCACAGCCGGCGCGCCATGCAACGCATCTCCGCCGTCCAGGCGATTGCTTATCTAACAGGTTGTGCAAGACACGGGGTCGAGGCTTCCAATGGGCTGCCCGTGTTCAAGCCCACTTGCACAGCCGTGAATTTCTTTCACACTTAGGGGCTTGTATGACTAACGCAGTTACAGTCGCAAAGGACAAGGCGTATGTAGTTCCGTTCGAGCAGTTGCGGATGACCGACGTGGAGATCGTCGGCGGCAAGAACGCGTCGCTGGGCGAGATGATCAGCCAGCTCGCCGAAGCCGGCGTGCGCGTGCCGACCGGCTTCGCGACCAGCGCGCTCGCGTTCCGTGACTTCCTGCAGCACAACGATCTGACCGAGCGCATCGCCAAACGTCTCGAGACGCTCGACGTCGACGACGTGAAGGCGCTCGCCGAAGCGGGCAAGGAAATCCGTCAATGGATCGTCGACGCGCCGCTGCAGCCGCAGCTCGAGGCTGACATTCGCGCGGGGTTCGACACGCTGCAACAGAGCTCGCCCGAGGAGCTGTCGTTTGCCGTGCGTTCATCCGCGACCGCGGAAGACCTGCCGGACGCATCGTTCGCCGGTCAGCAGGAAAGCTACCTGAACGTGGTCGGCATCGACGACGTGCTCGATCGCATGAAGCACGTGTTCGCGTCGCTGTATAACGACCGCGCCATCTCCTATCGCGTCCACAAGGGCTTCACGCATGCTGAAGTCGCGTTGTCGGCGGGCGTGCAGCGCATGGTGCGTTCGGACGTCGGCGCCGCGGGCGTGATGTTCACGCTGGACACCGAATCGGGCTTCAAGGACGCCGTCTTCATCACGTCGAGCTATGGCCTCGGCGAAACCGTCGTGCAGGGCGCGGTGAATCCGGACGAGTTTTACGTGTTCAAGACTACGCTCGCGCAGGGCAAGTACCCGATCATTCGCCGCTCGATCGGCTCGAAGCTGATCAAGATGGAGTTCACGAAGCCGGGCGAGCCGGGCCGCGTGAAGACCGTCGACGTCGCGCACGAACAGCGCAACCGCTTCTCGATCACCGACGAAGACGTGATCGAGCTCGCGAAGTACGCGGTGATTATCGAGAAGCACTACCAGCGTCCGATGGACATCGAGTGGGGCAAGGACGGCCGCGACGGCAAGATTTTCATCCTGCAGGCGCGTCCGGAAACGGTGAAGAGCCAGGGCGGGGGCAAGGCCGAGCAGCGCTTCAAGCTGAAGGGCCAGTCGAACGTGCTGACAACGGGCCGCGCGATCGGTCAGAAGATCGGCGCGGGTCCGGTGCGCGTGATCCACGACCCGTCGGAGATGGACCGCGTGCAGCCGGGCGACGTGCTCGTCGCCGACATGACCGACCCGAACTGGGAGCCGGTCATGAAGCGTGCGTCGGCGATCGTCACGAACCGTGGCGGCCGCACCTGCCATGCGGCGATCATCGCGCGTGAGCTGGGTGTGCCGGCCGTGGTCGGCTGCGGCGACGCGACCGACGTGCTGAAGGACGGCGCGCTCGTCACCGTGTCATGTGCGGAAGGCGACGAAGGCAAGATCTACGACGGCCTGCTCGAAACCGAAGTCACCGAAGTGCAGCGCGGCGAACTGCCGCCGATTCCGGTGAAGATCATGATGAACGTCGGCAATCCGCAGCTCGCATTCGACTTCTCGCAACTGCCGAACGCAGGTGTGGGTCTCGCGCGGCTCGAGTTCATCATCAACAACAACATCGGCGTGCACCCGAAGGCGATCCTCGAGTACCCGAACGTCGATCAGGACCTGAAGAAGGCGGTCGAAAGCGTCGCGCGCGGTCACGCCTCGCCGCGCGCGTTCTACGTCGACAAGCTGACCGAAGGTATCGCAACGATCGCGGCGGCGTTCCATCCGAAGCCCGTCATCGTGCGTCTGTCGGACTTCAAGTCGAACGAGTACAAGAAGCTGATCGGTGGTTCGCGCTACGAGCCGGACGAGGAAAACCCGATGCTGGGTTTCCGCGGCGCGTCGCGCTATATCGCGGAAGACTTCGCCGAGGCGTTCCAGATGGAATGCGTCGCGCTGAAGAAGGTGCGTGAAGAGATGGGCCTCGACAACGTCGAGATCATGGTGCCGTTCGTGCGTACGCTGAAGCAGGCGGAGCGCGTGGTCGGGCTGCTCGCGAAGTTCGGCCTGAAGCGCGGCGAGAAGGGCCTGCGTCTGATCATGATGTGCGAAGTGCCGACGAACGCGATTCTCGCGGAAGAGTTCCTGCAGTACTTCGACGGATTCTCGATCGGCTCGAACGATCTCACGCAGCTCACGCTCGGCCTCGACCGCGATTCGGGCATGGAGCTGCTCGCGGTCGATTTCGACGAGCGTGATCCAGCGGTCAAGTTCCTGCTCAAGCGCGCGATCGAAACCTGTCTGCGTCTCGACAAGTACGTCGGTATCTGCGGCCAGGGGCCGTCGGATCATCCGGACTTCGCGCAATGGCTGACTGACGAAGGCATCAAGTCGATCTCGCTCAACCCCGACACGATCATCGATACGTGGCAGCAGCTGGCAAAGGCGAAGCAGTAACTCGCGAGGTATCGAATGCCGCTTTCGCAGGCGGCATTCGGCACGCGTTAAAGGCACGTGCGCTTCGTGCTATAAACACCCCGGTAGAACCGGGGTGTTTTGCTTTGTGGAGGTCGACGTGGCGCCTGGTGGACTGTTCTGGTGGATCGGGGCGGGTGTGCTTGTCGTGCTGGAGCTGATGAGCGGCACCTTCTATCTGTTGATGATCGCGTTCGGCTTCGTCGCGGCCGCGCTTGCGCGCATTGGCGGCGCCGGGACCGATCTGCAATTCGTAGTGGCGGCGCTGGTTGCGCTCGTGGCGGTCGTGGTGCTCAAACGCTCGCGCTTCGGCCGTCGTAGGCGCGAGCAGGCGTCGCGCAATCCGGATGTCAATCTGGATATCGGGCAGACGCTGAACGTGCCGGCCTGGCAGGGGCGCAAAGCACGCGCGACCTATCGTGGCGCGGCATGGGACATCGAGCTGGCCGCGGGCGAACCCGAAGACGCGCAGGTCTACGAGATCAGGGAGTTGCGGGGCAGTTGCCTCGTCGTCGTCGCGAGCCGGCAGCCGAAGGCGCGCGCGAGCGCGACCTGACGATCTGAGCGCCGGCCGCCCAGGCTGAAAACGCAGGCCGGCCAACCTGCGCACAACTATTCGAAGCAGAATCGGAGGGTAGCGATATGGATTCAACCATCGTCGGGGCAGTGCTGCTGATCGTCGTGATCGTGCTCGCGTCGCAGACCATCAAGATCGTGCCGCAGCAGCATGCGTGGGTGCTCGAGCGCCTCGGCCGTTATCATGCGACGCTGACGCCGGGTCTGAGCTTCGCGTTCCCGTTCGTCGACCGGGTCGCGTACAAGCACGTGCTGAAGGAAATTCCTCTCGAAGTGCCGAGCCAGGTCTGTATTACGCGCGACAACACGCAACTGCAGGTCGACGGTGTGCTGTATTTCCAGGTCACCGATCCGATGAAGGCATCGTACGGATCGAGCAACTTCGTGTTCGCGATCACGCAGTTGTCGCAGACCACGCTGCGCTCGGTCATCGGCAAGCTGGAGCTGGACCGGACCTTCGAGGAGCGCGATTTCATCAATCACAGCATCGTGTCCGCGCTGGACGAGGCGGCCGCGAACTGGGGCGTAAAAGTGCTGCGCTACGAGATCAAGGACCTGACGCCGCCAAAGGAAATCCTTCACGCGATGCAGGCGCAGATCACCGCCGAGCGCGAGAAACGCGCGCTGATCGCGGCATCGGAAGGGCGCAAGCAGGAGCAGATCAATATCGCGTCGGGCGGCCGCGAGGCGGCGATCCAGAAGTCCGAGGGCGAGCGTCAGGCAGCGATCAATCAGGCGCAGGGGCAGGCCGCGGCAATTCTGGCGGTGGCCGAGGCGAACGCGCAGGCGATCCAGAAGATCGCGGCGGCGATCCAGCTGAACGGCGGCATGGATGCGGTGAATCTGAAGGTGGCCGAACAGTACGTGAACGCGTTCTCGAACCTGGCCAGGCAGGGCACGACACTGATCGTGCCGGGCGACATGTCGAACATGAGTTCGATGATCGCGTCGGCGCTGACCATCGTGAACAGGAGCAAGGCGGCAGCGGAGCCGCCGCGCGGCGATTTGCGCTGACGAACGGCAATGCATGCGCAGTGAGTGCGTGACGTAAAAGCAAATGGCCCGCACATCGATGCGCGGGCCATTTTTGCATGAGCCGGAAACGAATCGCGTTCAGGTCGGCGAGCGCATCAAGCGCGCCTTCTCGCGCTCCCAGTCGCGCTTCTTCTCGGTCTCGCGCTTGTCGTGCATCTTCTTGCCCTTCGCGAGACCGATCTCGCATTTGACGCGACCGTTCTTGTAGTGAAAATTCAGCGGCACGAGCGTGTAGCCGCGCTGCTCGACCTTGCCGATCAGCTTGCTGATCTCCTCGCTGTGCAGCAGCAACTTGCGCGTGCGCACCGGGTCGGGATGGATGTGCGTCGACGCTTCGGGCAGCGGGCTGATGTGCGTGCCGATCAGGAACAGCTCGCCGTTGCGGATCACCACGTAGCCTTCCTTGATCTGGCCGCGTCCGGCGCGCAACGCCTTGACCTCCCATCCTTCGAGCACGAGGCCTGCCTCATAGCGTTCCTCGACCGAGTAGTCGTAGAAGGCTTTTCTGTTGTCTATGATGCTCATGAATGGAAAGTGCCCAACTCGTTTAAAATCACGATTTTAGCAAAGCGGGGCAAGGAAAGCCCGCGGCGCTCGTCCACCGTTGCCACGCGCTGTTCAATTTATGGCAGATGTTCAGAAAACCGTTTTGATTCGCCACTCGGCGGAGCAGATGTTCGACCTCGTCACCGACGTCGACGATTACCCCAAGTTCCTGCCATGGTGCGGGGGCATCGAAATTCGTCACCGGGACGACACCAGCATGGAGGCGAGGATCGATATCAACTTCAAGGGCATCAAGCAGCATTTCGCCACGCGTAACTCGATGGAGCGCCCCACGCGCATCGACATGGAATTCGCCGACGGTCCGTTTCGCAAGTTCACCGGTTTCTGGCGCTTCACGCCGCTGCGCGCCGATGCGTGCAAGATCGAATTCGCGCTGCACTACGAGTTCACCAGCATCCTGCTCGAGAAGATCATCGGGCCGGTGTTCAATCACATCGCCAATACCTTCGTCGAATCTTTCGTGAAGCGCGCCAACCAGCGCTATGGTCAGTCATGAGTGCGCGGCTAACGGTCGAGGTCTGCTATGCGCTCGCTGCCGAGCAGGCGCTGATTGCGGTCGAGTTGCCCGCGGGCGCGACGCTGCAACAGGCGATCGGCGCAAGCGGGATTCTGCAGCGCTTTCCGTCGATCGATCTGAACACCCAGAAGGTGGGCGTGTTCGGCAAGCTCAAACCGCTCGATACGGTGCTGGCGGACCATGATCGCGTCGAGATTTACCGGCCGTTGCTGGTGGATCCGAAGGTGTCGCGCCAACGCCGCGTCGAAAAGACACGCAAGGCGGGGTCGATCGAGGGGCGGCGTTGGTTGAACAAGGATTCGCGCTAGGCGGCGCTAGGGGGGCGGCGGACTTTTTCGCGCGCCGCCCGTCGTGCATCATCGCGTCACATTATCTCAAGGCGCCGCCGTCTGCGCCTTATCGTTCATGCCCTCGATGCGCGCCGCACCCGACGAATCGTCGTCCGAATGCCGGCGCACCGACCACCAGACCCCCGCCACCAGCAGCAGGACCGCCGCGAGTTCGAGCGGGCGCGGCAGGCGCTCGTCGTAAATGAACGCGTAAAGCAGCGCGAACAGCGTCTCGAACACGATCATCTGGCCGGACAGCGTTAGCGGCAGCCGTTTTGCCGCGGCATTCCACAGGCCGTTGCCGAGCCACGACGCGCCGATCGCGAGTGCGAGGTTGAGCAGCCAGAACGTGTGCCAGCGCGGGTCGGCCAACTCACCCTGCGGGCCGCCCGACGGCAGCACCGCGACCACGAGCCACAACGCGCCGCCGAGCGCGCCAGTCACGACGCCCCACAGCACCGACCACTCATTGCCGCTGAAATGCGTCTGACGCTGCAGGTAACGGGCGTTCTCGACCGCGAACCAGGTCCAGCAGATGAGCGCGCCCACCGCGCAGGCCACGCCGAGCAGGCGCGTCGCGATGCTCACCGGCGCCGCGCCGGCCACCGTAAAGACGTCGATATTGATGCAGACGATGCCCGCCATCACGGTCGCGAGCGGCCATGCGAGGCGCGCGAGCGGCACCGCGCCGTGATCGCGCCGGCCGACCAGCGTGACCGTGACCGGCAGCACGCCGACGATCAGCGAGGCCGGCGCGATTCCGATCAGGTGCACGGCGGCCGTCAGCAGCAGGTAATAGACGATATTGCCGGCCAGCGCGAGCTTGACGAGCGCGATCAGGTCCTTGCGGCTCAGCCGTTTGGCGAGCGAACGCGCGATCGGCAGCGCCGCGGCGAGCGACACGACGCCGTACATCGAGTAGCGGCCGGCGACGAGCAGGAGCGGGGAGAAGTCGGGCAGCACCCGCGGCACCAGAAACACCATGCCCCACAAGGCTCCGGCCATGACGCCATATACGACACCGCGCTGCATCGACTGCCTCTGCTGGATAAACTGGAATGGCCGGCAGAATAGCGGTTTTGCGAGCAGGGCGTCTTGTTCGATCCTGCATTCGGACCGCTCGAGCGCCGCTCGACAGGGTACCTGCCGCGAAAATGCCGCCGGCTCTGCCCCGATTTCGCCTGCGACCGCGCAATCGAAACCCGTTCGAACCCGACGCGAACAGGCAAGCGAAATCGACGCAGGCCGGAGCGGCAAAAAATCGTCTGAAATTCGCTAAGCTGCTGTTCGCGCAGTGAAAACCGGGGTGGTATCGCGTATAATTCGCTTTTGCGCCTATAGGATTTGCCATGCGTCTGATCCAAACAGCACTCACGTTCGATGACGTGCTCCTCGTCCCGGCCTTCTCCGATGTTCTGCCGCGCGACACCAGCCTCAAGACCCTGCTGACCCGCAACATCTCCCTGAACATGCCGCTCGTGTCCGCCGCGATGGACACGGTCACCGAAGCACGTCTGGCAATCGCCATGGCGCAAATGGGCGGCGTCGGCATCATCCACAAGAACCTCACGCCGGCCGAGCAGGCGCGTGAAGTCGCGAAGGTCAAGCGTTTCGAGTCGGGCGTCGTGCGCGATCCGATCACCGTGCCGCCGCATATGAAAGTGCGCGACGTGATCGCACTGTCGCGCCAGCATGGCATTTCGGGTTTCCCGGTCGTCGAGGGCTCGCAGCTCGTCGGCATCGTGACGAATCGCGACCTGCGCTTCGAAGAGCGTCTGGACGAGCCGGTGCGCAACATCATGACGCCGCGCGAGCGCCTCGTCACCGTCAAGGAAGGCACGCCGCTCGCCGAAGCGAAGGCGCTGATGCACAGCCACCGCCTCGAGCGCGTGCTGGTCATCAACGATGCATTCGAACTGCGCGGCCTGATGACCGTCAAGGACATCACCAAGCAGACCGAGCACCCGGATGCATGCAAGGACGAGCACGGCAAGCTGCGCGCGGGCGCGGCGGTCGGCGTCGGCGCGGACAACGAAGAGCGCGTCGAGCTGCTCGTGCAGGCCGGCGTCGACGTGATCGTCGTCGATACCGCGCATGGCCACAGCATGGGCGTGCTCGAGCGCGTCAAGTGGGTCAAGCAGAACTTCCCGCACGTCGAGGTGATCGGCGGCAACATCGCAACCGCCGCGGCCGCCAGGGCGCTCGTCGAATACGGCGCGGACGGCGTCAAGGTCGGTATCGGCCCGGGCTCCATCTGCACGACGCGAATCGTCGCAGGCGTCGGCGTGCCGCAGGTCACCGCTATCTCCAACGTGTCCGAAGCGCTGAACGGCACCGGCGTGCCGGTCATCGCCGACGGCGGCGTGCGCTTCTCGGGCGACGTCAGCAAGGCGCTCGCGGCGGGCGCCAGCGCGGTCATGATGGGCAGCATGTTCGCCGGTACCGAGGAGTCGCCGGGCGAGGTATTCCTGTACCAGGGCCGCCAGTACAAGTCGTACCGTGGCATGGGCTCGGTCGGCGCCATGAAGGACGGCGCGGCGGACCGCTACTTCCAGGACAACTCGGCCAACATCGACAAGCTGGTGCCGGAAGGCATCGAAGGTCGCGTCGCGTACAAGGGTTCGGTCAACGCGATCCTGTTCCAGCTGATCGGCGGCGTGCGCGCGAGCATGGGCTACTGCGGCTGCCGCACCATCGCCGAAATGAACGAGAAGGCCGAGTTCGTGCAGATCACCGGTGCGGGCCTGCGCGAGTCGCATGTGCACGATGTGCAAATCACCAAGGAAGCGCCCAACTACCACGTGGACTAAACGCCCATGAAGCCACTCCTGCGCGTTGTACTGATGCTCGATGCGTTGTTGCTGCTGGCGTTCGGCCTGCTGTTCGTGCTGACGCCGTGGACCTCGCTGTACGACGCGTTGCAACTGGTGCCAACGGAGCCGATGCTGGTCGGCCAGGCGTTCGGCGTCGCGCTGATCGGGCTCGCGTGGCTCGCGGTGCATGCTTCGTTCGACGGGGCGCTGACCTCGACGGTCGCGAAGGTCGTCGGTCATGTGCACTGGCTGATCGGCGTGCTGATGCTGGTCTGGCTGCTGGGGCTGCATACGCCGTCGCTGACCGGTTTCGGCCAGATGGTGGCGGTGCTGGCCGGTGTCGTGCTGGTGGTGATCGGGCTCGGCGGCGTGCGACTGTCGGGTGCGGTGCGGCGGCGCGAGAAGGGGATCGTGATCAAGCCCTCGTCAAGCAAGGCCGACAGCCGTGCCGATAAGCATGCCGCGAAAGAGGCCGAAAAGGATGCCGCACGGCAGCGTGAACCCGAACGCGACAACGTGCGCGAGCCGCGTGCCTCATCGGGCTTTCCGGTCTATCACGCCGAGCCGGTGCCAGAGCCCGTCGTGCCGGTCACGCGGCCGGCCAATCCGGCTGCCGCGGCTTCCGTTGCCACTAACGCGCCGCTTCATCCGGCCGCAAGCGAGCCCGGCCAGAGCGAGTCCGAACGCGCCGCACGCGACACCAGCAACGACGTGCCCGGCGCACCCCGCCCGCCGTTTCATGGTTGAAGCGCCGCGCGCCAGGCCGTTTGCCGAAGCTACCGGATTTCGTTTGCGCGCATCGCAGGCGGCGGGTTCCGTGGTTGGCCGCGCCCTTGTGCTTCATCGTAATTGGCTGTCCGCGCCGCGCCAAGACCGTCGCCGCGCGGACCGCTTTGAATTCGACGCCGCGCCTCGCGCGCGGCATTCCGTATCCGCTCACTTCTGATTCCGTCCGCTGCCATGCATGACAAGATCCTGATTCTCGACTTCGGTTCGCAAGTCACCCAACTGATTGCACGTCGCGTTCGCGAAGCCAACGTGTATTCGGAAATCCATCCGTACGACGTCGACGCGTCGTTCATCCGCGACTTCGCGCCGAAGGGCGTGATTCTGTCGGGCGGCCCGAGCTCGGTCACCGAGGAAGACACGCCGCGCGTGCCGCAAGCCGTGTTCGAACTCGGCGTGCCGGTGCTCGGCATCTGCTACGGCATGCAGGCGATGGCGCAGCAGCTCGGCGGCAAGGTCGACATCGGTCATCTGCGCGAATTCGGCTACGCCGAAGTGCGCGCGCGCAACCATACGAGCCTGCTCGAAGGCATCAGCGACTTCACTACGTCCGAAGGCCACGGCATGCTGAAGGTATGGATGAGCCACGGCGACAAGGTGCTGGAGATGCCGCCGGGTTTCGCGCTGATGGCATCGACGGAATCGTGCCCGATCGCCGCGATGGCCGACGAACAGCGCCGCTTCTATGGCCTGCAATGGCATCCGGAAGTCACGCACACGGTGCAGGGCCGCGCGATGCTCGAGCGCTTCGTGCTGCAGATCTGCGGCGCGAAGGCCGATTGGGAAATGGGCCACTACATCGACGAAGCCGTGGCGAAGATTCGCGAGCAGGTCGGTAACGAGCACGTCATTCTGGGCTTGTCGGGCGGCGTGGACTCGTCGGTGGCGGCGGCGCTGCTGCACCGCGCGATCGGCGATCAACTGACCTGCGTGTTCGTCGACCATGGCCTGCTGCGCCTGAACGAAGCCGAGCAGGTGATGGCGCTGTTCGCCGATCACCTTGGCGTGAAGGTGATTCACGTCGACGCGAGCGAAGCATTCCTCGGCAAGCTCGCCGGCGTGACCGATCCTGAAGCGAAGCGCAAGATCATCGGCGCGGAGTTCGTCGAAGTGTTCCAGGCCGAAGCCGGCAAGCTGACCGACGCGAAGTGGCTGGCACAAGGCACGATCTATCCGGACGTGATCGAATCGGCGGGCAAGGGCAAGAAGGCCGCGCAAACCATCAAGAGCCACCACAACGTCGGTGGTCTGCCAGAGACGCTGAACCTGAAGCTGCTCGAACCGCTGCGCGAGCTGTTCAAGGACGAAGTGCGCGAGCTTGGCGTGAAGCTGGGTCTGCCGCACTCGATGGTGTATCGCCATCCGTTCCCGGGTCCGGGTCTGGGCGTGCGGATCCTCGGCGAAGTGAAGCGCGATTTCGCGGACCTGCTGCGCCGCGCGGACGCGATTTTCATCGAGACGCTGCGCAACACGATCGACAAGGAAACCGGCAAGTCGTGGTACGACCTGACGAGCCAGGCGTTCGCGGTGTTCCTGCCGGTCAAGAGCGTCGGCGTGATGGGCGACGGGCGCACCTACGAGTACGTCGTCGCGTTGCGCGCGGTGCAGACGCTCGACTTCATGACCGCGCATTGGGCGCATCTGCCGCATGAACTGCTTGGGCATGTGTCGAACCGGATCATCAACGAAGTGCGCGGGATCAACCGGGTCGTCTACGACATCTCGGGGAAGCCGCCTGCGACGATCGAGTGGGAGTGATTGGGCATCTGGCACGTACTGGCACGACCTGGCAGTAAAACACACCTAAGCCCACGTAATTGTGGGCTTTTTTCGTATTAGACGTTGGCAACGTCTGGCACGGTAGAGCACCGGTAAGCAGCATTTTTGCGTGGTACTTCCAGTGGTATGATTCGCGCGGATACCATATGCCTCGCCCGATACCATAGACGCCTTTCCGGCGCCGCATGGTATCGAATTTTCGTAATGCTCTGTTTTTTAAGCCAATTCAGGCGTTTCGAGAGGCTATTTTCGAGCATGGTATTTTCTGCCTCTCTGGACGGATACCATGCTGACCGATACCAAGCTGCGCAATCTAAAGCCGCAGGAGAAGCTCTACAAGGTCAACGATCGCGACGGCCTCTATGTCGCGGTCACGCCTGCCGGTTCAATTTCGTTCCGCTACAACTACTCGATCAACGGACGGCAGGAGACGCTGACGTTCGGGCGTTATGGCGTCGGCGGCATCACCTTGGCTGAAGCCCGCGAGAGGCTGGGCGAGGCCAAGAAGATGATCGCGACCGGGAAGTCGCCGGCCAAGGAGAAGGCTCGGGACAAGGCGCGCGTCAAGGATGCGGAGACGTTTGGAGCTTGGGCGGAAAGTGACTGCGGGGCTACCAGATGGCCGAATCCACACGCAACATGCGTCGCTCGGTCCTCGAGCGCGAGTTAAAGCCGAAATTCGACAATCAGAAGCTGGTGGAGATTACCCACGAGGACTTGCGCGCACTGACCGATGCCATCGTGGAAGAGGCGCACCGGCAACCGCAGTGCATGCCCGCGAGGTAGTGTTGCAGGTCTATCGCTGGGCCATCGAGCGCGGCCAGAAGGTCGAGAACCCGGCAGAGTTGGTGCGCCCGACGAGCATCGCCAAGTTCGAGCCGCGAGACCGTGCGCTGACGCCTGACGAAATCGGCTTGATGTATCAGTACATGGAGCGCATTGGCACTACGCCATCCATCCGGGCGGCGGCCAAGCTGCTGCTGCTGACGATGGTGCGTAAGAGCGAGCTGACCAATGCGACCTGGAGCGAGATCAATTTCAGTGACGCGCTTTGGACGATCCCCAAGGAGCGGATGAAGCGGCGCGTTCCGCACCTGGTGTTCCTGTCCCGGCAGGCGTTGGATATCTTCATTGCCCTTAAAACCTTCGCTGGCGGGTCGGACTATGTGTTGCCATCCCGGTACGACTCAGACGCGCCGATGAGCAGCGCCACGCTCAACCAGGTGCTGACACTGACGTACCGGCTGGCGCAGAAGGAGGGTAAGTCGCTCGCCAAGTTCGGACCGCATGACTTACGGCGCACGGCAAGCACGCTGCTGCATGAGGCCGGCTACAACACGGACTGGATCGAGAAGTGCTTGGCGCACGAGCAGAGGGGCGTCAGAGCCGTTTACAACAAGGCCGAGTACCGCGAACAGCGCACGGCGATGTCGCAGGACTGGGCCGACATGATTGACGAATGGACACTGAAGCGGTCGAAGGGGCCAGCCAGTTGAAGTCTACCGCTAGGCCGCCAGAGAAATCGTACCAATGAACACGCACTATGTTTATCTAATTGCCTGCCGAGGCGAAAACAAGACTTACGTAAAGATCGGTTTGACATCGAGCATTCAGCGTCGCCTATCAAATATCCAGACAGGATGCCCGCATCCGATAACGCATGCTTTCGTTGTGCGATCTGCGTATCGTGAAGAAGTTGAGGGCCTAGAAAAGCTTCTGCATATTCTTTTAGAACCAGAATGCCTTCGTGCTGAGTGGTACGAGGGGACAGAGAGCTTTTTTGAAACGCTTGATGCCGTGCTTTCGAGAATAAATGAAGGTGGGTTCACCCACGAAGATTTTTGGGACATGCCAGACTTCGTGGGTCCGGGGTTCGAAATCATGCTGCATCGACATGAGTTTCAGTTTTTAAGAATTCAACTGCCTATTCGAAAGGGCTGTGATCCGATTGAGAACGCTCAAGACACATGCGCAGCGGAGATTGCCGACATCTTGCTGTGAGAGCTGTCTAACTCGTCCTCGGGTTTCATTGACACTTGAGGGGCGCAGCATTTAGCCGCTAAAGGGAGCGACGGAGCCGCCCGTCACGACAGACGGACTGAGACCGGGGCGGTTCAGTCTTGTGGTTGGTGACGGTAAAAAGTCGTTCCAACCATGCGCAATGACTCAGGATTTTTGCTACCAAGCAGCGGCTGTTGCCTCATGTAATTCGCTACCCGTCAGAATGCTGGCGGGGAGCGACTTATGACGAGGCGGCCGCCTGCATCCGATCTACCAGATCACCTTGCCGGGAGACCTCGATGGACACCTGGCTTGGTCATCGGGATCGGCGCTACACCGACCGCGTACGACTGCTCGTCGAGATTCTGCCGGCCTTGGCGCAAGAGCCTCACTTCGCGCTCAAAGGCGGCACGGCGATCAACCTGTTCGAGCACGACCTGCCCCGGTTGTCAGTGGACATTGATCTGGCCTGAACTGCCGGCGCGTGCTGAACAGCGGGGTTGAGCTCAGTCCTTGGGAGGGTTATACGTGCTCCGCTTCAGACCTAAAACCTCGGCCAGCCTTTCTGAGCGTCATTCGTCAGCTTCGGTACTACATGCCAGGGCTTCATGAAGCCGGGTTTCGGTCGTGCGCAAGCTCGTACACGGACAGCAATTTCCGCTGTCCACGGCACGTGTACCGACGTAAATTTTGGACAATTCTGTAGTGGCGGAAAGTTGGTCAGGTAAAGAAAAGCCGCACCCTGCGGCTTTTCTGCGCACTCGTCATGCCAATCGGAGCATGAGTGTGAGGGCATGAATCGGAGAAGGTGTGAACCCGCACGACTCATAGAAAGCCGCTGCGTGTGCGTCAATCGCATGCACAAGCATCGCACGTACGCCAAGATCTTTTACGATCGAGCTAGCGCGATTGAGGGCGTCCTTCAAAAGGGCAGCGCCGAGTTGGATGCCTTTTGTATTTACGTCTCGCGCTAGCCGGCCAATCACAACCACCGGAATTGGATCCGGCATATTTCGACGAAGGTTGCCGGTTGCATCGACGTGGGCAACGGCTCCAGCCGCGAGGGCATAGTAGCCGTAGACGCGGCCGGTATCATCGGTCGTTACAAATACACGGCTTGCCCCACAGTTGCGGTTAATCAGGGCGCGCCGCTTCAGCCTGTCGTCAAGCTCCAGCCTTCCGCAGGAAAAGCTGGCAACGCCGTGCTCGGCCAGCAGCGGCTGCGGAGCAGAAAGCTTCCGATTCATTCGCTGTTTTCATTCCAAGGGGTTTTCACGTCCATAAGACGTGCAAGACCCGCGTTTGCGACTTTCGGCGCGTCTAGCAATTCGGTGAACTGCTTAATTTTTCCGAATCAAGCCCAAAGAAAGTGCGATCCAGGACGACGGCCTGAGCGCGCTCGCAAGCGGCCTCCAACATAAAGTCAGAGCGGTTTTTGCCAAGCAGGCTCGCGGCGTAATCGATCAGATCACGTTGCTCTGGCAAGGCGCGAAGATCAATAGGTGCGTCGCGCATGATGCACTCATACCGTATCTACGATAGATATACGTATGGATAGAGCGATGTATATCTGATGTCAATACGCGCCGTGGCAGAATCAGTCAGGTTTCAGCCTGGCGACTGGATCGAGAAGTGCCTGGCGCACGAGGACGGACGTTCCTCGCGCTCGATCTACAACAAGGCAGAGTACGCCGAGCAGCGGCGCCACATGCTGCAAGAGTGGGCCAACATGGTCGATGCCTGGATCGACGGGTAGAGCTACGTGCCGAAACTATTGCCCGAGAATGAGGTAGTGCCGGTGCTGAGTGCCACCTTGTGTGTCGAATCTGCGGGCGATGGAGGACGAGGCCCGGGATATACTGTGTGTCCTCTTTTTTACCGAGCCGGTAGGCAATCGAGGACGCCTTACGGACTCGATCTGGAGGGCGGATTCAGCCGTTGGCGGATTGGCTGGATCTGCCCGCGTGGGAGGCAATCCGAGACCCGCTGGACTTCGCATTGTTGGAGCGGGTCGGTCGCGCAAATATCACGTCAAGTCATGACTAGCAAACACTCTTCCACCAAGTCACGTCGATCCTCGAAGCTTTCCCGCATCCACGCCCCCGATCACATGTCGCCCGCCGACTGGCAGCGCGCCTTGCGTCGGCAATTCGGGCAAGAGCAAGCGTTCTCGCTGGAGAATCTCGGGACGGAGACGTATTTCTCCGAATTCCGCGTCGGCAATCCGGAGTCGAACTTCAGCTATCGCGTGTCGATTCGTGGGGCCTGCCCGGGCGACAACTTTTGCGACTGTCCCGATTACGCCACCAACGAACTCGGCACCTGCAAGCACATTGAATTTACCTTGTCGCGACTGCTGCGCAAGCGAGGCGCAAAGGCGGCCTTCGCCCGTGGGTATCAGCCCGCATTCTCGGAGCTGTATTTGCGAAGCGAGGGAGGGCGAGCGGTCCATTTTCGCGCCGGCGCGGATTGTCCGGCAAAGGTAGCCAAAGCGGCCGCCGCTTTGTTCGACGAGTCTCGGCGATGGCATCTGCCGGAGGACCGTTTCGAAGATCTCGGGCGCTTTCTCTCCAGGGTGGCGAAGGCCGGGCACGAATTGCGCGCCCATGACGAAGCGCTCGATTTCATCGCCGGCCGAAACGATGCGGCGCGCCGTGCCAGGATGCTCGACGGGCAGTTTCCGCAAGGAGGGGCGACGCCCTCGCTGAAGAAGCTGCTCAAGGTGCCGCTCTATCCGTACCAGGCCGAAGGCGCATTGTTCGCCGTGCGTGCCGGGCGCGCCTTGATCGGCGACGAAATGGGCCTCGGCAAGACGGTGCAGGCCGTCGCGGCGGCGGAAATCCTGATCCGGCATTTTGGCGTGTCGAAAGTGCTGGTGATTTGCCCGACTTCGCTCAAGTATCAGTGGCAGAGCGAGATCACGCGGTTCTCCGGCCACGCTTCGAGGGTAGTCGCGGGCGGCCTTGCCCAGAGGCGGGGCGAATATGCGGCCGAGGATCTCTACAAGATCACCAACTATGAGAAGCTGAAATCGGACCTTGAGATGATTTCCGCGTGGGCGCCGGAGCTGGTCATCGTCGACGAGGCGCAGCGCATCAAGAACTGGAACACCATTGCGGCGAAGGCTCTCAAGCGAATCGACAGCCCCTATGCCGTCGTGCTGACGGGAACGCCTCTCGAAAACAAGCTGGAGGAACTCGTTTCCATCGTTCAATTCGTCGACCAGCACCGTCTCGGGCCCACGTGGAAGCTGCTGCACGAACATCAGGTCAAGGACGAGGCGGGACGCGTGACGGGATACACGGGCCTCGAGAAGATCAGCCAGACCCTGGCACCGATCATGATACGGCGTCGCAAGTCCGAGGTGCTGCTGCAGTTGCCCGGGCGCACCGACCAGAATGTGCTGGTGCCCATGACCGAGCTGCAGATGGCGTATCACACGGAAAACGCGGACATCGTGGCCAAAATCGTCCGGCGCTGGCGTAACACCAGGTTTCTGTCGGATCAGGACCAGCGGCGCCTCACCTGTGCTTTGCAGAACATGCGCATGTCGTGCAACAGCACCTATCTGCTGGACCAGGAAACCGATCATGGCGTGAAGGCCGACGAACTGGCGACGTTGTTCGAGTCGCTTTTCACGCAGCCGGACGAGAAAGTCGTGGTGTTCAGTCAATGGACGCGCACGCATGAGATAGTCATTCGCCGGCTCAAGAAGCTCGGCATCGGCTACGTCAGCTTCCATGGCGGCGTGCCGTCGGAAAATCGGCCCGCGCTGGTGCAGCGCTTTCGGGACGATTCGGACTGTCGGGTATTTCTGTCGACGGACGCAGGTAGCACGGGGCTCAACCTCCAGCACGCGTCGACGCTCGTGAACATGGATCTGCCGTGGAACCCGGCGGTGCTGGAACAGCGCATCGCGCGCATCTATCGGTTGGGCCAGAAAAAGCCGGTACAAGTCGTCAATTACATTGCGAAGGGAACGATCGAGGAGGGCATGCTGTCGGTGCTGGCTTTCAAGCGCTCGCTGGCGGAAGGCATCCTCGATGGCGGCGCCAGCGAAATTCTGCTCGGTGGTTCGCGCCTGACCCGCTTCATGAAGGATGTCGAAAACGTCGCGGGGCGCATGGGAGAGAGCGAGGTCATGGCCGCGGCGGAGGAAGCCGCGAGCGGCGCAGTCGTGTCCGGCGACGCGGCGCGTGACGCGAGCGTCGTGGAAACCGACCTCGCCGGTACCGGAGAGCGGCCTCAAGCTTCGACCATCCATACAGCGCAACGAGGCGCGTCCTTCGAACCGTGGTCAGGGTTGCTGCAGTTCGGCGCGGCGCTGGCGTCGGCGTTGAACGAGCCGGGCGATGGCGCGGTTGCCGCACACCCGTGGGTCGAGCGCGATGCCGTGACGGGCGCGCGAAGTCTCAGGTTGCCGCTGCCGTCTCCCGAGACGGCAAGACGACTGGCTGAGGCGCTGTCGACGATCTCGGATGCTCTGCTGCGCAACGGCAGCGCAAACTAAAGTCGCTGAACGTGGGGAGTTGGGGCAGGCATCTTCGAGGCGGCCTGCTTCGAGTCGTATTCGAGTTGTACCTGGCGGTGAGACGGGGAAGTTCTAAGCGCAAGCCCGCTCTTCGAGCGCCGCCCTGACCCACCCGAATCCCACGCGCTCCTGCTCGAGCCGCAATCCATGGCGAATCCGGTTGTCGCGGAGGTCATCGAAGAGTTCCCGCTCTTTGGCCGTGAGCCGCGGCAGATCGCGCGTGACCTGATCGCCTTCTTCTCCCCAGAACGCTTCATGCGCCACCAGCGTCGCGCGGTCCATCAAGAACGATCCAACATGCGGGAACCGGCTGCGCAATTGATCGAGAATGGCGAAGCCGTGCGTGTCGATATCGCCCCAGTAGTGGAGCGCACAGTCCGTCAGCCATCGCGCCGGCTCGAGAGCTTCCCAACCGTAGCCCGCCCCGAAGAGCACGATCGACTGCGGAACGTCGGGAAACGCCAAAAAATTTATCTCGTTTTCCGTAATGAACACGTGGCGGCATGGCAGTGTGAGGCGCGCGAAGCTGTCAGCGTCGAGTGCGATGTCGGGCCGGCCCATGCCGGGCAGAACGGCGAGCCTGTCATCGAGCGCGCGAAATCGAATCCGAGGCGGCTTCTCGCGGAACCCGTAGCGAGCAGCGAATTGGGCGGCGGCTGTCCGGCTGCTGTCGATTGACTCCGACGGCAGCACGAGATCGAGCCATTGGGCGAGGACGCCGCGCCGCGCCTCGATGAATTTCGTGTCGACGTTGGCGATTTCGGCTTGGCGAAGATATACGCCCGGCTGCGGATGTGCTTGCAGCCAATCGACGACTGCCAGCAGTCGTTCCCAATCGCCTGCGAATTCGAGTGCCTGCAACGGGCGCTGCGCAAGCCACGTGGTGAGCTTCGGCTGGCGGGAGCGCGTGATTTCGAGCAGCCGCTCGAACTGCGCTGCGTCGCGGCGCTTGCCGGCGACCGCGAGCGCGTCGTCCAGACTGTCCACCCAAGCTGCTTGTGGTAAACGCTGCAGGCCGAGAATTCGATGATTGATTTCTCGCCATTCGATGCGTACGCGCGGTGTCGCGGCAATCTCCGCGATCCATGCGCGTACCGCGTCGAAGCGTTCGGCCAATTCGGACGAGCTCGGGCCTTTTATCGTCAGACGTAGCGGGAACAGCCCCTCGGTGCCGTCTACGAGGCTCCGCAGCCATTCGCCACGCTCCCATAGGCGCTGGAGGCGAACGCGCAGTTCGGCGGTCGTCGTCCAATTCATTGCTCGAACTCCGCCTTGCGCGCGCGGTACTCCTCGATCGACAGGTTGCGCAGCTTCGAGGCGCGTCCGCCCTCGTTCTGAACGAATCCGACGCTCGAAACGAACGGCTCGATGATGTGAATCTTCTGCAGCGGCGTGACGATCAGCAGTTGCAGGTTCAGTTTTTGAAACAACGTGAGACCGTATTGCGCCGATTCGTCGGAGCCTCGTCCAAACGCCTCGTCGATGACGACGAAGCGGAACGATCGAGAACGCACGGCGCCCCATTCGAGGCCGAACTGATAGGCGAGACTCGCGGCAAGGATCGTATAGGCGAGCTTTTCCTTCTGGCCGCCCGATTTACCGCCCGAGTCCGAATAGTGCTCGTATTCGCTGTCGTCCTCATGCCAACGCTCGCTGGCGGCGAACAGAAACCAGTTGCGCACGTCGATCACTTTGGCGCGCCAGCGCCGGTCCTGCTCGGTCAACCCTTCGCGGCCGCGGAAGCGGTCAATGATCCGTTTGACTTGCAGGAACTTGGTCTCCGAGTATTGGCTATCGTCCGAGCCGGTGAGTTCGCCCTCGGTGCAAGCGCGCAGGTCGCTCTGGAATTCGCGGATCTCCGCGTCGGGGCTGGACTGACTCTCGAGGACGATGTATCGGCCCGCGTTGTAGTCGATTTGTCGCAACGATTCGTTGATGCGTTCGATCCGTTCCTTGATCGTTTGCCGTTCGCGGGCGAGCTGGCCGTGGAAGTTGGCGATCTCGTTGATCGTATTGACGTTGAGCAGCTCTTTGAAACGCGCTTCGAAGCGCGGCAGATCGTCCGCTTGCAGCCGCGCGAGCATGTCACGGTACTCTGAGGTCGCGTCGAGGCTCGCATCGAAATCGGCCGTTTCGAGCTTGTAGGCATCCTTGAAGGCCGCCATGGCCTTGACGATTTTTTCGGCAAGGCGGCCGAGCGACTTCGTTTCGTTGTCGATACGGGTTGTCAACGCCTCTCGCACGTCCCGCTCGCGGTTGTCGCATGACTCGACGGAAAGCTGGTGTTCGCCGAGAATCTCCGCTCGCAGCGCCTCGATTCGCTCGGCAAGTTCGGCCTTCACTTCCGCAACGAGCGCGTGCGTCTCGTCGCGCAACGTTTGCGCTGCCTCCCGCCTGGCCAGGATACCGCCCAGTTCCGAGTCGGTTTCCGAGATCGCCGCTTCAATCTCTGTCAACGACGCTTGCGCCGAATCCAATTGGGCCGTTAGTTCCGCGAGGGCGTCGCTTGCCGCTTCGAGGCGGGCTTTTTCGTCTGCCAGACGGGCGATCGCGGTCGCGCAGCTTCCCCAGTCGATGTCGCGGAAGTCGACGAACTCGCCGATGCGCGCAAGCGCTTCGAGCTGCTCGCGCACCTTCGCGTGCTCGCTTTGAGCTTCTCCAAGCTTCTGTCCGATCTCGCCAAGCCGAACCTCGAGCGCTCGCCGTTGTGCTTCGAGGGCGGCAATTTTGGCCGTGTTGCTCCAACCCAGCACGTAGCGGCTGCGATCGTCAAGCGCGTGGCGGTCGTCTTTTTCGTGGCGCTCGCCAGGCGCTTTCGCCTGGCCCGCACGCGTGATCGCGCGCATCTCGCGCCGAAACTGCTCCTGCGTATCGCAGCATGCATAGTCGAACCGGCGGCCGATTTCGCGCTCGAGCCAGCCATAGAACAGCGAATCGGGCTTGATCGCGAGCTTGTGCGCGAGCGAGTGGCGGTGTAGCTCGATGGCCTCGGCTGCACGCGCGGCGCGTTCAGAGCGCACGCGAAAGTAGACGAGCCGCCCCCGGAGATGAGTGCGATCGACCCACGCCGCGACGTTCGCATAGTGCTCGTCGGGCACGAGCAGCGACAGGCCGAAGTTGCGCAGGACGCGCTCGGCGGCGCCCTCCCAATCGCGCGCATCCTCTTGCACCTGAATGAGTTCGCCGGCGAACGGCAGGGCGTCTTCCTCCAGACCGAGCGCCGAGCATAGGCTCGCCCGCATCGCGACCTGTTGCGTCGGGATGTTGTTACGTCGAGCTTTCAGGCTCGCGATTTCGTCCTCCAGCAGATCACGCTGCGCTTTGCCTTCGCGAAAGGCCACGCTCCATTCGGTAATCGCATTTTGCTCTTGCGCTTCGTCGTCGACGAGCGAGCTACGCCGCTCGGCCAGACGTTGGCGTTGGGAAGCGAATGCGGCCTCGTCCGTGGCCTCGGTTTCGCCGAGCAGCGTAACGATGGTGGCATAGCGTTGCGCGCGTTCGCGGCGACGCGCGCTTTCTCGCTCGTGCTGGCGGATTTCGACCTCGAGTTGCGCGATGCGATCGCCGCCGTGTTCGGCCACGGCGCGGCGCAAATCGTCCACGCGCTGGCGCGCCTGGTCGCGCGCTTCTTCGTGCCGCGCCTTGCGTGATATTGCACGCGCGTGATCCTCGTCGAGCAATTGGAGGCGGTGCTCGATGAGGCCGAGCTTGAGCCCGGCGAAGTAGGGTTTCAGTGCTTCACGGCACGCTCGCCAGCCTTCGAGAACGTGTCCTTGCTCGCTGTGGCGATCGCAGTCGTCGACGAGCGGTGTCAGCAGTTCCACCTGGCGCTTGGCTTTCAGTACCGCCTCGTGCGCCCGATTCAGATCGTCGAAGTGAGTGATCAGTGCGTCGACGCGCGGCGCAACGTCGAACGGCTCAAGCATGTGGCTGCGTACGAAGTCGGTGAGATTGCCCACCGATTTCATCGATACCGTTTGATGGAAGAGCTCGAGCGCTTGCTCGTTTTCGATTCCGAAGCGCCGCCGGAACCAGGCGCTGTATTTCGGAAATGTGTCCTCGATTTCGGCACCCAGCCCGCGCAGCTTTTTGCGCAGCTGGGCGATCTCGGTGCCGAAGCGCGAGAAGTCAGCGGCGATCGAGAGATCGCGTTCGGCACAGACGAAGAATCGCGCGGGTTGAGCGTGTGCGTCTTTCATCCAGAACACCTGCGCGAGTGTGACTGTGGCATCGTACCCGGCGTTACGAAACACGCCCAAAATCACCGAATAGCTGTTATGGTCGCGCAGGCTCACGGGCTTGGCCGTCCCCGTGACCTCGTTGCGCTCCGACTTGTAGTAGCCAAGCACATACGAGCGTAACGTACGTTCCTTGCTGTCCGCGCCTGCCGCCTTGTTGTAGGCGATGCGCTGCGCGGGCACGAGGAGGGTGGTGATGGCGTCGACGAGCGTCGACTTGCCGGAGCCGATGTCTCCTGTCAGCAGGCCGTTGCGGCCATCGACCCGCAGCACCCAGACTCGTTGGTCGAAGGTTCCCCAATTGAAAACCTCGAGCCGCTCGAGGCGAAAGCCCGTCAGGGCGTCGTCGACTGCAAAATCGAGGCCGAGCGTACGCGGCTCATTCATCGCGACTCTCCTGTTGGTCAGAAACCGTCGAATCTTGAAGGTGGTGCGCCCGATAGCTCGCGAGCCGCGCGTCGAAATCGAGCAGCCATTGCGCATCGACGAACGCCTTGAGAATGCGCCGCACCTCGAATGTGGGCGGTCCGCTCGTGGTCTTCATCCGGCGTAGGAAGCCGAGCTCGACGATCTTGTTCACGTGTGTATCGATCTGATCGACCAGGCGCGCCTCGTTGGTGCTCGCGGGAAGGAATACGCGTACGAGCTCGACGATGTCCTCGCGCGCAAGGACGAGCCGCGTGTCGCCGCCGCCAGCATCCCATTCCGCCAGCTTCTTTCGCAGCAGCGCGAGCAGCAGGCTCACGGGGAACGAGAGTGGCCGCCGGGCAACGAGCCGGGGTAGCTTAGCCTGTTCCCCATCGACTTCAGCGTCATGCGCGGCGCGGCTTTTTACGAAGGCGTAGCCTTCCGCCTCGTCCACGACGAGCTCGAGGCCAAGCACGGCGACGTAGTCGCGCGCGTGCGTCTGCAATTCGAGCAGTGCGGCCCAGAGGCGCTCGTTTCCATCACGATAAACCACGCCCTTGAGCAGAGCGATGGCAACTGTCGACAAATCACCTCGACCAGGCGACGAGGCTTGCTGTTCTTCCGTCATCTCTACCTTGTGAAAATCACACGCGGCATCGTCGTGCGCTTAATGATTGGTGTTCCGTTGGCGTCGTTCGCCTGCCACTCGATCGTATCGGATATGGTCTCGTCGACGGTCGCGCGAAATGATCCAGCTTCGGCGCTCAGTTGCAAATAGGCGACGAGCTCGGCGAGCCCATGCTCGAGAGGCTGCGAAGCGGTCAGTTCGGCAAGCGTCACTTGCGGCCGATCTTGCAGGCATCGGCGGATATGGCCTGCGAGGCGCGCGCGATCGACGACGATCTGCGTGTAGAGTGCCGAGGCATCGAGGTTCGCCTCACCGGTTTCGATCGAGACGTTGGCAATGAGAGGGCGCAGCGCCGGCGCGTAAAGCGGGCGTTCCATCGGCAGCTCGATGTCAGTGGATGCGGTCTCGATCTCCATGACGCAGCCTGGTGGGGGCGCTTCGCGCAGCGCAAGCGCTTTCGTTTCGATACCGCGCAGAATGTCCATGATGCGGCGGTTTTCGAGCCACGCTTGATCGTCGAGGAAGCGTCGAAGCTGCTGCGAGAGCTGAGCTACCGTGCGCTGCGTATGCTCGCCGGCTTCCAGCCAGTCATAGTGGACGCGCCGCGTGCGCGCGTCGGGCCTCATTTCCATGACCGCCGGCAGCGCCAGCACGCGCTCGAGCCGTTTCGAGAGTTCCTCTTGACGGCGGCTCGACATCAGGAAGTCCCAAAACGCCCGGAAGCTGCTGCCCTGGTCGGAATCGGCGATCGCGTCGCGCTCGCCCATGATTTCCTCGATGAGCGCACCCTTCGATCCTTCCCAGAGCGCGATTCGCTCGCGCACATGTCGGTCCAGCAGCCGAAAGTTTTGTTCGACTTCACGGAAATCCGTGAGCAGGTCACGCGCCATCTGCATGAATTGCTGAAAGCGGTCCTTGAGCGCGGCATCGTCGAGCAGCCGAACATCACCGGCCTCCACGCGGGCGATTTCTTCGTCGATCTGGCCGCGCCGCGTGTGGAGCTCGGCAAGACGCTTTTCGGGGTCCGCCTCGCTGCCTTCGCCCATCTGCCGCAGCAGCTCGAAAAGTGTCAAGAGCCTCGATTCCGTGCCGACAAAGCTGCGTTCCGTCAGCGTGCCGAGCCACGCGATCGCTTTCTCCGTGGCGGGTGTCAGGTCGAACTGCGGTTCATCGGAACCTTGGCGATAGTACTTGCGCAACCATCCCTTTTCAGGGCTGGCCCAGTCGTTCAGATACTCGAGCGCCGGCTTCGGGAAGGCGTCATCGCCGAGTTGTTCGCGCAACGCGTAAAGCTCATCTTCGAGTGCTTCGGCAAGAAGCGGAGCCGCCACCACGCGCACGTTTGGCGCGACGAACACGCGGTGCAGGAAGCTGACAGCGAGCGGCGCGTGGTCGGAGCGTAACAGGCGCCAAGCGGGATGGCGCGTGCGCAGCGCATCGAGGGTAGGGTAGTCGAGGGGCATCGGTGCGAGATGACGGGTTCGGCCACCCCTGAGGAGATCGCCGATCTTTGGCTCAAAAGGCCAGTATCCTACTCCGATTGTCATCCCAATTTTGCAAGGCTCCGCTCTGGAATGAGTCTCACGGTGTTTCTGGCGGTGTTCGTGGGCGCCCGCGCAGGGGTTCGCTCACGGTATCGACGACGGTATTGAATCGGCTTCAGATGCTCGGTCTTGCCGGCTTTTTAAACGGAGCGGGTGCCTACTGTCCAATGCCGTGCAATGGAAGCCATTAACTGCCGAGCCAGAATTTCGGTATGACTGACGGTATCGACGCCGCGTGACCAGGCGGAAACGCCGTTCCCACAAGGCTCCCGCCGGCTGATTGACGATCGAGTGGGAGTGATTGGACGGTCCCGCACGTACCGGCACGATCGGAGGACCTGATGCGCCGGAATACGCTGGCAATTCTGTTCTCGCAACGACACCTCGCCCTTGCACCGCGCGCGACGACTACCGCGGCGCTCGCGCGATCAGATCGTCGAGCAGCGCCGCGTAGGCGGCGACCAGCTGACGGTTACCTGGCAGGTAGCTGCCGCCGCGACTCGCGTCAGAACCCGAAGACCCGCAGCGCGTTGTTGCCGCGGATCGCGTCGCATTGCTCCTTCGGCAGACGCGCGGTGTTGGCGAACGCGCCGCGAATGTCGTACACCTGATGCGGCCAGTCGGTGCCGAACATCACGCGATCCGCGCCGACCACCGAGACGAGAAATTCGAGCGACGCCGGGCTATACGTGATGCAGTCGTAGTAGATATGGCGCAGATAATCGATCGGATTGCGCTTCATCTTGCGACGTTGCGGGATCTCGACCTCGTTGCCTTTCTCGAAGCGGCCCGCCAGATAAGGCAACGCGCCGCCCGCATGTGACGCGATGAGCTTCAGATTCGGATACTGATCGAAGAAGCCTTCGAAGATCATGCGCGTGATGGCGAGCGTCGTGTCGAACATGAAACCGACCGCCCAGCTCAGATCGAACTTCGTCATGTCCATCAGATCGACGCCGGGCGGATCGGTCGGATGCACGAGCACCGGCAACGCGCGACGGTCGATCTCGGCCCAGATCGGCGCGAACATCGGATCGGTGAGGCTGCGTCCCGCGATGTTCGCGAGCACCATCACGCCGCTCGCGCCGTTCTCGCAGGTGCGGCGCAGTTCGTCGAGCGCCGCTTCCGGATATTCCCACGGCAGCGACGTGAACCAGCGGATGCGGCCGGGATATCTGGCCTGTGCTTCGGCGATCGTGTCGTTCGATTCGCGCGCGGCGAGGCAACTGGTTGCCTGATCGCCCCAGTACACGTTCGGGCAGGTCAGCGACACGACCGAAATATCGATGCCCGATTCATCCATCTGGCGGATCCGCATGTCGAAATCGAAGTGGCCTTTTTGCGGAATCACGACCGGCGTGTTGCCGCGAAACACTTCCTGCTGACCGTCGGGGCGCGTCTGAATGTTGTACGCACCGCCGCGCTGCCGCAGCAGTTCGAGCCATTTGTGCGTGAAGATGTGCGTATGAACGTCAATGACAGGCATGCGGGATCTCCCGGAGAAAGTGCGGGTAAGAAGAAAACGGGGATGAGCGGGCTACTGGGTGGCGAACTCGTTCACCGGCGCGGCGCGGCGTTTCAGCATGAACGCGCCGACCAGGCCGAGCGCGAAGAACACCGCGCAGAAATGCGCAGGCATCATGTTGTTGCCAGTCACGTGCAGCAGCCACGTCAGCACCATCGGCGAGAAGCCGCCGAAAACGGCCGCGCCGATGTTGTACGAGATCGCGAGGCCGGTCGAGCGGAGTTCGGTCGGAAACAGGCCGGCGAGCGCGGTCGGAATCGGCGCGTTCGACGCGCTGATCAGCAGCGCGAAGCCGAGTTCGACGGACATGATCGACGCGAATGACGGCGCGCTGACGATCCAGTAGTAAGCGGGGTACAGCACGACGAGAAACAGCGCGAGCGCGACGCGAATCATGCGCTCGCCGCCGATGCGATCCGCGAGATGACCGAATAGAGGAATCGTCACCACGCGCAGCAGCACGCTCGCGAGCAGCACGGAAAACGGCAGCGTCACCGGCATATGCAGGTTCTGCACCGCGTAAATCGGCAGATACGTAATGATCACGTAGGCCATCACGTTGAGCGCGGCCGACAGCGCGGTGGCGACGAACAACTCGCGCGGATAGTGCATCACGACGCGCGAGAACGGCACCTTCACACGCGCGCCGAGCTTCTGGAACGCCTCGGTTTCGGGCAGCTTGCGGCGGATATAGAAGCCGACCGGGCCGATCAGCAGACCAAGCAGGAACGGAATGCGCCATGCCCACGACTCGAGCGCCTCATGCGTGAACAGATGCGTGAGCGCGCTACCCATCGCGACCGCGAGCAACGCGCCCAGGGCCTGCGCGAACATCTGCCAACTGCCATACAGATTGCGGCGCGCTGTCGGTGCATATTCGATCAACATCGCGGTCGCGGTGCCGAATTCGCCGCCGGCCGAAATGCCCTGCAACAGACGCGCGCACAGCACGATCGCCGGCGCGATCAGGCCGATCTGCTGGAAGCCGGGGGTGAGCGCGATCATCGCGGCGGCCACCGTCATCATTGCGATGACGAGCGTGAGGCCTGCCTTGCGGCCTTTGCGGTCCGCGTACATGCCCAGCAGAATCCCGCCGAGCGGCCGCACGACGAAGCCCGCGCCGAACGTCGCCGTGGTGAGCATCAGCGCGGCGTACTCGCTGTGGCTGGGGAAGAACTGCTTCGCGATGATGATCGACAGAAACCCGAACACGACGAAGTCGTACCACTCGAGCACATTGCCGAGCGTCGACGCCATTGCGCCGATCAAGCGTTTGCGCGAATCGATTGCTGTCACGACTGTCTCCTGTCGTTTTTTGAACGGCTGTGCGCTGCGTAGGAGAGCAATGTAGGGTACTGTCCGAATGAAAACAATCGAACAAAATCAATGGTCCCATAAAGTAACTTTATGATTGCGCTTCCATGACTCCAACCATCAAACAGTTGCGCGCATTCGCGCTCGTCTGCCGTTTCGGCGTGCTGACGCGCGCGGCCGACGAGATGTTCATCACCCAGCCCGCGGTCAGCGTATTGATCCGGCAAATGGAGGAGGCGCTCGGCCTGCGGCTGTTCGACCGCACGTCGCGCTCGCTGCGGCCGACCGCGGCCGCGCATGAAATCCTGCCGACCGTCGAGCGGATGCTGCGTGATCTCGAGTCGATCCAGTCGAGCGTGAAGGAGCTGGCCGGGCGCGAGCGCGGTCGGCTGCGCTTCGCGGCGACGCCGTCGATCGCGGCGGCGATCGTGCCGAAACTGCTCGCCGAATATCGCGCGCTGTACCCGAATATCGAGGTCTCGGTCGACGACGCCGCGCCCGATCGCCTGACCGCGTCGACGCTGACGGGCGACGTCGAGTTCGGCATCGGCACGATCAGCGAGCGCCCCGAGGGCATCACGCTGCAATGCCTCGCGCGCGACAACTTGTGCGCGATCTGCCGCAAGGATTCGGCACTCGCGAAAAAGCGGCGTGTGAGCTGGAACGATGCGCTGCAGTGTCCGTGGATCGGCATCAAGTCGACGAGCGGCATCCGCAAGTTGATCGACGAAACGTTGTTCACGCTCGGCACGCGCAAGGCGGTCGAGTACGAAGTGTCCTATATGACGACCGGGCTTTCGATGGTGCAGGCCGGTCTCGGCATCGCGATTTTTCCGGGCATTCTGCTCGGGTCGTTTCCACATCGCGATCTGGTCGCGCGCAGGCTCGAAGCGCCGCTCGTCACACGCGACGTGAATCTGATCCGACGCGCCGAGCATTCGCTGTCGCCGGCGGCCGAGTCGTTTATCGAGCTTTGGTACAAACGCATCGGCGAGCCGGCCGATCTGTAGCGCGTCGCAGTTGCACACGGCCTGTCATACTGTATGAATATACAGTATCATGACTGCAATGGGCCGCTTGTGCGGCGGTGTGCGGATCGGCGGAAAAATCAGCGAAGGAACGAGGCGCGATGCCTGAACAACTGTGGTTGCCCGGGCTCGAGGCGCCGTCCCCGCCCACCGACGGGCTCTTTTTCGCGGTCTATCCCGATGCCAATACCGCGGCCGGTATCGCGAAGTTCGCGCAGCAGCTTTGTGTGGAGGCACGCGTGCGCAGCGGCGTGCGCGGCAAACCGCTCGCGGCGAACCGCTTGCACGTCACGCTCAGGCATCTCGGCAATTTCGCGGGCGGCTTGCCGGCGGATGTGGTCGAGGCGGCGAAACGGGCGGCCGCGGCGGTCAGCATGGCGCCATTTACGGTCGAATTCGACGCGGTCGCCAGCTTCGCGAAAAGGCCGCGGCTCGGGCCGGCGGTGCTGGTGGGCGAGCACGGTGTGCACGGACTGCAGGCGCTTCACGATGCGCTCGAAGCGGGCTTGCGCGACGACGGCATCGAGCCCGACGTACGTTTTACGCCGCACGTGACGCTGGCGTACGGGATGCAGTGGATCGAGCGCCATACGGCCGAGGCGGCTTGCTGGAATGTGCGCGAGTTTGCGCTGATGCACAGCCTGCTGGGACGGACCAGACATATCGTCCTCGCGCGTTGGCCGTTGGTGGGGCCGAGCTGAGGGAGGGGCGTAGGCCACCTCGGTAACGAATTCGCGGCTGTTTCGCGAGGCGCCGGCTAGAACCGCACGCTCGTCCCGCAGCCCCCGGCATAGGCGCCGCCGCTCGCCGCGGCGCCACCGCAAAAAACGCCGCAGCCGGAAAGCAGCGCGGCCGCGGTAATCGCCGCCAGCGCGCTACGCACGCCGATCCGCCGAGACGCTTGCTGGCCCCCTCGCACTGGCTGCGCTGCGCAGATCGGACGCGGTTCCGCGACGGGAAGAGCACTGCGACGGCCGATCGGTTTGAATGGCATGGCGGCGTCAAATTCGACGAGAGGGAACCTCTACGTGCCGCGCCGGTTAAGCGCCGCGCGCGTTGTGCGACTTGATGACTTACTCTAAGTCCACGCTGAAGCACCGTCAAATGCCGGGTTGCCGGCAAATCGGCGCCTTTATGCCGTCAAGTGAGCACGGAGCGCCCGTGCGCTCCCTGATAGAATGCTCGGGCCGCAACGTTGTGGATTGCAGATGAAATTGCTTGATGCGCTTGTCGAACAGCGTATTGCCGCCGCCGCCGCGCGCGGAGAGTTCGACGACTTGCCGGGAGCGGGCGCACCGCTAGCCCTCGACGACGATGCGTTGGTGCCGGAAGAGGTGCGCGTCGCCAACCGGATTCTGAAAAATGCGGGCTTCGTGCCGCCCGCCGTCGAGCAGCTTCGCGCGTTGCGCGATCTGCAAACGGAGCTGAATGCCGTGAGCGATCAGGTGATCCGTTGCCGTCTTCAGGCGCGCATGCTCGCGCTCGATATGGCGCTCGAATCGCTGCGCGGCGGCCCCATGGTCCTGCCGCGCGAATATTGCCGCCGCATCGCGGAGCGTCTCTCTGAGCGCGTGGGCAACGTCGATGTAGCCGCCGCGGGTTCGCAGTGAACGAGCCGCTTCCGTGTGCCGCCTCGATCGGCTCTTCTGCGCAAGCCGAGGCCGGTGAGAAATCCGTTGGCGCTTGCATCGGCGCGGTCTTCGCACCGGCGGCTGATCACCCGATGGCCGCTGCCGCCATCCCTCCCGGAAATTCCGACGCTCCCATCATCTCCGAACGCGACCTGCGCTTCATGGCGCTCGCTCAGGCCGCCGCCGAAGAAGCGCGCGCTGCCGGCGAAGTACCGGTCGGCGCGGTGCTCGTGCGCGGCGACGAAGTCATCGCCACGGGCTTCAATCATCCGATCGGCGCGCATGACCCGTCCGCGCACGCCGAAATGGCTGCGCTGCGCGCAGCCGCGCAGTCGCTCCAAAACTACCGTCTGCCGGGTTGCGAACTCTATGTGACGCTCGAGCCTTGTCTGATGTGCGCCGGCGCGATCATGCACGCGCGCATCGCCCGTGTCGTGTTCGGCGCGCGCGATCCAAAAACCGGCGCGTGCGGCAGCGTGGTCGATGCGTTCGCGAATCCTCGGTTGAACCATCACACGTCGGTCAGCGGCGGCGTCCTCGAAGCCGAATGCGGTGCCGCGCTCAGGTCGTTTTTTGCCGAGCGGCGTCGGACGAGTCGCGCAGCCCGCGCGGCGGCGCGCGGCGAAACGGCTGAAGCGGCCGAAGCGGCCGTTGACACCGCCACACCCTCCAGCAGCGAACCGCCCCCAACCACGCCGCTCTAAAACAACCACGCCCAACGGGTCTCGCCATGACCGCATCTCGCACCATCGAACTGATTGCGCCATCCGGCTATCCGCATGATCCGGAGGTGCTGCATCGCGCGCTGCATCGGCTGCGTGCGCAGGGGCATCGAGTCGACGGCGAGGAGGCCGCGAAGCGCCGCTACCAACGTTTCGCGGGCACCGACGGCGAGCGCGCGGCCGATCTGAACCGGCTCGCCGATCCATCGCGTGAGCTGCCCGATGTCGTGTTGGCCGTGCGCGGCGGCTACGGCGCGGTGCGGATTCTGCACGGTCTCGACTACGAAGGGCTGCAGCGGCGGCTCGCCGATCAGCCGATAGCGCTGGTCGGTCACAGCGACTTCACCGCGATCCAAC
Source organism: Paraburkholderia sp. MM5384-R2 (assembly GCF_014201025.1). NCBI lineage: Bacteria > Pseudomonadati > Pseudomonadota > Betaproteobacteria > Burkholderiales > Burkholderiaceae > Paraburkholderia > Paraburkholderia sp. MM5384-R2. The sequence continues at coordinate 190,445 of NZ_JACHDI010000008.1, forward strand.
TGGCGCTGCTCGCGCGCGCCGGCTTGAAGACCTTCGGCGGCCCGATGCTGATGAGTGATTTCGGCGCCGAGCAGCTCAGCGAATTCACGATGCGGCATTTCTGGTCGGCGTTGACGCAGCCGACCATCACGGTCGCGAGCGACACGCCGCAAGCGCAGAGCGTCGACGTAACGGGCACGCTGTGGGGCGGCAATCTCGCGGTGGTGGCCTCGCTTGTCGGCACGCCGTACATGCCGCCGGTGCAGGGCGGCATCCTGTTCGTCGAGGACGTCAACGAGCAGCCGTTCCGCATCGAGCGGATGATCTATCAACTGCATCTGGCCGGCATCCTCGCGCAGCAGAAGGCGCTCGTGCTCGGTGATTTCTCGGGCGGCAAGCCGTACGACTACGACAACGGCTACGACCTGCACGCGATGGTCGAGCAAGTGCGCTCGCTGATCGGCATTCCTGTCGTGACGGGGCTGCAGTTCGGGCACGTTCATAACATGGTGACGCTGCCGGTCGGCGCGGACGCGCATCTGGTCGCCAATGCGCATGGCTTCAGGCTGACGGCGTCGGGCTATCCGAGCATTGGCTGAAGCCGTCGTGGGCGGGGCAGAGGCGGGCGGATCGCCCGTTTTTTTTTGCGTCAGTAACGCAACTAACTGTCAGTATTTCCACACTCACCACCTCCCACACCCATCGCCAATGTTTTCAGTTTTTGTTGACAAAAACTGCCTGCCAGTGCTCGTCTTGGCGTTATGAAAACCGGGTAAGATTCCCGCCTGACAGCCGCGCAGCTTGGCTCACAGCCTTCCGCTGACGCAACGCAGCACAAAAACTGTCGAAAATCGACGCAAAAATTGTTGACAATATTTGTGTCCGTCCTATGATGACCAACATACCGAGACGCCAATCATGTCCGACACCGAATCCGTCGCGAACAGTTCGAAGCCCGAAGCAATCGCCGAGCGCATCCGCGCGGCGATCCTCGAGCACCGGCTGGCACCCGGCGCGAAGCTCACCGAAGCTCAGCTATGCGAAGTATTCGGTGTGAAGCGCGGCCCCATCCGCCAGGCGCTGTCGCAGCTGGCGAGTGAGCGCCTCGTCGATCTCGAGCCGAATCGTGGCGCGTTCGTCGCGAGTCCGTCGCTGCAGGAGGTGCACGAGGTGTTCGAAATGCGCCGCATCATCGAGCTGGCCGTCGTCGAAAAGATCTGTAGCGGACACGGCATGCGGCGTCTGAAGAACATTGGCGGCATGATCGGCCGGGAACGCAAGGCATTCGAAACGCGGGATTTTCCAGCATGGATCCGCTTGTCGGGCGAGTTTCATACGGAGCTCGCGAACCTGACCGGCAACTCAGTGTTGTGCGATTGCCTGAACGGGCTGGTCGCGCGTTCCACGCTGATTTCCGCGCTGTACGAATCGCTCGGGCGCAGCCCGTGCTCGTTCGAGGATCACGAAGCGATTCTCGCCGCGCTCGACGCCGGCGATGCGAAGCAGGCGGCCGCGCTGATGTCGCGCCATCTGCAAAGCGTCGAGTTGAAGATGCTGGATCGCCCCGCGCGCGGGGCAGCGGATCTGCATGAAGTATTCGGCGCGCTTGCGTCGAAAGAAGCATCCACCTAGACAGCCGAAGCCGACTCCACCCCAGGCTGAGGCAAGCAGCAGACGAGCGCCCGTTCGTGGTGCGCGCCGCACTGAATTGAACTGAACCGATAGATGCACGGCCAGGCGGCCTCGCGTGAGCGCCGCCGGCCTGAACACGCACGTCCGTCGCGAGACGACGGAGCTCGGGTAGCGACGCATCGCCGGAAAGCCGCGGCGGCTGGCGATGCGACAACCACAAGTACGTCAGTACGGAGACACGCGCGGCACGGTCCGGGACCACGGCGCCGACTTCTTCGACCCACGCGGGACGAGAAGCGAGCAACTGGCATGGCCGATGCAATGTCCGTCGATGCTCTTTCGACGGTCCCTATCCAAAGGAGGAATCATGGCTCAGTTCAGTGCAGCGCCAGGCAGTCACCCCATCTCCAACTATCCGGACGGTACGGCTCAAACCGATCCGTCGATGCCGGCCGGCTACAGCGAGCGGCTTTATAACGAGGACCTCGCGCCGCTGCGCGCGCAGAACTGGAGCGCGTACAACATCTTCGCGTTCTGGATGTCGGACGTGCATAGCGTGGGTGGCTATGTATTCGCGGGGAGTCTGTTCGCGCTCGGCCTGACGAGCTGGCAGGTGCTGGTGTCGCTGCTGATCGGCATCACGCTCGTGAACGTGCTGTGCAACCTGATCGCGAAGCCGAGCCAGTTGAACGGCGTGCCGTATCCGGTCGCGTGCCGCGCGACCTTCGGCGTGCTCGGCGCGAATGTCCCCGCAGTGATCCGCGGCCTGATCGCGGTCGCGTGGTATGGCATCCAGACCTATCTCGCGTCGAGCGCGCTCGTGATCGTCGTGCTGAAGTTCGTGCCGCAACTGCTGCCGTATGCGGACGTGCATCGGCATGGCCTGCTCGGTCTGTCGACGCTCGGCTGGGCGGGCTTCATGCTGCTGTGGGTACTGCAGGCGCTGGTGTTCTGGCACGGCATGGAGACCATCAAGAAGTTCATCGACTTCGCCGGGCCAGCCGTCTACGTCGTGATGTTCATTCTCGCCGGCTACATGGTGTATCGCGCGGGTTGGCGCAACATCGGCATCAACCTCGGCGGCGTCAAATATCACGGCATGGAAGTGGTACCGGTGATGATCACGGCGATTTCGCTGGTGGTGTCGTACTTCTCCGGACCGATGCTGAATTTCGGTGACTTCTCGCGCTACGGCAGGAGCTTTCGCAGCGTCAAGCGCGGCAACTTCTGGGGCCTGCCGGTCAACTTCCTCGCGTTCTCGCTCGTTACGGTGATCACGACCGCGGCCACGCTGCCGGTGTTCGGCGAACTGATTACGGACCCGGTCGAGACGGTGGGCCGCATCGACTATCCGATGGCCGTGATTCTCGGCGCGCTGACCTTCACGATCGCGACGATCGGCATCAACATCGTCGCGAACTTCGTGTCGCCGGCCTTCGACTTCTCGAACGTTGCACCGCGTCTGATCAGCTGGCGCGCGGGCGGCATGCTCGCGGCGGTCGCTTCGGTGTTCATCACGCCGTGGAACCTGTTCAACAATCCGGCCGTGATCCACTACACGCTCGACGTGCTCGGCAGCTTCATCGGGCCTTTGTACGGCGTCCTGATCGTCGACTTCTACCTCGTCAAGCGTCAGAAGGTCGTGCTCGACGATCTGTACACGGTCGCGCCGAGCGGCTCGTACTGGTACCGCAACGGCGTCAACTATCGCGCGGTGGCCGCGTTGCTGCCGGCCGCGCTGATCGCGGTGATCTGCGTGATGGTGCCGGGGCTCGACGGCTGCGCGAATTTCTCGTGGTTCATCGGCGCGGGACTCGGCGCGCTGTTTTACCGGATGCTCGCACGCTGAGTTTCACGGGCTTTCGTCGCTGCAATAACGAGTCGAACAGGAGTCGCCATGCGTATCAAACTGATCAATCCGAACACGACGCGCCGCATGACCGAGGCGATGGGGCGCTGCGCACGCGACGTCGCCGCGCCCGGCACCGAAGTGATCGCCGTCAATCCGACGATGGGGCCGCCGTCGATCGAGGGCTATTACGACGAAGCGCTCGCCACGCCCGGTCTGCTTGCCGAAGTCGCGGCCGGCGAACTGGACGGCTGCGACGGCTACGTGATCGCGTGCTTCGGCGACCCCGGTCTCTATGCGGCCCGCGAGTTGGCGCGCGGCCCGGTGATCGGCATCGCCGAGGCGGCGATGCACGCGGCGAGCGTGCTCGCGCCGGGCTTTTCGGTCGTGACGACGCTCGCGCGCACCTGCGGCATGGCCTGGCATCTGGCCGAGCGCTACGGCATGAAGCGCTTCTGCCGCAACGTGCGTGCGACCGACGTCGCCGTGCTCGATCTCGATCAGCCGGGCTCGGCGGCGCGCCGCATCATCCTCGACGAATGCCGGCGCGCGCTCGCCGAGGACGGCTCGGACGCGATCGTGCTCGGCTGCGCGGGCATGGCCGAACTGTGCGCGGAGATCGAGGATGCGCTCGGCGCGCCGGTGATCGAAGGCGTGACGGCGGCCGTCAAATGGACCGAGGCGCTGGTGACGCTGCGTCTCGCGACGGCCAAGCGCGGCGACTACGCGCGGCCGCTCGCGAAGCGCTACGACGGCGCGCTCGCGTCGTTCAGCCCCGGTCCGCTGCGGGTAAACGCCGAGTCGGCGGACTCGCACATACACTCGCTGTAACACGCACTATCTGCCCGGCTGTATGGGCGCACCGGGGTGTTTTCGCTACACTGGGTCAACTCGGCGCTGCGGTTTCGGCAGCCGCTGAAGCCGCCTGTTGCGTGGCTACACGTGTGAACCCCGCACCGTTGCCGAGGGGTTTCGAACCGCGTTCACGCGCATTCCTGGTCCCGTCACTACGCATCCGTCAAACCATGCCACTCGACCCGAACTACCCACGCGATCTGATCGGCTACGGCCGCCACCCGGTGCATCCGAACTGGCCGGGGCGAGCGCGCGTTGCGGTGCAATTCGTCCTCAATTACGAAGAGGGCGGCGAAAACTGCGTGCTGCACGGCGATCCCGGTTCCGAGCAGTTCCTGTCGGAGATCGTGGGCGCGGCGGCGTATCCGGCGCGGCACATGAGCATGGAGTCGATCTACGAATACGGCTCGCGCGCGGGCGTGTGGCGCATCCTGCGCGAATTCGAAAGGCGCGACCTGCCGCTGACGGTGTTCGGCGTCGGCATGGCGATCGAACGGCATCCAGAAGTTGCGCGGGCATTCGTCGAACTCGGACATGAGATCGCGTGCCACGGCTATCGCTGGATTCACTATCAGGACATGTCGCCGGAGCAGGAAGCGCAGCACATGCGCCTCGGCATGGAGGCGATCGAGCGCGTGACCGGCGTGCGGCCGCTCGGCTGGTACACCGGCCGCGACAGTCCGAATACCCATCGGCTGGTCGCCGAATATGGCGGCTTCCTGTACGACTCCGATTACTACGGCGACGACCTGCCGTTCTGGATGGACGTCGAGGTGGCGGGCGGCAAGACCGTGCCGCAACTGATCGTGCCGTACACGCTCGACACCAACGACATGCGCTTCGCCACCCCGCAAGGCTTCAACACCGCGGACCACTTCTTCACCTACCTGCGCGACGCATTCGACGTGCTGTACGAAGAGGGCGACGAAGTGCCGAAGATGCTGTCGATCGGCATGCACTGCCGGCTGCTCGGGCGGCCGGGGCGTTTCCGGGCGCTGCAGCGCTTTCTCGACCACATCGAACAGCACGATCGCGTGTGGGTGTCGCGGCGCGTCGATATCGCCCGGCACTGGCACGAAACTCATCCTTACCAGCAAGGCAACCGCGAGGCCGCGGCATGAAGGCGATGCAATACACCCTGGACCAACTCAACGGGATCTCGACCGACGCGTTCGTCGCGGCGCTGTCGGGCGTCTTCGAGCACTCGCCGTGGGTCGCGGAGATTGCGGCGCGGGAGCGGCCGTTCGCGAGCATCGACGAGCTGCATCGCAGGATGTCGCAGATCGTCGAAACGTCTGGCGAGGACCAGCAGCTCGCGCTGATCAACGCGCACCCGGAGCTGGCCGGCAAGGCCGCGGTGCGCGGCGAGCTGACCGCCGAGTCGACGCGCGAGCAAAGCGGCGCGGGTCTCGCGCAATGCACGCAGGAAGAGTTCGACAAGCTGCATGCGCTCAATCAGGCGTATCGCGAGAAATTCGGTTTTCCGTTCATTCTCGCGGTGCGCGGCTACGACCGCCACGGCATCATCGCGGACTTCGAGTCGCGTGTGAACAACAGCCGCGCCGACGAACTGCGCGCGAGCCTCGATCAGATCTATCGCATTGCACGTTTGCGGCTCGACGACCTGATCGGCGCGTGACGCGCACTGCGTCACGCAGCGAGCCGTAACGTTTTTCCCGCACCAATCGATCTCAAGGACGACAAAGATGGCACTTCCGATTCTCGACCCCAACGCACCGGAATTCACGCGCCGTTACGTGAACCTGGCGGACCCGCGTCTGGGCGCGCAGGCGCTCGAGGCCAGCGACGAATTCTTCGCGCCGAAGGACCGCATGCTGAATCCGGAACCGGCCGTCTTCATTCCGGGCAAGTACGACGACAACGGCAAGTGGATGGACGGCTGGGAAACGCGTCGCAAGCGCACGACCGGCTACGACTGGTGCGTCGTCAAGCTCGCGCGGCCCGGCGTGATCAAGGGACTCGACCTCGACACGAGCCACTTCACCGGTAACTTCCCACCGGCGGCGTCGGTGGAAGCGGCGCGCGTTGCGGATGGCGAGCCGAATCAGGCGACGCAATGGACCGAGATCGTGCCGTCGACCACGTTGCAGGGCAATAGCCACCACTACCTCGAAGTCGGCGACGCGAGCGCGTACACGCATCTGCGCGTGAACATCTATCCGGACGGCGGCATCGCGCGTCTGCGTGTTTACGGTCAGCCGCAGGTCGACTGGGCCGGCGCGAGCCGCACCGAGCAGTTCGATCTCGCGGCGGTGGAAAACGGCGCGTATCTGGTCGGCGCGAACAACCAGCACTTCGGCGCGGCCTCGACGCTGCTGATGCCGGGGCGCGGCGTCAATATGGGCGACGGCTGGGAAACGCGTCGTCGTCGCGAGCCGGGCAATGACTGGGCGATCATCGCGCTCGCGCAGCCGGGCGTGATCTGCAAGATCGAAGTCGACACCGCGCACTTCAAGGGCAATTATCCGGATCGCTGTTCGATCCAGGCCGCGTACGTGAAGGGCGGGACCGACAGCTCGCTCGTCACGCAGGCGATGTTCTGGCCGGTGCTGCTCGGCGAACAGAAACTGCAGATGGACAAGCAGCATTTCTTCGAGAGCGAGATCGCGGCGCTCGGGCCCGTTACGCACGTGCGCTTCAACATCTATCCGGACGGCGGCGTGTCGCGTCTGCGTCTGTGGGGTACGCTCGAATGAAAACACTCGCCATCGAACCGCTGACGAAAGAGGCGTTCGCCGCATTCGGCGACGTGATCGAACTCGAAGGCGCGAAGCAGATTCCGATCAACCTCGGCACGACGATCCGCTATCACGACCTCGCGAAAGTCGACGTGGCCGACGAGCACGGCCGCACGCTCGTCAATCTGTTTCGTGGCCAGCCGCGCACGCTGCCGTTCGAAGTGAAGATGCTCGAGCGTCATCCGCTTGGCAGCCAGGCGTTCGTGCCGCTCAACGACAAGCCGTATCTGGTCGTCGTCGCGCCCGCGGGCGAACTCGACACGAAGAAGATCCGCGCGTTCGTCACCACTGGCTGGCAGGGCGTCAACTACGCGAAAGGCGTGTGGCACCATCCGCTGATCGCATTGGGCGAGACGAGCGACTTTATCGTCGTCGATCGTGGCGGCGAGGGGCTCAATCTGAACGAGCAGGATCTGGCGGAGTCGCTGTGGCTCACGGAAGATGCGCTGAGCGCGGTGGCGGTTTGATGGCGATGCAGCTGCCGCGTCGCCGGCAGCGTTGTGGTTCGAAGAACAGGCCCGCGACGTGCGTTACGTCGTGGGCTTTTTTGCATGGATGGCGATCACTTGCGCCTGCCAAGCAGCGGCGAATGCCCAATGACTTCCCTTGACCGCTCGGGCGGCTCCGGCGCCGAAAATCCCGCTGCTTCGATGGCCGGCTTGAGCCCCCTGAATTGCAGGCTTTTCTTCGGCGAGCGCAGCGATGTCATGCCGTCGTCCCATGCATGCAGCATCTGCTTGGCGAGCGCACGCCACTGCGGTTCGTTGCGCGCTGCTTCGATCAACTCGTGGCCGACGTCGACAGCGGAGTCGCACAGCGCTTCAACCATCTGCGCATATTGCCGCGGGGCGATGCCCATGCGCGTGTTGAAAAATCGTTCCAGCGTTTTACCCGCTGCCCAGGTTTTGCGGCCGTCGACAGGCAGCCCGGGCGGATTGGCTGCGAAGCGCGGATAAGCCTGGGTCGTCACGACATCGTAGACGGGCGTGAACGCGACATCGTCGACCGTGGTATAGAACAGTGCGACGTTCTTGGTGTGGCAGTCCGCATTGCGCACGACGTAGTTCGTCAGCAAATGCCAGCCGAGCTGCTGGAGTTGCATCCGCATGGTGTCGCGATCGAGCAGATACGCTCTTGCCGCGTTGAGCATTTTCTCGCTCGTCGAATGGTATTTTTCGTGCGGCGGCAAGCCGAGCAGACCGCACAAGTCTTCGACGCCATAGGCCGGCAGTCCCTGCGCGTCGACATCGAAGCGCTCGACGACGAGCGCCCTGCCATCGTCCGACATCCGCGTGCGCGCAACGTGCGCCACTCCCAGCCGCTCCAGCACCCGCATCGAATGGAACTCGTTGAAACCGAGAAAGGGCGTGTTGTCGTCCGAACCTTTGACGATGTGACGGCTCGTTCGAATCGTCGGCTTACCGAGCTGCACCGGTGTCGATGCGGCAGACTGCGCCTCCGGCGCGATGAACTTCGGCACGACGCCCGAAATGGCCGCTCGCGCGTATTCACGGACGAGTTGCGCGAAATGTTCGGCGGTGTTGTCGCCGTGCAGGATGTGCTGGACGTCGAGCGCCTGGAGTTCGGTGCCCGGCGCCACGCCTTCGGGCGTCACGGTGACCCGGCCGATCCCCATCGAGCCCACGACGGCGAGCAGTGACAGATCGGTTCCGTCGAGCAAGGGCCCGAATTGCTCGCGGATCAGATTCAGCAGATAGCCTTCGGGCAGGTTCTGCCGGAAAAACGGATGCAGGTCGCGTGGCCAGCGCCAAGGCTCTTCGCGCACCGGCATCGTCAGGCTGACGAAGTCGGCCGCGTTCGCATCGCCGTGATATTTGAGGACATAGTCGTCGCGCTCGCGAAACAGCGTGGCAACGTTCTTGCCTAGCACCTGAACGTCGAGCTTCATGGCTGCGCGTCCGGGTTGCGCTGTTCAGCGAGGATGTCTTCCAGCGTGCGGCCATGTCCATGCTCGACGAACTTGAGGTCGTAACCGGCGGCCTCGAGCAGGCGCACGAGCACGGACACGCTCATATCGTTCCTGGCGAGCGTTTCCATCCGCGCGACGGTCGTGCGGGCCACGCCCGCGCGGCGCCCAAGTTCTTCCTGCGATAGTTTGCTGTCGTGTCGCACGGCTTTCAGCATGTCCGAGACATCGGCGAGGTTGGTCATTTGTAGCCTCAGGGCGTCAAATTCAACGTAATTGATATTTATTGTAGCCCAAGAGACACAACATGGTTACTCGTATTTGTGTCTCTTGGGCTACATTTTATGTGTCTTTGGCGATTTTTGTAGCCCAAGGGCGACAAATTCCGATTATCGATCTCGCAGACCGCGCACGTCACCTTCCCAAACGACAACGGGCTTGCCGCTCTCGCGACAAGCCCGCTTCGCACTCCAGCCTCTGCCTCGGCACCGGCTCCGTGATCCGGACAGAGGTCCTTACTTCGCCGCGCCGCCTTCGAACCACGCGGCGATCTTCATCCGCTCGTCGTCGGTCATATGCGTGACGTTGCCGAGCGGCATCGCCTTCAACGTGACCGCCTGCTGGTAAATGCGCTGCGCGTTCTGCGAAATTTCGTCGGGCGTATCCATCAGCACGCCGGCGGGCGCGCTGCCCATCATCGTCGGATGCGCGGAGTGACAGGCCACGCAGCGCTGCTGCAGCACCGGCGCGATGTCGGCGACCTTCAGCGTCGGCGCGTTGGCGGCCTGCGCCTGCGGCACCACCGGACGCGGCATGGTCCACACGAGTGCCGTGCACATCAGCGCGACGCCGACGATCGGCAGATACCACAACACCTGGCCGCGATGGCGCATCACGAAGAACTGACGGATCAGCGCGCCGGCCAGCATGATGACGACGAGCACCGCCCAGTTGTACGGATGCGTGTAGGTCATCGCGTAGTGGTTCGACAGCATCGCGAACACGACCGGCAGCGTGAAATACGTGTTGTGCACCGAGCGCTGCTTGCCGCGCTTACCGTAGATCGGGTTTGGCGTGTCGCCCTTCAGCATCGCGTCGACCATCTTGCGCTGGCCCGGAATGATCACGAAGAACACGTTGGCCGACATGATCGTCGCGAGCATCGCGCCCATGATCAGATACGCTGCGCGGCCCGCGAAGATATGGCAGGCGAGATACGCCGCGATCAGCACATAAACGCCGACGCAGATGCCGAGAAGTTTGTCGCGTGTGCCGAGAATGCGGCACAGCGAGTCGTAGACGATCCAGCCGGCCGCGAGGAAGCCGATCGCCGAGGCGACGGCGACCACCGGCCCCATGTCGAGCACGTTCCTGTCGATCAGGTAGGTGCTCGGCGAGAACAGATACAGCACGGTAAAGAGACCGAAGCCCGACAGCCACGTCGTGTACGACGGCCATTTCGACCAGTGCAGGTCTTCGGGCATTTCGGGCGGCGCGACCGTGTACTTCTGCATGTTGTAGAAGCCGCCGCCGTGCACGTGCCACAGTTCGCCGAACACGCCGCGACGGCGCTGATTCGGATCGGTCGGCGGCTTCAGGCTGTTGTCGAGCGCGACGAAATAGAACGATTCGCCGATCCATGCAATCGCGGCGATGACGTGGAACCAGCGAATCGCGAGGTTCAACCAGTCGGTGATAAAGCCTTCCATGAAACTCCTCCACTTCTGATTCGTTGCGCGCGCGATGACGTTCGACGTCGTCGGTCATCGCGCCGACTGCGCATAGAAGACGCAGCGCGGGTTGTTATGGGTATCGCGGGGCGTTGTGCCTGTCCAGGTCTGTTCGTGCCGGTTCGGACGCGGCTCGCATCCAGCAGGGCTAGCTGCCCCGATACGTGCTGTACGAAAACGGCGACACCAGCAGCGGCACGTGATAGTGCGCATCGGCATCGGCGACGCCGAAGCGCAGCACGACGCGATCGACGAAGCGTGGTTCCGGCACCTTCGTGCCGAGCGACGCGAAGTAGTCGCCCGCGCCGAACACGAGTTCGTACTCGCCCGCGACGAGCGCGTCGCCTTCGAGCAGCGGCTCGTCGCAGCGGCCGTCGTGATTGGTGAGCGTGGTTTTGAGCGCGCGGCGCGTGTCGCCCGCGAGCGCGAAGAGTTCGACCTTGATGCCTGCGCCGGGACGGCCGTTCGCGGTGTCGAGCACGTGGGTAGTGAGCTTGCCCATTCGCAATTGTCCTTGTGTGAATGCGAGGTGTCGGCGGCGGCCCGATCCATTACGTTTGCGGCGGATCGAGGCTCCACGTCAGTGGCTACATACCCGTCGGCGAATCGAAGCGAGCGCCGTGACAGCCATTGTAGAAAGGATGCTCTGTCCCGAGCGCGAGCGATAGGAAAGATAATAGTTCGCGCATGATGGACAGCCAGACGAAAGCCGCGCCGGCTCATCGGCCGATCGTACCGGCGCCAAAAATGCACCACTATATTGGCGGTGTGAAGTTGGGTATCGCAACCGCGCGGGTTGTCAGCGGGATTTTGGCTACCGAAGGTAAGCGCTGTGCGGCGCGACCCACCCGTGCAAAGGCAGGCCTTTGGCACGGACAACCCCGAAGACGGCGACTCATGCTGGGTAACCGGGCCAATGGCGTTCAACGGAACGCGACGGCACGGTGGCGTGCCGGCGCATCGCGTTCGAACGGCTTTGCATGCAGGCAATCAGGCGGACAGACGAATGACGATGAATGAAGCACTGAAACAACCCGGTAAAACGATGCTCGTGAAGCACGCAGACGTGCTGGTCACGATGGATGACGAGCGGCGCGAACTGCGCGACGCCGGGCTGTATATCGAGGACAACCGGATCGTCGCGGTCGGACCGACCGCGCAACTGCCGCAATCGGCCGACCAGGTACTCGACCTGCACGGCCATCTCGTGATTCCGGGCCTCGTCAACACGCATCACCACATGTACCAGAGCCTCACGCGCGCGATTCCCGCCGCGCAGAATGCCGAGTTGTTCGGCTGGCTCACGAACCTGTACAAGGTGTGGGCGAACCTCACGCCTGACATGATCGAAGTATCGACGCTGACCGCGATGGCCGAGCTGCTGCTGTCGGGCTGCACGACGTCGAGCGACCATTTGTATATCTATCCGAACGGCAGCCGTCTCGACGACAGCATCGCGGCCGCGCGCCGAATCGGCATGCGCTTTCATGCGGCGCGCGGCAGCATGAGCGTGGGACGCAAGGACGGCGGCCTGCCGCCCGATTCGGTGGTCGAGCGCGAAGCGGACATCCTGAAGGACACGCAGCGTCTGATCGAGACGTATCACGACGATGGGCGCTACTCCATGCTGCGCGTCGTCGTGGCGCCGTGCTCGCCGTTTTCGGTGAGCCGCGACCTGATGCGCGAATCGGCGGCGCTCGCGCGCCAGTACGGCGTGTCGCTGCATACGCATCTGGCGGAGAACCTCAACGACGTCGAGTACAGCCGCGAGAAGTTCGGCATGACGCCGGCCGAGTATGCGCACGATCTCGGCTGGGTCGGCCATGACGTATGGCATGCGCATTGCGTGCAACTCGACGACGCGGGCATCGCGCTGTTCGCGCGCACCGGCACCGGCGTCGCACACTGTCCGTGCTCGAACATGCGGCTCGCGTCGGGCATCGCGCCGGTCAAGCGCATGCGGCTCGCGGGCGTGCCGGTCGGGCTCGGCGTCGACGGCTCGGCGTCGAACGACGGTGCGCAGATGGTCGCCGAAGTGCGCCAGGCGCTGTTGCTGCAGCGCGTCGGTTTTGGGCCCGATGCGATGACCGCGCGCGAGGCGCTCGAAATCGCGACCCTGGGTGGTGCGCGCGTGCTCAATCGCGACGACATCGGCGCGCTCGCGCCCGGCATGGCCGCGGATTTCGTCGCGTTCGATCTGCGTCAGCCGCACTTTGCCGGCGCACTGCACGATCCGGTGGCGGCTCTGGTATTCTGCGCGCCGTCGCAGGTCAGCTATAGCGTGATCGACGGCAAGGTGGTGGTAAAGAATGGGCAGTTGGCGACGCTCGAACTCGGGCCGGTGATCGAGCGGCATAACGCGCTCGCGCGGCAGCTTTACGAGGCGGCCGCTTGAGCTCGAGCGCAAGGGGCGGCACTCGCGCCGCGCCGCGCGCAAGCCGCGAGTCGCTGATCCGTGAGCGGCGGCGCCGGTGCGATCGGCGCCGCATGCGGCGTCAGGGCTTCTCGATCAACGTCCGGGTCGCCTCGCCAACCACGCCGCGCAGCCAGCGCACTTCATCGGAATAATGCACGCGCTCGTGCCACAGCTGGTAGTACTGCATCGGCGGAAAGTCGAGCGGCGCGGGCATCACGGTCAGCGGCAGAAACTTCGCGTAGTAGTCGGCAAAGAGGCGCGTCGTCGTGAAGATCAGATCGGATTTGATCAGCACGTACGGCGCGAGATTGAAGTAGGGCAGCGTGACGACCACATGGCGCTTGAGCCGCTCGCGCGCGAGGTGCACGTCGATCGCGCCGCGCTGGCCGACCGAATACGGCGTCGGCGCGAGATGTGGCGCGTTCAGGTACTGGTCGAGCGTGAGCCCGCCGCGTTTGGCGAACGGATGCGTGTTGCTCATCAGGCACACGATCTGATCGACGAACAGGTTCGACAGATGCAACTGCTCGGGCGGCTCCGGCCAGTTGCCGACCACGATGTCAAGCTTGCCGTCCTCGAGCGCGAGTTCGTAGTCGAACGCGGGGCCGAGTGAATGGAATTCGAGCGTCGCGTTCGGTGCGGCCTTGCGGAAACGTTCGACGACCGTCGGCACGAACAGCACGTTCAGGTAGTCGGGACAGCCGATCCGGTAGCAGCGGATCGACGTGGCCGGATCGAAGTTGTGCTGCTGGAACTTGATGCGCTCGATTTCGCGCAGCGCGTTCTGCACCGGTTCGAGCAGGCGCAGACCGTACTCGGTCGGCACCATGCCGGACTTGCCGCGCACCAGCAGCGGGTCGCCGGTGATGTCGCGCAGACGGCGCAGCGCCGCGCTGATGGCAGGTTGGGACTGGTTCAGTTTGACGGCGGCGCGGGTGACACTGCGCTCCATCAGTAGCGTGTGCAACACGCGCAGCAGGTACGTGTCGATCGCCTCGCGTTGCTGGCTCATGGATTCTCCAAATATATGTGCTGGCTGATCGAACGAGCGTGGGGGTATATGCGTTTTAATATGGACGAAAAACGGCGTCAAGGGCGACATACCCGCAGAGCTTGTAGCGGCGGGGGTTTGCGGGAATTTTGTCAACTCGACTGAGTGGGGCGAATTAGGTATTGTCATCCGGTTGTGGTGACGGATCGCCCGCCGGCGAGGCGGACCGATAGTCCGCAATCCGGCGGCAAACAGGTGACAAGCAGGCGGCAAGCAGCGTCACGAACGCACTACGGAATCTCATGAGCGACACTCCACTTAGCGACGGCGCGCAACTCACCGGCCAGGCGGTGCCTCGGCTCGCGCTGACGGGCATCACGAAGCAGTACCCGGCCGTGCGCGCCAACGACGACGTCACGCTCGTCGTCGCGCCCGGCGAAATCCACGCGGTGCTCGGCGAGAACGGCGCGGGCAAGAGCACACTGATGAAGATCATCTACGGCGCCGTGCGACCCGACGCCGGCGAGATCCGTTGGGAAGGCGAGACGGTCGAGATCGCGAGTCCGGCGGCCGCCCGCAAGCTCGGCGTCGGGATGGTGTTCCAGCACTTCTCGCTGTTCGAGACGCTGACGGTCGGCGAAAACATCGCGCTCGCGCTCGACGAACCGTTCGATCTGAAGACGTTGGCCAAACGCATTCGCGAGGTGTCGGCCGACTACGGGCTCGACATCGATCCGCAGCGGCATGTCCACAGCCTCACCGTCGGCGAGCGGCAGCGTGTCGAAATCGTGCGCTGCCTGCTGCAGAATCCGCGTCTGTTGATCATGGACGAACCGACCTCGGTGCTGACGCCGCAGGCGGTCCGCAAGCTCTTCACGACGCTGCGCCGGCTCGCGGCCGAGGGCTGCAGCATCCTCTACATCAGCCACAAGCTCGACGAAATCCAGGAGTTGTGCGACACCGCGACGGTGATGCGCGGCGGTCGCGTGACCGGCCATGTGACGCCGAAGAACGAGACGCATGCATCGCTCGCGCAGTTGATGGTCGGCCACTCGCTGCCGGACTACACGCGGCGCGAGCACAAACCGGGCGCGGTGCTGCTCGATGTCAGGCAGTTGTCGGTCGCGAGCGACGATCCGTTCGGCACCTCGTTGCGCGACGTGTCGTTCAGCGTGCATGCGGGCGAGATCTTCGGCATTGCCGGTGTGTCGGGCAACGGGCAGGCGGAACTGCTCGCGGCGTTGTCCGGCGAGAAGCGCGCTGAAACACGCAGCCTGCCGGCCGACGCGGTCACGATCTGCGGCAAACCGGCCGCGCGCCTCGGCGCGGGCGCTCGGCGCGCGCTCGGCTTCGGCTTCGTGCCCGAAGAGCGGCTCGGCCGCGGCGCGGTGCCGGCGATGAGCCTCGCCGACAACGCGCTGCTCACCGCGCATCGGCAGAGCATGGTCAACTCGGGCTGGATCAAAACGGGTGTGATGCGCGCATTCGCGAAGCGCTGCATCGACGCGTTCGACGTGCGCTGCGGCGGCCCCGACGCGCTCGCGCAAAGTCTGTCGGGCGGCAATCTGCAGAAATACATCATGGGCCGCGAGATTTTGCAGGCGCCGAAGGTGCTCGTGGTCGCTCAGCCGACGTGGGGCGTCGATGTCGGCGCGTCGGCGTTCATCCGTCAGCAACTGCTCGATCTGTCGGCGCGCGGCGTTGCGATTCTGGTGATCTCGGAGGAACTGGAAGAGCTGTTCGATATCTGCGATCGCATCGCGGTGCTCGCGGGCGGGCGGCTTTCGCCGGTGCGCGCGACCGGTGCGACCAACGCCGAGGAAATCGGCCGCTGGATGGCGGGGCTGTTCGGCGACCGCGAGGGCGCGGCGCCCGCGGCGGATCAACCGGCGCATGCATGAGGCGAGGCGTTGCCCGCCGGCCACGCCAACACGCTAACCACGCACGCGAATGCGGACCCTGAAGAACAGAACCCGAACAAATACACGCTACCCATGATGCTTCCCTATCGACTCGAAGCCCGCACGTCGCCGTCGCGCACGATGCAGCTCGCCGTGCCGCTGATCGCCGCGTTGCTGACGCTCGCGATCGGCTTCCTGATCTTCGGCCTCGTCGGCCGCGACCCGCTGCAGGCGATGCACGGGTTTTTCATCGAGCCGCTGTCGAGCATCAACGGCTGGTCGGAGCTGCTGCTGAAGGCGTCGCCGTTGTGCCTGATCGGCCTCGGTCTCGCGATCGGCTATCGCGCGAACGTGTGGAACATCGGCGCCGAAGGGCAGATGCTGCTCGGCGGCATCGCGGCGAGCGGCGTCGCGATCTATTTCGATCAGGCGAGCGGCTGGTGGATCCTGCCGACCATGATGGCGGCCGGCATCCTCGGCGGCATGGCGTGGGCCGCGATTCCCGCGTTTCTGAAGAGCCGCTTCAATACCAACGAGATTCTCGTGAGCCTGATGCTCACGTACGTCGCGACGCAACTGCTGATCTATCTCGTGAGCGGCCCGTGGCGCGATCCGCAGGGCATGAACTTCCCGCTGTCGGAGATGTTCAGCGGCGACGCGCTGTTTCCGACGCTGTATGGCGACTGGCACTGGAAATTTCTGCGTGGCACGCGCCTGAACGCGTCCGTGTTCCTCACGCTGATCGCGATTCCGCTCGTCTGGCTGTTCATGCGCAAGAGCTTCGCGGGCTACCGGATGAACGTCGGCGGACTTGCGCCGCTCGCCGCGCGTTACGCCGGTTTCTCCGACAAGAAGACGATCTGGACGTCGCTGCTGATTAGCGGCGGCCTCGCGGGCCTCGCCGGTATGGGCGAAATCGCCGGTCCGATCGGCCAGTTGCAGGCGACGTGGTCGCCGGGCTACGGCTTCACCGCGATCATCGTCGTGTTCGTCGGCAGGCTGCATCCGCTCGGCATCGTGCTCGCCAGTCTGCTGATGGCGTTGCTGTATCTCGGCGGCGAAGCGGTGCAGACCTCGATGCAATTGCCGCAGGCGCTCTCGGGCGTGTTCCAGGGGCTGCTGCTGTTCTGCCTGCTCGGCGCCGACCTGTTCGTGAACTACCGCGTGCGGCGCCGCTCGGCCGCAGCAGTGGCTCGTTAAGTTTGCCAATCAGCTCGCTAATCCGCTTTCAGACTCGATATGGATATCCAGCAAGCCAGCGCGCTCACGTCGAGCGCGATCACCGCGTCGATCCCGCTGATGTTCGCGGGCGCCGGCGAACTCGTCGCCGAAAAATCGGGCGTACTCAATCTTGGCGTGGAAGGGATGATGCTGATGGGCGCCGTCAGCGGCTACGCGGTCACGTCGATCACCGGCAGCCCGTGGCTGGGCGTGCTCGCCGCGATCGGCGCCGGTCTCGCGATGTCGCTGCTGTTCGCGTTCCTCACGCTGACGATGCTCGCCAACCAGGTCGCGACCGGCCTGTCGCTGACGATCTTCGGCATCGGGCTGTCCGCGTACGTCGGCAAGCCGTACACGTCGGCGGCGGTGCGCGCGACGATCGATACGTGGACGATCCCCGGCCTGTCGAACATCCCGGTGCTCGGCCCCGCGCTGTTTAACCTCACGCCGCTCGATTACCTCGCGTTCCTGATGTTCGCCGCGATCGGCTGGTTCCTCTATCGCACGCGCGCGGGACTCGTGCTGCGCTCGGTCGGCGAATCGCCGCAGGTCGCGCATTCGGTCGGCTTTCCGGTGGTCGGCGTGCGCTATGGGGCGGTCGCGTTCGGCGGCGGCATGGCGGGGCTCGCGGGCGGCTACTATTCGATCGTCAATCTGCACCTGTGGCAGGAGAACCTGACCTCGGGCCGCGGCTGGATCGCGCTCGCGCTCGTGGTGTTCGCGACGTGGCGCCCTGGGCGACTGCTGATCGGCTCGCTGCTGTTCGGCGCGGTGACGGGGCTGCAGTTCTATGCGCAGGCGATCGGTGTGCCGGTGCCGACGCAGTTCCTCGCGATGCTGCCGTACGTCGCGACGATCGTCGTGCTCGCGCTGATCTCGCGCAATCCGAACACGATTCGCCTGAATGCACCCGCGTCGCTCGGCAAGCCGTTTTTCTCGGCGGGCTGACGGCGACACAGGTTCTCTATCGATCCGCTCAAACTATTCGCTCATTACGACAGGGAAAAAAACATGAAGAGAAGAAATCTGCTGACCGCTTTCGCTTGGGGTGCGGCGTCGCTGGCGCTTGCGGCGCCGCTTGCGCAAACCGCGCAGGCCGCCGACGTGCCGGGCGTCGCGTTCGTCTATCTCGGCAATCCGGGCGATGCCGGCTGGACCTACGCGCACGACCAGGGCTCGCGGGAAGCCGAAGCGAAGTTCGGCAACAGGATCAAGATCACGCGCGTCGAGAACGTGCCCGAATCGGCCGACTCCGAGCGCGTGTTCCGCGATCTCGCGAACAAGGGCAACAAGATCATCTTCGGCACGAGCTTTGGCTACCAGGACTTCGAGCTGAAGGTCGCCAAGGACTTCCCGGACACCATCTTCCTGCACGCGACCGGCTACAAGAAGGCGCCGAACTTCGGCACCTACGACGTGCGCATGTACCAGGGCGCGTATCTGGCCGGCGTCGCCGCGGGCTACGTGACGAAGAGCAACACGCTCGGCTTCGTCGCGTCGGTGCCGATTCCGGAAGTGGTGCGCAACATCGACGCGTTCACGCTCGGCGCGCGCTCGGTGAATCCGAAGGTGCATACGAAGGTGATCTGGATCAACAGCTGGTTCGATCCGGGCAAGGAAAAGCAGGCCGCCGAAACGCTGATCGGCCAGGGCGCCGACGTGCTGCTGCAGAACACCGATTCGAGCGCGACGCTCGCGACCGCGTCGGAGAAGCACGTGCACGCGTTCGGCTGGGATTCGGACATGAAGAAGTTCGGTCCTGATGCGCATCTCGGCTCGGTCGTCGCGCACTGGGGCGTGTACTACAGCGCGGTGATCCAGCAGGTGCTCGACGGCAAGTGGAAGAACGATCCGGTGTGGTGGGGCATTCCGCAGAAGGCTGTCAACCTCGAGGACCTGAACACGTCGGCGATTCCGGCCGATGGGCAGAAGCAGGTTGCCGCGAAGCGCGACGAACTCGCGAGCGGCAAGCGCGACGTGTTCACGGGCCCGATCAAGGATCAGTCGGGCACGGTGAAGGTGCCTGAAGGCAAGACGCTGACCGATCCGGAACTGCAGCGCCTGAACTGGTACGTGGAGGGTGTCGACGGGTCGCTGCCGAAGTAAATCGGGCGGTCCGTTGTTGAAAAAAAGCTGCGTCCAGCCCCGCCTGGACGCAGCTTTTCTGTTTGCGGCTTGCGCGTCGCAACGGGCAAGCGTGTCGTGCGGTCGCCGCTCAGTCCTCGATGCGCAGGCCGACCTTCAACGTTACCTGCCAGTACGCGACCTTGCCGTTCTCGATCTGGCCGCGCGTTTCCGTGACCTCGAACCAGTGCAGATTGCGCAGCGTTTCCGACGCTTTGGCAATCGCGGTGGTGATCGCGTCGTCGATCGATTGCTTCGACGAACCGGTCAGTTCGATCTTCTTGTAAACGTGTTCTGACATGAGTTCCTCCTTGGTGTGCGCCGCTGGTCAGTAAAACGCTGCTCGGAAACGTGCATGGAAAAAAGTATAGGCAACGGTTCGCGCAGTCCGACGGACATATGCGTCCTCGCCAGCGCAATCGCCTGCGCGGCGGACCAGACGTCGCCGCTCGAACCATCGATACTGCACATCGCATGCCCGGTATCGCGCGACTTCAGCGCGGGGCGCGGTCGCGATCATCTGTACGCAACATAAGCCATTCAATCTGATAGCCGACGAGGTTCGAACGTGGAAACTGGTTTTTGCGGCCCCGGCCTGATGGGCGCGCCGATGATCCGGCACCTGCTGCGCGCGGGTCATAGCGTGCATGTGTGGAACCGCACGCGAGCCAAGGCCGAGGCCTTGCGGGCCGAGGGCGCGCACGTCGTCGATACGCCGCGTGAGCTGGCCGCGCGCTGCGACGCGGTGCTGCTGTGCGCAGCGGACGCGGCGGCGGTCGAGCAGATCGTGTTCGGCCCGGCGGGGCTGCTCGATGGCGGCCCTGCGGCGCCGCGCCGCATGCGCTGGATCGTCGATCATTCGAGCATTGCGCCGGCCGCGACGCGCGCGCTGGCGCGGCGGGTGGCGGATTTCGGCGAGGCGGGCGGGGGGCGGACGGCGCGGCGGGGGAGCGCCTACGAGACCGGCACGCCGATGCCGGTCGCGTCGACGGTCCAGCAATTGCTGCGACAGGGTGCCGCGATGGGGCTCGCCGACGCGGATTTTTCGGCCTTTATCGACATTCTGCAGACGCCGCGCGGCGGCTCGAACGGGTGACGCGGGCCGCGCCGGACCAACTGTCGGGTTGAAATCTCTAAACCTGCTAAAATATTGGGTTTTTCGCCGATATCACATTCAAAGGGACGCGCTGTGCTGTCTACTGCCAATATCACCATGCAATTCGGGCCGAAGCCCCTCTTCGAGAACATTTCGGTCAAATTTGGGGGAGGGAATCGCTATGGCCTGATCGGTGCGAACGGCTGCGGTAAATCCACCTTCATGAAGATTCTCGGTTCGGATCTCGAGCCCAGCTCGGGCAACGTGATGCTCGAGCCGAACGTGCGTCTGGGCAAGCTGCGCCAGGACCAGTTCGCGTACGAAGACGTGCGCGTGCTCGACGTCGTGATGATGGGCCACGCCGAAATGTGGGCGGCGATGACCGAGCGCGACGCGATCTACGCAAACCCCGACGCGACCGACGACGACTACATGCACGCGGCCGAGCTCGAAGCGAAGTTCGCCGAGTACGACGGCTACACGGCCGAAGCGCGCGCGGGCGAGCTGCTGCTCGGCATCGGCATTGCGATCGAAGACCACAACGGCCCGATGAGCAACGTGGCGCCCGGCTGGAAGCTGCGCGTGCTGCTCGCGCAGGCGCTGTTCTCGAAGCCGGACGTGCTGCTGCTGGATGAGCCGACCAACAACCTCGACATCAACTCGATCCGTTGGCTGGAAGATGTTCTCAACCAGTACAACTCGACGATGATCATCATCTCGCACGACCGGCACTTCCTGAACCAGGTCTGCACGCACATGGCCGACATGGACTACGGCACGCTGAAGGTCTATCCGGGCAACTACGACGACTACATGCTCGCCAGCACGCAGGCGCGCGAGCGTCAGCAGGCCGCCAACGCGAAGGCGAAGGAGCGCGTGGCCGATCTGCAGGACTTCGTGCGCCGCTTCTCGGCGAACAAGTCGAAGGCGCGCCAGGCCACCAGCCGTCTGAAGATGATCGACAAGATCAAGATCGAGGAATTCAAGCCGTCGTCGCGGCAGAACCCGTTCATCCGCTTCGAGTTCGAGAAGAAGCTGCACAACATCGCGGTGGTCGCCGACAGCATCTCCAAGAAATACGAGCGCTCGATCTTCAATAACTTCAGCATCAGCGTACAGCCGGGCGAGCGCATCGCCATCATCGGCGAGAACGGCGCGGGCAAGACCACGCTGCTGCGCTCGCTGCTCGGCAATCTGCAACTCGACCACGGCACGGTGAAGTGGGCGGAAAACGCCAACGTCGGCTACATGCCGCAAGACACGTACGAAGAGTTTCCGGGCGACGTCACGCTGATGGACTGGATCGACCAGTACCGCAAGGAAGGCGACGACGAGCAGATGGTGCGCGGCACGCTCGGCCGGCTGCTGTTCAACGCGGACGACATTCGCAAGTCGGTCAAGGTGCTGTCGGGCGGCGAGAAGGGCCGCATGATCTGGGGCAAGCTGATGCTGGGCCGCCACAACGTGCTGCTGATGGACGAGCCGACCAACCACATGGATATGGAGTCGATCGAGTCGCTGCAGATCGCGCTCGACAAGTTCGACGGTACGCTGATTTTCGTGTCGCACGACCGCGAGTTCGTGAGCGGTCTCGCGAACCGGATCATCGAAGTGAAGACCAATGGCACGCTGAACGACTTCGGTGGCAACTATGAGGACTTCCTGACGAGTCAGGGCGTGCAATAAGCGCTTCGGTTCACGCTGATCGAATCGCGTCACAGCAAAAAAAAGCCCGCTTCGTCGAAGCGGGCTTTTTTTATGGTCGCGTCAACGTGCGATGCGCGCAACGAACACCCTCACACCCTGTCGTTCTGAAACCGCATCGCCGTGCCTTCCCGTTCGATCCGGGCCCAGATCGCGAGCTTTTCCTCGTCGCTCAGAAACACCCAGTTCGACACCTCGCTGGCGGTGCGGCCGCAGCCTTTACAGACCTCGTCGAAGAGCGTGGAGCAGACGCCGATGCACGGGCTGTCGGGAAGATCGTGGAGATTCGAAGTCATCGGAAACCTTGAGGCGGGGAGGCGAAGTCCCGCTATGTTAACCGATGCGCGCCGTGCGCCTTGCATGCGCCGCTCAGCGTCGTGCGAACTTCATGTCAATTGCGCTGACCTTTGCGTCTGCGATCATGCCGAAGTCGCCAGTTGCCACATCAGCGCGCCATTGAGCGCAATGATGAACGCCGCCGACAGCCATGACAGCGCGAGCGGCACGCCGTGCACGCGCCAGCCGCGCATCAGCGCCGCGTCGGACGCGCAGCGGATCAGCGGCACGACCGCGAGCGGCAATTGCAAGCTCAGCACGACCTGGCTCGCGACCAGCAACTGATTCGAGCCATGCTGGCCGAACATGCCCACCGCGAGCAGGGCCGGCCCGATCGCGAGCGCACGCGTGAGCAGCGCGCGTTTCCAGCGCGGTAACCGCAGCCGCAGGAAGCCCTCCATCACCGTCTGACCGGCCAGCGTGCCGGTGACGGTCGCGCTGAGTCCGCACGCGAGCAGCGCCGTCGCGAACAGGATGCCGGCCCAGCGGCTGCCGACGAGCGGCGCGATCAGCCGGTGCGCATCGGCCAGATCGGTCACGTCGCGATGACCGCTGGCATAGAACACGGCCGCCGCGACGATCAGCAGCGCCGCGTTGATCACGAACGCGAACGCAAGCGAGCCGAAAGTATCGAGATTGACGACGTGCAGCGCGGCCTTGATCTGCGCGTCGCTGCTGTCGGGCGCGTGATGCTTGACGAGTGCCGAATGCAGATACAGGTTGTGCGGCATGACCGTCGCGCCGACGATGCCCGCCGCGAGCCACAGCATGCCCGCGCTTCTGATCAGCTCCAGGCTCGGCGCGGTGCCGGCGAGCGCCGCGTGCCAGTCGGGCCGCGCGAGCGCGAGCTGCACGACGAAGCACAGGCCGACGAAGCCGATCAGCGCGGCGATCACCGCTTCCAGCCTGCGGCCGCCTTTCTGCTGGAGCGCGAGCAGCGCGAAGGTGCAGACCGCCGACATCAGCACGCCGACCGTCAGCGACACGCCGAGCAGCAGTTGCAGCGCGACCGCGCTGCCGACCACCTCGGCGACATCGCAGGCGATGATCGCGACCTCGCTCGTCAGCCACAGGAACAGCGTCGCGCGCCGGCCATTGCGCTCGCGGCACAATTGCGCGAGGTCGCGCCCGGTCACGACGCCGAGGCGCGACGACAGCCACTGCATCAGCATCCCCATCAGGCTCGACAGCAGCACGATGCCGAGCAGGCGGTAGCCGTAGCCCGCGCCGGCGCCGAGCGCGGTCGCCCAGTTGCCGGGATCGATATAGCCGACCGCGATCAGCGCGCCGGCGCCGAGGAACGAGAACCAGTGCGCGGGACGCGTCGGCTCGCCCGGCAGGCGCCGGCGCCGGTCGGGACGCATCGCGAAAGGATTGGTGTTCATCGTGCCAGAGCTTGTGGGAAACGCATCCTGTTGCAAGTCACATGCCCATCGCACGCGCGCAGCGGCTGGCCGGCCGTCGCGCGACGACGTCGCGCAATACGCATCAAAAGATCATGATAGGAGCATTCGAGCCGTCGTGGCGGCGCCGCGGCGCATGAAAGGCGCGCCGGACGCCGACGCGGCTTTGCACCGGCAAGCACCGTCCGGCACTCGCGCGCGCCAGAGCGGCGCACCGCCCAGGTGCGAGCCAACGCCGAACTGACAACCAGATAACAGCGACGCGATGAAACCCTCGCAACCTGTGCCCAGCGCGGATAAAGCGCGGCCGACGACGGCGTATTTTTCGGTAGACACGGGCCGATAACCCGCTAAAATTGCGCCCATTTTGCAAGGGTGCGGCCAGAGCCTGTACCGTTTGCGCGACAGCTCCGGGTTTTTTTTTGTGCGGGCAATAATTGGTGGTAGTTTTCGGGGTTTTCAGGGGACCGTGCGGGCGACGGCGCGGCTTGAGTGACGAGAGGATCGGAGAACGGGATGAACAAGCGGATAGTGGGGCATATGGCGGCGCTGATCTTGTGCGCGGCGCCGTGGTTGACGGCCGCTGCGAAGGATACGCAGCTCAATGTGTATAACTGGTCCGACTACATCGCAAAGGACACGATACCGAACTTCACCAAACAGACCGGCGTCCAGGTCAAGTACGACAACTACGACAGCGACGACACGCTGCAGGCGAAGCTGCTCACCGGCAACTCGGGCTACGACATCGTCGTGCCGACCAGCAACTACGCGGGCAAGCAGATCGCCGCGGGCATCTTCGAGCCGCTCGACAAATCGAAGCTGCCGAACCTGAAGTACCTCGACCCGTCGCTGATGGCGCTCGTCGCCGGCGCCGATCCGGGCAACAAGTACGTGGTGCCCTGGGCGTACGGCACGACCGGCCTCGGCTACAACGTGACGAAGGTCCAGCAGATCCTCGGCAAGGACGCGCCGCTCGATAGCTGGGACATCCTGTTCAAGCCGGAATACATCTCGAAGCTCAAGGCCTGCGGCGTGTCGGTGCTCGACGCGCCGGACCAGATGTTCGCAGCCGCGCTGCACTACATGGGCAAGGACCCGATGAGCACGAACCCGGCCGACTACCGCGCCGCGCTCGCGATGCTGAAAAAGATCCGCCCGTACATCACGCAGTTCAACTCGTCGGGCTACATCAACGACCTCGTCGGCGGCGACATCTGCTTCGCGTACGGCTGGTCGGGCGACGTCGTGATCGCCAAGCATCGCGCGATCGAGGCGAAGAAGCCGTACAAGATCGAGTACTTCGTGCCGAAGGGCGGCGCGCCGGTGTGGTTCGACGTGATGGCGATTCCGAAGGACGCGAAGCACAAGGAAGCCGCGCTCGAGTGGATCAACTACATCGAGACGCCGCAGGTGCACGCCGCGATCACCAACGCCGTGTACTACCCGAGCGTCAATATGGAAGCGCGCAAGTACGTGGACAAGGACGTCGCGAACGATCCGGCCGTGTACCCGTCGCCGGAAACCATCAAGACGCTGTTCCTGTTGAAGCCGCTGCCGCAGGAAATCCAGCGGCTGCAAACGCGGCTGTGGACCGAGTTCAAGTCCGGCCGCTGAGCGCGACAACAAACAGATAAGCAGCCTATGAAGCCCTCGGTGTTCACCGGGGGCTTTGTTCGTCAAACGCCGGAGTGAAGCAGCATTATGATGAGTAGTGACCAGCCGGGCGCGCTGTCCGGGACGGCCGTGCCGTCGACGGGCTCGAACGCCGTGACGGGAGACGCAGCGGAGCAGTTCATCCAGATCGTCGATGTCGTGAAGAAGTTCGGCGAAACTGTCGCGGTCAAAGGGGTCAATCTGACGGTGAAGAAGGGCGAGCTGTTCGCGCTGCTCGGCAGCTCGGGCTGTGGCAAGTCGACGTTGCTGCGCATGATGGCCGGGCTCGAAACCGTGACGTCGGGCAAGATCCTGATCGATGGCGAAGACCTCGCGCAACTGCCGCCGTATCGCCGGCCGGTCAACATGATGTTCCAGTCGTACGCGCTCTTTCCGCACATGACGGTCGAGGCGAACGTGGCGTTCGGCCTCAAGCAGGAAGGTGTGCCGAAGGCCGAGCTGAAAGACCGCCTGCACAACGCGCTCGACCTCGTGCAGATGGGCCGCTTCGCGAAGCGCAAGCCGCATCAGCTGTCGGGCGGCCAGCAGCAGCGCGTTGCGCTCGCGCGCTCGCTCGTCAAGCGGCCGAAGCTGCTGCTGCTCGACGAGCCGATGTCGGCGCTCGACAAGCAGATCCGCCAGCGCACGCAGATCGAGCTCGTCAATATTCTCGACCAGGTCGGCGTCACCTGCATGATGGTCACGCACGATCAGGAGGAAGCGATGACGATGGCCAACCGCCTCGCCGTGATGAGCGAAGGCCAGATCGTGCAACTCGGCACGCCGCATGAAGTCTACGAGTACCCGAACAGCCGTTTCTCGGCGGAATTCATCGGCTCGACCAATCTGTTCGAAGGCCGCACGGTCGAGGACGAGCCCGATCACGTGTTCATCGAAACGCCGGATCTGACGTGCCATTTGCACGTCAATCACGGCATCACCGGTCCGCTCGGCATGCCGGTGACGATCTCGGTGCGCCCCGAACGCGTCGCCCTCACGCGTAAGCCGCCGGAGGGCGCCTACAACTGGGGCAGGGGCGTCGTCACGAATATCGCGTACATGGGCGGCTATTCGCTGTATCACGTGAAGCTCGACGGCGGCAAGACCGTGATCGCGAACGTGACTAGCCTGGCGCTCACCGAAATCGATCCGCCATCCTGGGGCGACGAAGTCTACGTGCGCTGGAGCGCATCGGCCGGCGTGGTGCTGACGTCATGAAAGAGGCGCTTTCGTCGTTTTTCGCGTGGCCCGTGCGGCGTCTGAAGTTCAGGGGACGCACCGCGGTGGTGGCGGGGCCGTTCATCTGGCTGCTGCTGTTCTTCCTCGTGCCGTTCCTGCTGGTCGTGAAGATCAGCTTCGCCGATTCGCGGCTCGGCATTCCGCCGTACACGCAGCTCGTCACCTTCGCGGAAGGCGCGCTGCACATCACGCTCGATCTGTCGCACTACGCGTTTCTGTTGACCGACAGCCTGTACTTCGCGACCTATGTGAATTCGGTCGTGGTCGCGGCGATTTCGACCGTGCTGTGTCTGCTGATCGGCTATCCGATGGCGTACTACATCGCGCGCTCCAATCCGGCCACCCGCAATCTGCTGATGATGGCCGTGATGCTGCCATTCTGGACCTCGTTCCTGATCCGCGTGTACGCATGGATCGGCATTCTGAAGAACAACGGGCTGCTAAATAACTTCCTGATGTCGGTCGGCCTGATCCATTCGCCGATCGAGCTGTATCACACGAACACGGCGGTCTATATCGGCATGGTCTATTCGTACCTGCCGTTTCTCGTGATGCCGCTGTACGCGCATCTCGTGAAAATGGACCTGACCTTGCTCGAAGCCGCCTACGACCTCGGCGCGAAGCCGTGGAAGGCGTTCTGGCAGATCACGCTGCCGCTGTCGAAGAACGGCATCATCGCCGGCTGTCTGCTGGTTTTCATTCCTGCGGTCGGCGAGTACGTGATTCCTGAGCTGCTCGGCGGCGCGAACACGCTGATGATCGGCCGCGTGATGTGGAATGAGTTCTTCGACAACGCCGACTGGCCGATGGCGTCTGCCGTCACATGCGCGATGGTGTTGCTGCTGCTGGTGCCGATGGCGCTGTTCCAGCATGCCCAGGCGAAGGCATTGGAGGAGGGCCGCCAATGAAGCCGAATCGCATGCTGCAGCTGATCGCTCTGGGCATCGGCTTTCTGTTTCTGTATATCCCGATCGTCAGCCTCGTCGTGTATTCGTTCAACGAATCGCAACTGGTGACGGTGTGGACGCGCTTCTCGACGCGCTGGTACGCGGCGCTGTTGCAGGACGGCGAGCTGATCACGTCGGCGTGGCTGTCGCTGCGTATCGGCCTGCTCACGGCGTTCGCGTCGGTGATCATCGGCACGTGGGCCGGCTTCGTGCTCGCGCGCATGGGGCGCTTTCGCGGCTTCACGCTGTACACCGGCATGATCAACGCGCCGCTGGTGATCCCCGAAGTGATTCAGGGCATCTCGCTGTTGCTGCTGTTCATCGAAATGGCGCGCTGGATCGGCTGGCCGGCCGAACGCGGCATCTTCACGATCTGGATCGGTCACGTGATGCTGTGTATTTCGTACGTCGCGATCATCGTGCAATCGCGCGTGCGCGAGCTGCATCCGTCGCTCGAGGAAGCCGCGCTCGACCTCGGCGCGACACCGCTGCGCGTGTTCTTCTTCGTCACGCTGCCGCTGATCTCACAGGCGCTGGTGTCGGGCTGGCTGCTGTCGTTCACGCTGTCGATCGACGACCTCGTGCTGTCCGCGTTCCTGTCGGGTCCCGGCTCGACGACCTTGCCGCTCGTCGTGTTCTCGCGCGTGCGACTTGGTCTGAACCCGGAGATGAATGCGCTCGCGACGCTGTTCATCGCGGTCGTCACGGTCGGCGTCGTCGCGGCGAACTTCTTCATGCAGCGCGCGGAGCGCAGGCGGGCCGTGATGGCGGTTTGAGCTTGCGCGACGCGCGGGCATCGCCCGCGACGCGTGCTCGAACTGGAAATCGCGGCCCTCACTTCTTCTGACGATAGCGATGATCGAGTCCCTTCTGCGCGTGCTGGACTGGCAGCCGCTGTATCGGCTGTGGGAACTGATCGTGATCATCGTGAAGTTTCTGTGGGAGCTGTTGCAGTTGCTGAGCGGTGGCGGGTAACGAATGCGCCGGCCCATGCCCGCGGCGCCGGATTGCCATTGTGCGGACTCAACGCGCGAAGCGGTAATCCTGCGGCCGCACGCGGCGCGTACGCTTGCGAAAGCTGAACGTGAAGCCGGGCCAGATCGCGGTGACTTTGCCGCTCTGTGTTTGATACCAGCTGTGGCAGCCGCTCGTCCACACCGCGTGCCGCATCTCCTGTTGCAAACGCGCGTTGAAATCGCGCTGCACGTCGGCGCGCAAGGTCATCGTGCGCGCATTCTGTTTGCGCAGCACGCGCAGGCAATCGCCGATATACCGCAGTTGCGACTCGATCATGTAGATCATCGAGTTATGGCCGAGCCCCGTGTTCGGGCCGACGATCATGAAGAAGTTCGGGAAGTTCGCGATGCTCGTGCCGAGATAGGCCTCGGGGCCATCGCGCAGCCATAGCGTGCTGAGGTCGGTGCCGTCGAGGCCGGTCACTTCGAACGGCGCGGGCACGTCGTTGACCTGGAAGCCGGTGCCGCAGATGATCGCGTCCGCGTGGTGGTGCACGCCGTCGTCGGTCACGATGCCATCCGCGACGATCTCGCGGATACCGCTCGTCACGACGCCGACGTTCGGCTGACAGACGGCCGGGTAATAGTCGCTCGACAGCAGCACGCGCTTGCAGCCGAGCCGGTAGTTCGGCGTGAGCTTCGCGCGCAGCACCGGGTCCTTGACGCGTCGCTGCAAATAGCTGAGGCCGAACTTCATCGGCATCTTCATCAGCTTCGGATTGACGACGAACGCGATCCCACGCGACTCGAGCTGCCAATAGATCGCGCTGCGAACGAAGCGCTGCGTGAACGGCAGCGTACGGAACAGCCATTGCGCGCGAAGGCCGATCGGCTTGTCGCGCTTCGGCATCACCCACGGCGCGGTGCGCTGGAACAGAGCCAGATGCGCGACATGTGGCTGAATTTTCGGCACGAACTGGATCGCGCTCGCGCCGGTGCCGATGACCGCGACGCGTTTGCCGTCGAGCGGATAGGCGTGATCCCAGCGCGCCGAATGGAACAGCTTGCCCTCGAAACGTTCGATGCCGGCGATGCGCGGCAGCGCGGGACGCGACAGCGGACCGTTCGCGGCGATCAGCACGTCGGCCTCGACGATTTCGCGTGCGCCGTTCGTGTCGAGTTCGACGAGCCAGATCTGCCGCGCTTCGTCGAAGCGCGCGGCGCTCACTTTCGCATTGCAACGCACGTAGCGATCGACGCCGTACTTGCGCGCGCAGTGCTGCAGATACGCGAGAATTTCGGCCTGGCTGCTGAACGAGCGCGACCACGCCGGATTCGCCTCGAACGAGAACGAATAGAGATGCGAGGGGACATCGCAGGCCGCGCCGGGGTAGGTATTGTCACGCCAGGTGCCGCCGATGCCGCTCGCGGCCTCATAGACCGTAAACGACGTGATGCCCATTTGCTGCAGACGGATGGCCATGCCGATGCCGGCAAAGCCACTGCCGACGATCGCAATGCGCAGCGCGGTGGGTGAAGCGGAAGGGGCAGGCGTCACGGCGGTCTCCGGCACGGGGCGAAAGCGGCGGGTGAAACGATAGCGGCTACGGCGCGCTGGACTCGTGCGGCGCGACGGGCAGGGGCGAGATCGCGCGTCTACGGCTGTCTACACACGGCTTAACGCGCAGGGTAGACAACTGTACACATCGCGTCAAGATCGTTTAGAGTGCAGCTATTAAACGCGCATACCGCGCGACGATTGAACGCACGATGACGACCGTCCCCGAAGCAGCGTCCGTCGCCGGCCCGGAGTTGCCGCCCGGCAAGCGCAAGCTGATCGAGGCCGCGCTGCGGTTGACCGCCGGCGGCCGCAGTTTCGCGAGCCTCGGCTTGCGCGAACTCGCACGCGAGGCGGGGCTCAATCCGAACACGTTCTACCGCCATTTCAGCGCGCTCGACGAGCTTGCGCGCGAAGCCGTTGCCTCGGTGAGCCGACGGCTTCGGCCGATGCTGCGGCGCGAGCGCTGGCTCGCCGCGCACGACGAACCGCACAGCGTGCCGCGGCGCGCGTGCGTCGCGTTTTTCGCGTTCGCGCTCGCGAACCGCGAGGCGTTCCTGAGCGCGCTGGCCGAATACCACGGCACGTCGCCGGCTTTGCGCGAAGCGGTGCGCGCGAACCTGCACGAGGTGTCGGCGGAGATGGCGGACGACGTCGTGCAGCTCGAATTGATGCCGCGACTCGCGCGCGAGACCGTCGACGAAGTCTGCACGCAGATCGTGCTGCAACTGTTTCATCTATCCGCTGAATATATCGATGCGAACCCCGCGCGCCGCGACGCATTGATCGATTACGCGGAACGTTTCATCGTGCGGCTGTTTGCGGGGGCGGTCGTGCTCGCGCAGCACGAGGGTAGCCAGGCGGAGTCGGCGCGGGCCTGACTTGAACGAAGGCGGTACACAAAACCGGCAGGCAAAAAACAGGCTCCGCGAAGGAGCCTGTCTTTTCATTCGACGCGGATCGATCGGGTTCGATCAGGTATCGGTCCAACCGCCGGAATCGTCGTTGCTGCCCATGTCGATGCCGCCGCCGCTGCCGTCATCGTTCCAGTCGTTCGAACCCTGACCGAAGTCGAGGCCGCCGCCGTTTCCGCCGTCGTTGCCGCGCCGGCGCAGTTCGTCGGGGTCGACGATCACGTCGCGCTCGACTACGCGGTCACGCCCGTGACTGAGCGCCTCGCCAAGCAGCACGCCGGTCAGCAGACCGCCCATGCCGCCACCCATGCCACCGCCTTGCTGAACGATGACCTGCGGCTGCTGCTGATAGGGACCCTGTTGCGGATAAGGCGGTTGCGGGTTGCCGAAGCGCTCGGCCTCCTGAGCGTACGTCGATTGCTGAGCGCTGCCCACGGACGCGGCGGTCGGATCGGGCCGGCCGTCGGCGCGCGCGCGCAGGCTCGCGATGCGCTGCTCGAACTCGTCGAGTGCATAGGGCGGCAGCGGATTCTTGCCGTTCGACAGCGTTTCGACGGCGCCGCGCAACTGCTCTTCGGTCGCTTCGACGTCTTTCTCGAGCAACTCGTGACCCGGCACGGTGGATAGCTTCACGTCGAGCTTGATCGAACGCACCGTGTTGAGCATGTCGGTGGCGCGCTTCAATTGCGCGCGGCGGTCCTCGTCGGCGCGCGTGTCTTCCTGGCTGCGCGCGCGGCGCAAGGTCCAGCGCAGCACGAGCGCGATCACCGCGATCAGAACAATGATACCGATCCACATACCCACCCCCGGACCATGCCGTTGTTGCGCTTGCGACATCATCGCCGACTGTTGCTGCACAGCAGGCGCATTCTGCTGCGCGAACGGATTCGCGGCGTGACGGGTGACGTTGCCGCCCGCGCGTTCCGCGTCGCGGCGCAGGCGCGCTTCGGTTTGCGCGAAGCGGCTCGGGTCGGTGAAGCGGACCTGCGGATCGAGCGTCTTTGCCTGTTGGAGCTGCGCGAGCGCCTCGGCGGAACGGCCTTCGCGATCGAGCACCTGGGCGTACAGATAGTGCGCGTGCGCGTTGTTCGGATGCGCTTGCAACACTTCGGTGAGGCCGGCGTCGGCCTGCTGCCAGTTGCCCTGCGACATCGCCGATTCGATTTGCTGAGCGGTCGGCACCGCGAACGCCGCGGCCGACACGAGCAGCAGCGAAGCGAAGGCGGTTGCGAAAAGTTTTTTCATTTGCGGACCGGGCGGGGCGCGCCCGTCTCCATCAGTCGATTGCGGTGGCTGCCTGTGGCGGCCGGTATGCCGGTGCGTTCAGAAGCGAGCGCACCGGCATGTACTGCTACTGCTGTCATTGCTGCGTGTACTTGCTGCGAGGAAGTACACGCATCCGGCATTTACTGCGCCGGCGTATTGAGCTGCTTCTTCAGCGCTTCGAGCCGATCGTCGACGGACGGGCCGCGGTTCAGATCCGCGAGCTTGTCGTCGAGCGCCTTGCCGCTTTTCTCGTCGGCGGAGTTCAGACGTGCGTCGGAACGCGCGTTCGACAGCGCGACTTTATCTTCGAGCTTCTGGAAATCCTCGGACAGGTTCTTGCCGCCGATGCCGCCGAGTGCGGTGGCCGCGGTATCTTTCGCCTGCGCGATCTGCTGCTTGGCTTGCAGGATGTTCGAGCGCGCGTTCAGGTCGTTGCGGCGCGTGCGCATGTCCTCGATCTGGCTCGTCAGTTGCGCGACCGACGGCTCCAGCGAAGTCAGTTCTTTGGTCAGCGCATCGCGTTCGGCTTCGGCCGTGGCCTGCGCGCCGAGCGCTTCACGCGCGAGCGCTTCGTCGCCGGACTGCAGCGCACGGCGAGCACCGTCTTCATACTTCTTCGCCTTGTCCGCGGCAACATCGCGCTTGCTTTGCTGGGTGGCGACCTGCGCCTGAATCTCGATCAGCGAGTTCTCGGCCTTGCCGATGCTGTCGTCGAGTTCGCGCACGATCTGGCGCGAGTCGCGCGACGGATCCTGCACCGAGTCGGCCGCATCGTTCAAAAGACCTTTGAGCGTGCGCGAAATGCTGTCAAAAAGCGACATGAAAACCTCCAGAGAATGTGAGCGGCGCCGACGATGCGTGCGCGCCTGACTGCCTTGAACTACTGCTACTTTACGCCGCCGTGCGCCATGCTGCGCAACGTTCGGACCGGAGTTCGGGGCGCACTTGCCAATTGCAATAGCGCGGTCCGTTTTTGTTGAGCGCAACGCTGGTTGAGGATTGCCGCGATGATGGAAAGCCGCGATGGGCATGGACTTGACGGCGGATCATTTACTTGACGGCGGATATTACACCACCGGCTGTCTTAAAGATGGCTTAATCGATGCGGCTTCCCGAAGGCTCGAACGATGCGCGAAAAGCCGCTGTTTGCGGGTGTGGGCGGGCGTTACCGAGCGGAGTTTCACGCAGGTGTCACTGATGTAACGATATGCAACGGGGACTCGTTGCGTACGCTCGCCTGCATCGCTCGGATGCAGTGATTGCGGCTCGGTGCGCAGTAATTTTCCGTCACGCTTTGCGTCACGCGAAACGGCCGCTGTCGGCGCTCGGGTCGCTGTGCGGTTCGTCGTCGTCGGAGTCCTGGTCGTTGGGGCGGCGCTTGAGTGAGTTGCGCAGACGCGCCGACGTGCCGGGCAGCCGTTTCGATGCGGCGTTGTCGATTGCGTCCGCTTCGGCGTTTTCCGCGTTTTCGGCGGCTCGTGCTGCCGTCAGACGCGCGACGGCTTCGGCGGTGGCCGCGGCCTGTTCGTCCTGCTCGGCGGCGAGCGCGGCGGCGACGCCCGCGGGAAGCAGCGGGGCGGGGGCATCCACAGCGTCGGTCACGGGAGCGGGGCGACCGGCTTGCTGCATCGAGGGCGAAGCCACGGCATCGGCCGCGCCGGCAGGCGCCGGAGCCGCCGCGTCTTTCTCATCCGCTTGCAGCGCTACCGGCAGCGCGGCACGCGCATAGCGCGTACCGCGCGCGACGCGCTGCAGCGCCGCGTTCAGCGGATCGGGCGCGCGCGGCGCGCGCAGCCGGTCGACGATGCTCGCGGCCTTGACCTGTTCGCTGGTCGCGCCGAAGCTCAGCACCGCGCGCCGCATCAGTTCACTCACGCTGATGCCCAGATCCTCGGCAGTCGCGGTGATCGCACGTTTCTGCGCGGTCGTGACGAATACGACGATGCGCTCACTGGGCTTGGACATGATCGACTCGCAGTCTTGTTAGCATGGGCGGATCAGCGCGTGCCTTCGGATACGGTGTCGGAACCCGTCATCGGAACTGCCGTTGGATCCCGCCGTTGGGGTCCCCGTCGCGCGCATCGAGGGACGCGCGCGGGGTTCATCATATGACGAGTTGCGCCGCCACGGAACAAGCGCGGTGCGAAAATCCCGTGACATCAATGAGTTGTAGTGTTTGCGGCCGGTTTGTCCACAGCCCTTTCAACAGAAAATGTTGATAACCCCGCATAAGCTGCGCGTCGCGCGCACGCTGCAATGCGCGCTGCGCGAAATTACAGACCCTTGCCAGGAAAAGGCGGCCGGCAAAGGGAATTCTTACAAAAAAACTGCCTTGGACCGCTGCCGATTTCTTTAAAATGCGCTGTTACGTTGCGCCGGACATGGCCCGAGGCGTGCCGTGCGGCCGGCCGGGGGCAAGGTCCGCAGGGCGGCGTACGTCCCGGCCAGGACGTCGAACACGACCCATGCGCGCCGCGAGCGCGTGCAGACAGGCGCGCAGTTGCGGGCTCATTATTCCAGTCATGCCAATCATCAAACGACCGCATTCCTCGAACTCTCCGGCTGGTGAAGACCGGGACTCCCACCAACGCACCCCTGGACGCAATGCCGCCTCGCGCGAGCCCGAGCGCGGCCGTCGTTCGATCGGAGCGTCGCTCGTGCTGTGGTTCTTCGGCCTGATCGCGACCGTCGCCGTGGTCGGAGCGCTGATCGTCGGCTATGCGCTCGTCGTGATGGGGCCGCAATTGCCGTCGCTCGACGCGCTGACCGACTATCGCCCGAAAGTGCCGCTGCGCGTCTACACCGCCGATCACGTGCTGATCGGCGAATTCGGCGAGGAGCGGCGCAGCCTCGTGCGCTTCCAGGACATCCCCGACCAGATGAAAAAAGCGGTGCTCGCGATCGAGGACTACCGCTTTTACGAACACGGCGGCGTCGACTTCGTCGGCATCCTGCGCGCCGGTTTCGCCGACCTTGCGCATGGCGGCGCGTCGCAGGGCGCGAGCACGATCACGATGCAGGTCGCGCGCAACTTCTTCCTCTCCAGCGAGAAGACGTACACGCGCAAGATCTACGAGATGCTGCTCGCGTACAAGATCGAGCGCGCGCTGACGAAAGACCAGATCCTCGAGCTGTACATGAACCAGATCTATCTGGGCGAGCGCGCGTACGGCTTCGCCGCGGCCGCGCGCGTGTACTTCGGCAAGGACCTGAAGGACCTCACGCTGGCCCAGGCCGCAATGCTCGCGGGCCTGCCGAAGGCGCCGTCCGCGTATAACCCGGTCGTCAATCCGAAGCGCGCGAAGATCCGTCAGGAGTACATCCTGCGACGCATGCTCGAGCTGAACTACATCACGCAGCAGCAGTACGACCAGGCCGTGAAGGAAGACATTCACACGAAGAATCCGGGCAACGAGTACAGCGTGCACGCCGAGTACGTCGCCGAAATGGTGCGGCAGATGATGTACGCGCAGTACAAGGACGAAACCTATACGCGCGGCCTGAACGTGACCACCACGATCGATTCCGCCGATCAGGACGCTGCGTATCGCGCGGTGCGCAAGGGCGTGATGGACTACGAGCGGCGCCACGGCTATCGCGGACCGGAAGGCTTCGTGCAGTTGCCCGAGGCGGGCGACGACCGCGACCAGACGATCGACGACGCGCTGACCGATCACCCGGACAACGGCGAGATCATCGCCGGCGTGGTGACGGACGCGAGCGCGAAGCAGGTGGCCGCGCAACTGGTCGACGGCACCCGGGTGACGGTGTCGGGCGACGGCCTGCGCTTCGTCGCCGCGGCGCTGAGCCCGCGCGCGAACGCGACGCTGCGCATCAAGCCGGGTTCGATCGTGCGCCTCGTCGCCGACGACAAGGGCAACTGGCAGATCACGCAGTTGCCGCAGGTCGAGGGCGCGCTCGTGTCGCTGACGCCGCAGGACGGCGCGATCCGCGCGCTGATCGGCGGTTTCGACTTCAACAAGAACAAGTTCAACCACGTAACGCAAGCGTGGCGGCAGCCGGGTTCGAGCTTCAAGCCGTTCATCTATTCGGCGGCGCTCGACAAGGGGCTCGCACCGGCGACGATCATCAACGACGCGCCGCTGTACTTCCCGCCGAGCACGCCGGGCGGCGACGCGTGGGAGCCGAAGGACGACGACCAGCCTGACGGTCCGATGTCGATGCGCCTCGCGCTGCAGAAGTCGAAGAACCTCGTGTCGATCCGCATCCTGTCGTTCATCGGCACCAGGTACGCGCAGGACTTCGTCACGCAGCGCTTCGGCTTCGACGCCGACAAGACCCCGCCGTATCTGCCGATGGCGCTGGGCGCGGGCCTCGTCACGCCGCTGCAGTCGGCGGGCGCGTACTCGGTGTTCGCGAACGGCGGCTATCGGATCAATCCGTATCTGATCAACGAAGTGACCGACGCGCGTGGCGTGGCGATCTCGCGCGCGCAGCCGCTCGTCGCTGGGCACGACGCGCCGCGCACGCTCGAGCCGCGTAACGCATACATCATGAACAGCCTGTTGCACTCGGTCGCGACCGCGGGTACGGGCGCGGGCACCAACGTGCTGAAGCGCTCGGACCTGCAGGGCAAGACCGGTACGACCAACGACGCGAAGGACGGCTGGTTCGCCGGCTATCAGCAGTCGCTGGTGGCGGTCGCGTGGATGGGCTACGACCAGCCGAAGAGTCTCGGCAGCCGCGAATTCGGCGCGCAGCTCGCGCTGCCGATCTGGGTCGAGTACATGCAGCGCGCGCTGCGCGGTGTGCCACAGGCCGAGCCGCAGCAACCCGACGGTGTGACGGTGATGAACGGCGAGCTGTTCTTTACCGACAAGTTGCCGGGGCAAGGCTTCGTCGCGAGCATCGGTCTCGATTCGGGCAATCCGATGGCCGGCGCGACCGATGCGATGGGCGGGGTCGGCCCGGCGGGCATGACGCCGCCGGTGGTGCCGCCGCCGAGCGTGTCGACGACCGAGAAGAAGCAGATTATGGATCTGTTCGAGTCGAACAAGCCTTGATGTCTCGGATGGCGGGTGCGCGGGGGCCGTGGATTCTTAAGCGATACGGGCACCGGCCCGCTCTCGCCGCATACCGTCATGTCAGCGGCGAAACACCTCGACAATCGCCTTCCGGCACGGTCATGGTACGGCCATCGTCTAGCCGGATGAGCAATACGATCGAATTTCCAATCCATTGTTCTGACCGCGTAGCGACGATTTCGCAAATATCTTCCCAGGCAATGTGTTGCTCGCCTTGCTGATTTGTCACGACGAGACCCTTATCGCTCAGGGATAGAGCGAAGGAGAATCTTCGTCGTCATTCGATCAGAGACCGATCATTTGCCTCTCGAAGCGCAACGGTCGCAGTGGCTATCTGAGGCGCTTGCTCGTCTTGAGCCCGAGTTCAAAAGCTCGCAAGAGTGGGCAAGTTCTTTCGCGCCTCAAGCATGCATCGATCTGATAGCACGATTCAGTGATCGATAAACACCGTTGAGGCGCTGTAGAGCACGCGTCCTGTGGCTTGCTTCTGATTCGTTTCGCACCGTACAAACAAATCGTATTAGGTTCAATGCGTTAGCCCGTTGTTCAGACAGTTTTCAACAGGCTCATCAACACGAACTGGGGATAAGTGTGCCGCGTTCCGTACGGAATCCGAGATTTAGTTGGATGTCGCCGTGTTCGTCGTCCCAACCGATGCAGGCGCAGAAGCCGAAGTCGCCGCAGCCGATGATACGCCTGCCTGATCAACCAGCGGATTCCCCATCGCCTGAAACAACGCCGCCGTATCCGTCAGCCGCGCGCTCATATAGCGGATCTCATCGAGCTGCGCGTTGCGCCATTGCTGCTCGCTCGAACGCGTCGCGGCGACGGGCAGCGCGCCGAGCCGAGAGCGCGCCGAGGTCTCGTTGAACACGCCCTGTGCCGAACGCGCGGCGACGTTCGCGGCATCGAGCGACTGCGCGTCGTGCTCGAGTGAGGCGAGCGTGTCGGCGACGTTCTGAAACGCGGCCAGCACGGTCTGTTTGTACTGCGACACGCTCGCTTCATACGTGTGCTGCGCCGCGCGGCGCTGCGCGAGCAGCGCGCCGCCGTGAAACAGCGGTTGCGACAGCGACGCGCCGATGCTCCAGATGGCCCCCGCACCGGACATCGCGACCGGCCAGCTAAACCCGCCTTGTCCCATCGATGCCGACAGCGACAGACTCGGGAACATCTGCGCGGTGGCGACGCCGACATCGGTCGCAGCGGCCTTCAGCGCGGCGTCGGCGGCCTCGATGTCGGGCCGCGTGCGCAGCAGCTCCGACGGCACCACCACCGGCACCTGCTCCGGCACATGCAACTGCGCGAGATCGATGTCGTCGGGCGCGGCATCGGGTGTGCGGCCAAGCAGCACCGCGAGCGCGTGACGCGTAGTGAGCCACTGTTGCTTCAGCGCCGGCAGACTCGCCGACACGCTCGCCGCGCTCTGCTGCGCGTTCAGCAGATCGGCATGCGATACCGCACCGAGCGCGAAGCGCCGCTCGGTATCGCGCGCCTGATCGTTGGCGAGGACCACGAGCCGCTCGGTCGTGTCGATCTGAGCATGCAGCGCGGCGCTCGTGATCGTCGCGGTCACGATGTTCGCGGCGAGCGCGCGCCGCGCCGCCTCGAGCTGGTAGACCTGCACGTTCACGCGCGCGGCGAGCGCCGCGTTCGCGAGACGCGCGGCGCCGAACAGATCGAACGTGTAGCGCGCCTGCAACTGACCGACGAACACGTTGTACAGAAACGTGTTCGGTCCGATCTCGGGGATCGCGAGCGCGCGATTGCGGGTGGCCTGGCCGCCGGCGTCGATGGTCGGCAGCAGCGAGCTGCCGACCTGCGCGCGCAATTGCTCGCGCGCGGCCGCGAGACTGCGGTCGGTCGCGTCGAGCGTCGGACTGTTGCGCAGGCCTTCGTCGACGAGCGCGTTCAGCGCATCCGAGCGGTACAGCTTCCACCATTCGGGCACCGGCTGCGCGCCGGTCACGAACTGCTGCGAGACGCCCTGCGCAGTCACGGTTTGCGTCGGTAGCGGCTCGGCACCGTAGTGCGCGGGCTGCGGCATCGCGGGCGCGTCGCCGTTCGGTCCGAACGAGCAGGCGCCGAGCATGCAGGTGATGCCGGCGATGCTGGTGGCAAGCGTGGTACGGGCCAGCGCGTCGAAGCGCGCGCGGCGGTGGCGGGATAGGGCGGGAGTAGTCATGCTCGTGCTCATGCTCAGTTACCCGTGTGCGTGGCGCCGGCACCGGACGGCGTCTGCGGCTCGCGCTCGTCGGCGCGTACGCGGAACGACGCGGCGTACAACGCGGGCAGATAGAACAGCGTGAGGATCGTCGCGCTCGTGATGCCGCCCATCAGCGCGGTCGCCATCGGCCCGAAGAAGTTCGAGCGCAGCAGCGGGATCAGCGCGAGCACGGCGGCCGCGGCGGTCAGCGTGATCGGCCGGAACCGCCGCACGGTCGCGCCGACGATCGCATCGAAACGCTTCTGCCCCGACGCAATGTCCTGCTCGATCTGATCGACGAGAATCACCGAGTTGCGCATGATGATGCCGAACATCGCGATCACGCCGAGCATCGCGACGAAGCCGAACGGCTGGCCGAACAGCAGCAAGGTGAGCACGACGCCGATCAGGCCGAGCGGCGCGGTCAGCACGACCATCAGCACGCGCGCGACGCTTTGCAGCTGGATCATCAGCAGCGTGAGCACCGCGATCACCATGATCGGAATCTGCGCGTTGATCGAGGTTTGACCCTTGGCGCTTTCCTCGACGGAGCCGCCGATCTCGATCCGGTAGCCGACCGGCAGCGTCGCGCGGATCGGCGCGAGCGCGCGGTCCACCGCGTGCGTGACGTCGATGCCTTGCGCGCCGGCCGCCACGTCCGACTGCACGGTGATGGTCGGCTGACGGTCGCGTTCCCAGATCACGCCGTATTCGAGGTCGTTGCGCAGATGTCCGAGCGTGCCGAGCGGCACCGGGCCGTTGGGCGTCGGCATCGCGAGCGCGGTCAGCTGCGACGGGTCGACGCGTTCGGCGCGCGGCGCGCGCAGATCGACGCTGATCAGCTTGTCGCGCTCCCGATACTGCGTGACCGTGTAGCCGGACATCGTCATCGCGAGAAAGCTGGCGATGTCTTCGGACGTCACGCCGAGCTCGCGCGCGCGTTTCTGGTCGATCTCGAAGCGCACCGAGCGCTCGGCGGGTTCGTCCCAGTCGAACTGCACGTTGCGGGTGCCGCGATTGGCGCGCATCGTCGCGGCGACGCGTTCGGCGATCGAGCGCACGGTCGCGATGTCGTCGCCGCTCACGCGGAACTGCACCGGATAGCCGACCGGCGGCCCGTTCTCGAGGCGCGACAGGCGCGTGCGGATCGCCGGGAAGTTGTTGAGCAACTCCGGTTCGAGCCACTGCGCGAGCTTCTCGCGATCCTTGACCGACTTCGCGGTGATCACGAACTGTGCGAAGTTCGGCTGCTGCAATTGCTGATCGAGCGGCAGATAGAAGCGCGGCGCGCCGGTGCCGACGAAGCTGACTGAGTGATCGATTTCAGGCCGGCCTTTGAGAACCTGTTCGAGGCGCTGCGCCTGGCGCAGCGTTGCATCGAACGACGCGCCTTCGGGCAGCCGCACATCGACCAGCAACTCCGGCCGGTCCGAGCTCGGGAAGAACTGCTGCGGCACGAGCGAGAAGCCGGCCATCGCGAGCACGAACAGCAGCACGGTGATCGCGAGCACGACGAAGCGCCGCTCGATGCACCAGCCGATCCAGCCGCGCAAGCGCGTGTAGAAGCGCGTGTCATAGATGTCATGTTCGTGATCGTCAGGCTCGTGCGCATGGCGCTTGCGCTCGGGCAGCATGTGATAGCCGAGCAGCGGAATCAGCACGACCGCCGCGAGCCACGACGCGATCAGCGCGATCGCCGACACCTCGAAGATCGAGCGCGTGTACTCGCCGGTGCTCGACTTCGCGAGCGCGATCGGCAGGAAGCCGGACACGGTGACGAGCGTGCCGGTCAGCATCGGAAACGCGGTGCTGGTGTACGCGAAGGCCGCGGCGCGCGTGCGGTTCCAGCCTTGCTCGAGCTTCACCGACATCATTTCGACCGCGATGATCGCATCGTCGACGAGCAGGCCGAGCGCGAGCACGAGTGTGCCGAGCGATACCTTGTGCAGGCCGATATCGAACAGGTACATGCACAGCGCGGTGACCGCGAGCACCACCGGAATCGAGATCACGACCACCATGCCGGTGCGCACGCCGAGCGACACGAGGCTCACGACCAGCACGATCGCGACCGCTTCGGCGACCGCTTCGAGGAAGTCGTCGACCGAGCGCGCGACCGCG
This sequence comes from Paraburkholderia sp. MM5384-R2, assembly GCF_014201025.1. NCBI lineage: Bacteria > Pseudomonadati > Pseudomonadota > Betaproteobacteria > Burkholderiales > Burkholderiaceae > Paraburkholderia > Paraburkholderia sp. MM5384-R2. Next base: position 232,276 of record NZ_JACHDI010000008.1, read on the forward strand.
TGCGGCATGCTCGATACTTCGACGAGATTCAATCCGGCGGGCAGCGCGGCGCGCAGTTGGGTCATCTGCTGATCGAGCGCGCGGCCGAGGCGGATCACGTCGCCGCCCGGCTGCATCGTCACGCCGATACCGAGCACGGGTTTGCCGCCGAAGCGCATCTGCGTGACGACCGGGTCGTCGTAGCCGCGCTTGATCGTCGCGATGTCGCCGAGACGCAACGTGCGGTTGTTGATGCGGATCAGCGTGTCGGCGAGCGCGCGCACGTCGTTGAACTGGCCGCTCGGGCGCACGAACACGCGGTCGTCCGTGGTGGTCAGCGTGCCCGCGGGCGCGATCGTGTTCTGCGCGTTGATCGCCTGCCCAAGCTGTTGTGGCGAGATGCCGAGACGCGTCAACTGCGTGTTGGCGATCTCGATGTAGATGTGCTGATCGGGATCGCCGAAATAGTCGACCTTGCCGACGCCCGGCACGCGCACTAGCACCGAGCGTAGCTGGTCCGCGTAATCGTGCAGTTGCGCAGCGGAAAAGCCGTCGCCTTCGAGCGTGTAGATGTTGGTGTAGACGTCGCCGAATTCGTCGTTGAAGAACGGGCCCTGGATGCCCGGCGGCAAGCTCGACGCGATGTCGCCGACTTTCTTGCGCACCTGGTACCACGTCTCGGGCACCTGGCTCACCGGCGCCGAGTCCTTCATCGTGAAGAAGATCAGCGATTCGCCGGGACGCGAGTAGCTGCGCACGAAATCGATGTACGGCGTTTCCTGCAGCTTGCGGCCGATGCGATCGGTCAGCTGCTCCTGTACCTGGCGCGCGGTGGCACCCGGCCAGAACGTGCGGATCACCATCACGCGGAACGTGAAGGGCGGGTCTTCCGACTGCGCGAGCCGCGTGTAGGCGAGAATGCCGAACGCAGTGGCGAGCGCGATCAGGAATACGACCAGCGCCTGATGACGCAGCGCCCACGCGGACAGATTGAAGCGTCCCTCTTCGTGCGACGTGCTCATGAAGCGAAGTCCTCGGGATGCAGCGGTGCGATCGCGCGGACTTTCTGGCCGGCGCTCACGGTGTGCACGCCCTGCAGCACGACGCTTTCGCCATCTTTCAGGCCATCGCTGACGACGAACGTGCGCTCGTAGTAGCGCGTGACGGTTACGCGACGCAGCTCGAGCGTGTTGTCCGCTGCGCGCACGACCCACACGGCCGGTTCGCGCCCCTCGTGAAACAGCGCGGTGACCGGCAGCGTGAACACGCCGTGCTGCGCGGCCGCCGCGGCGAGCGGCACGGCCGGCGTGACGTCGGCGGTCATGCCGAGGCGCACGTCGGCGCCGGCATCGAGCAGGGTCAGACGCGCGCGCCAGGTGCGGCTCTGCGGATCGGCGGCCGGCGACAGCTCGCGCACGCGTGCGCCGAGCGTGCGGCCCGGCAGCGCGGCGAGCGTGACGCTCGCGTTCTGGCCGACCGCGAATGCGGCGAGCGCGCTTTCGGGCACGTCGCACAGCACGTCGACGTCGCCGCTCCACGCGAGGTTGTAGACGGCCTGACCCGCCGACACGTTCTGGCCCGTGTCCGCCTGTTCAGCCGTGATGACGCCCGCATGACCGGCGACGAGCGTCGTGTACTGCAGCTGGTTCTTCGCGAGTGCCGCCTGCTGCTGCGCCTGATCGCGCTGCGCGAGCGCGGACGCGTAGGCGTTGGTGGTCTGTTCGAGCTGCGCGGGCGCGATCAGGTTCTCTTTGGCCTGCGCCCTGTCGCGTTCGAGCTGCTGCTGCGCATAGACGAGGTTGTGCTGCGCGGCGTCGAGCTGCGCCTGCGTGCTCGCGGCGTTTTTCTGCGCATCGGCCGGGTCGAGCAGCGCGACGACTTCGCCGCTTTTCACCGTGTCGCCGAGCCGTACCCGCCGCTCGATGATCTTGCCAGCGACGCGGAACGACAGCGGCGTCGAATAGCGCGCCTGCACTTCGCCGGGCAGCGACGCCGCCTGCAGCGCGTGGCCGTCCGCATGCACGGCGAGCGCGACCACCGGGCGCGGCGCGGGCGCCGCGGCTTCCCTCTTCGAGCAGGCCGCGAGCGCGAGCACGCCTGCCAGCGCCAACGCGCAGGTCTGGCTGGAGAAACCGCGGTGAGAGGATGGGGGAGACTGCTGGCGCATCGCTGACGATGCGGGAGAACCGGGACGCTTCACAATTACCCCATCTGGAGACAGCGAACGAACACGGCAAGCCGCGCGGCCCGCCAGCGAAGACCCGCATGCCGCGCCATGCTAATGGCATACAGGAATGGCTTTGAATGAAGCAATGCATTCTAATACACTCATGTATCTGAATGTATGGATGGATTTGAATTCTTTTGGGTGCTAGGCTTGCGGCCATGAAACGTCAAAGACTGACAAGAGAGCAGAGCAAGGACCAGACGCGGGAGCGGCTGCTCGATGCCGCGCAGGCAATTTTCATGAAGAAGGGCTTCGTCGCGGCGAGTGTCGAGGACATCGCGGCGGCGGCTGGCTATACGCGCGGCGCGTTCTATTCGAACTTCCGCAGCAAGACCGAGCTGTTTCTGGAGCTATTGCGGCGCGATCACGAAGCGATGCAGGCGGGCCTGCATGCGATCTTCGAAAGCGCGGCGTCCCGCGAGGAGATGGAGGCGCGCGTGCTGCGCTACTACAGCTCGCTGCATCGCGAGAACAAGTGTTTTCTGTTGTGGGTGGAGGCGAAGCTACTGGCGGTGCGCGACGGCCGTTTCCGGCTGCGCTTCAACGCGTTCATGCACGAAAAGATCGAACAGTTGAGCGCCTATGTGCGCGAGTTCTCGGAGCGCGTGGGCACGCCGATGTCGATGCCGCCCGAGCAGCTCGCGATCGGCCTGATGGGTCTGTGCGACGGCGTGCAGTTCTTCTACACGGTCGATCCGCAAAATGTGCCGGCGGAGATGGCCGAAACGGTGCTGGCGGGGTTTTTCTCGCGCGTGGTGTTCGGGCGCGATGCGTAACGGTAGGCGTTGAGCCTGGAGGCGCGGATGCGCGGATGCGCGACCCGGAGGGATCGCGCATCAGAGACGGTTCAAGGCGGAAAAATCATTCGACCGGCAGTTGCGCGCAGGCCTCGGCGGCGGGCGCCGCGCACGCGAACGCGTACTGGCCGCTGGCGTCGAGGAATTTTTCCCCGGCGTGCAGGGCAACCTTGATATCGGGGCAGCGCTCGTAAGCGATATAGGCCGAGCTTGCGGCGGCCGACCAGCAAACCAGCGAAAACGCGATCTTTTCCAGCAGACGAAAACGATGTGGCATGGCGGTGTAGCGGTAACTTTCTTTGGCCGCCATCTTACCAGTAAACTAGGGTTTATACCTAGCTAAAATCCACGATAGACGCCGTAATAGTGGCGCGATGGACACGCCGCGCCGAATCTGACCGGAATGTCATGTCTGGGTCAGGGTTGGGACATGTCCTATCGCTAGAATCGGTTGCGTTGGGCGGACCCGCGCGCGCCCATGCGGCGCGGGTCGACACAGGCGGCAACGGTTGCGCCGGCCCGGCTTTACCGAGGCAGGAGTCGTCCATGAATCAACTGCAGTCGATGCGCGTGTTCGTCAAGGTGTCGGACCTCGGCAGTTTCGTCGGCGCGTCGGGCGCGCTGGATCTGTCCACCGCGGTCGTCACGCGGCACGTCGCGGATCTCGAAGCGCGGCTCGGCACGCGACTGCTGAACCGCACCACCCGCCGTCTTTCGCTGACCGAATCGGGCGCGACCTATCTGGAGCGCGTACGCCACATCCTCGCCGATCTCGAGAGCGTCGAGCAGATGGTGGTGGCGCGCAATCACGAGCCGGTCGGCACGCTGCGCATCGTCGCGCCGGTCGTGTTCGGATTGCACAGTCTCGCGCCGGTCGTGCAGTCGTACGCGGCGCGCTATCCCGACGTCGTGCCCGACGTCACGCTCGCCGACCGCCACGTCGATCTGGTCGAAGAGGGCTTCGACGTCGGCATCCTGGCTGCGCGGCACATGCGCAGCGCGAGCATCGTCACGCGGCGGTTGACGACCGGCTACATGACGGTTTGCGCGACGCCCGAGTATCTGGCGCAACACGGCACGCCGAAGCGCCCCGAGGATCTGCTCAGGCATTCGTGCCTGAGCAGGCCGGCCGAGCAGGGCGGCGAGGAGCGGTTGTTCAATGGGCCGGACGGCGAAGTGCGGGTGCGGCCGACCAACGCGATCGCGGCGAACAACGCCGAGATGCTGCGGCAGTTCGCGCTGCTCGGCATGGGCGTGGCGATCCTGCCGAGCTACCTGATCGGCCGTGATCTGACGGCGGGGCGGCTCGTGCGTCTGCTCGACGCGTACAGTCTGCCGCCCATCGAAATCACGATTGCGTATCCGAGCCGGCTGCATCTGCCGGCGAAGGTGCGGACGTTCATCGACCATCTGGTCGAGCATTTCCAGCCGGACAGCGCGCAGGCGCGGGATTCCCGTAGCGTGGCGCCGGTGCGGGTGGTGGCCGGGGTGAGCGGGTCCGACGCTCCGACGGCGCGCGAGATCGCCGACGACGCGCTCGAAAACAGCCGCACGACGCGCCGTGTGACGCGGGTGGCGCGCGCGCGGATCGCGGCGTCGTCGCAGTTCTGACGTGTGAGGTGAGGCGAGGCTGAATCCGGGTTCAAATCCCTAAGCCCGGGCCATAGTTGCCGCCGATCAGGCGCGTGACCGACTCGATGTCGACATAATCCTGCTCCGGCATACCATCGAGCATCGCCAACACCTCGTTGCTCGCGCCGGCTTCGCGCGCGGCGTCGACGAGTGCGTCCTTGTTGGTCGGGAATTCGACTTCGCTGAGAAGATCGGCGATCTGCAGATCGATCGATTCGCCGGGGATATCCGAGGCCGTCATGCGCATGCTCCTGGTGAGCTTAAGTTAGTCACGTCGTTATTGCTGCCACGAAAAGCCAGCGCCTCGCCGCGATGAGTTTCTCGCAGTCTGTTGCAATCCCGCGCCCATCGCCACCCCATCGTCATGACAGCCGGCGCAAACCGGGCAGGCGCGCCGTCGTAGCCGCGCCGCCGCCCGCCGTTGCGGCGGCCCTCACGTGGTCAGATGCTCGTTCTGCCCGGTCAGGCTGCGTTCCAGATGTCGGGACTTCGGCAGCGCAATATGCTCCCATTGCTGCGGACGGCTGGCGTCGGTGCTCGACACGTCTGGGGCCGCAGGCGCGACCGGCGCGGCGTTCGCGCGTTGCGCAAGCGTGATGGAATCCGTGCTGTCCGAGGCGGTATGAACCGGCGCGGCAAAGCACGAGGCTGACAGCGTCACCATGATTAACAGTGTCGAGGTTTTCATCGCCCGACCTCCTAAAGCTCATGCGGCGCTGACAATCGAGCAAACCCTGTGCCGTCCCGCGTCGAGAGGACGGTGCGAGCCGAGGACGGCATGGCGCTGCGCGGCCCCAGGCTCTTTACTATCTTAGATGGCAAATACTGCAACGCGCGCACATTTGCGACAAAACCGGATTGTAGATTCCATCATCGCATGAACAGGCGCGCGCGTCCGCCATGCGCTAGCGCAGCACATCGAAGCGCGTCCACGGCCACGACGGCCGGTCGCGCATATAGCCGTTCAGCCAGTTCCACTGCGGATGCCGCTTCATGAACGCCTGTGCGTCGAACGGCCGGCCGCACGGATGCCCCCAGCGCGCGGTGAAGGCCATCTCGCGGGCCATTTCGCTGTCGATCACCTTGCCGTCGTTCGCGCCCCACGGATTGAACGGCCCGTGATCGGTGCCGCCGAAGCGCGCGTCGTCGAGCTCCAGATGCCCGCAGATCGTGCGCGAGCACGGGTTGTCGTTGCGATCGAGATAGACGTCGTGATGATCGGCGATCATCTGCTTCGCGAGCTCGACGTCGATGCTGCCGCGATGCAGTTCCTCGAGCTGCATGAAACGCAGACGCCGCGCGCCGTTCTTGCGCACGTCGGTATAGTCCTCGCCTTCGCCGATGCATTCCTGGTTGCGGATCTTCAGATCCGTCGCGGTGTTGTAGCCGCTGTAGAAACCGTCTTTGGTGGTCTCGAAGCCCGCATAGTGCAGCCCGAGTTCGTAACGCGCGATCTCGCCGGTCTTCGTGTCGCCGAGCAGCCAACTGTTCGCGTAGCCGCCGTTGTTCGCGAGCGAGAACATGTCGCACCATTCCTTGATGCTGTTCGCATATTGCGACGCGCGCCGCGAGCGATAGAACTCGGGCGCACCGGCCGCGTTGTAGCCCGCGAAGTTCGAGATCGTCGTTTCGGTGATCATCAGGCCGGCCGCCGTGACCCAGAAATCGGTCAGGCTCGAGATGCAGCCCGGCAGGCCCTGCATCAGGATGCGGTTGCCGCGGTCGGGCACGATGTCGAACACGACGTTGAACGCGTCGCCGGCCGCGTAGCGGTCCCACGAGTTGTGCGCCATCACGATGCGGCCGTCGCGCGTCGCGTTGCCGGTCGCGATGAACGCGCTGCAGTGGTGACCGCGCCGGCCGCGCCACAGTTTCGCGCCCAGATGCGGCTGCGCCTGCGCGGCGTGCGTCGGCCACCAGCTTTGCAGCAGATCCATGTAGCCGTTCCACGCAAGCACTTCGGCGAACGGCAGATTCGCGCCGTCGGCGATGCCATGGATTTCATCGGCGAATTCGGTGTCGAGCTTGCTCGCGAACTGGCTCGTCGCGGCATTGACGAAGGTGTCGAACTCCTCGCCGGTGTCCCATTTGGCGAGATAGCGCGCGGTGCGGATCGCGTTTCTGATTTCGTCGGCGAGCAGCTGGCCGTGCTGCTCGCCGCGATCGTACGGCTCGCCTTCGATATGCACGAAAATCCAGCCGGCCTGATCGCGGCGTACGGCCTCGGGGGACGGTTCGCTCATCTTCGCTCCGACGATACGGCGGGCGCTGTCGCTGCGCCCAAGCTGGGCTCACGCGTGCCGGCCGCGTGAAGGGCCGGCGGGTCTGTCCATTGTAGAGAATCCGCGGCGCTTTGCATCGCGCCCCGCGAAGCCTGCGAAAGCTCTAGCGCGACGGACTCATGCGGAAGTACGCATCGAGCAGCGAGGTCTTGTAGACGACGCCGGCGAGCTTCGGATGCGCGGTGCTTTCGATCACCGGCAGCCGCTCGCCCTGAAACGCCATGAAGTGCTGTAACGCGATGGCGAGCGACATGTCCGGCGTCAGCACGTCGAAATGCGGCTGCAGATAATCGGCGGCGGTTTTCATCGACGTTTCACGCCGCTCGAGCAGATCGGACGTGATGTCCTTCAGCGCGACCACGCCGAGAAACGCGCCCGAGTCGTTCGCGACGTACAGATACTTGACCGGATACTCGAGGAACACGCGCGTCATGTCGTGCACGGTCGCGTTCGGCGGCACGACGGTCTGCGCGGGGCGGATCAGCTCGCGCATCTGCGTCGCGCGCAATCGCGAGCGCTCCTGCTCCTCGCGATTGCGGCGCAGCGTGATCTCGTACATCGAGGTCTTGCCGATCGCGCGAGCGACGAAATACGCGACCACGCACGACAGCATCAGCGGCAGCACGACCTGATAGCTCAACGTCATCTCGAAGATCATCAGGATCGCCATCAGCGGCGCCTGGGTCGCGCCCGCGAGGAATGCGCCCATGCCGACCATCGCATAGGCGTAAGCGGCCGACGTCGCATGCGGCCACAACGCGTGCATGCCCTGGCCGAACAGCGAGCCGACCGCCGCGCCGACGAACAGCGTCGGCGTGAACACGCCGCCCACCGCGCCGGAGCCGGCCGTCGCCGCGGTCGCCGCGAGCTTGCAGACGAGCACCAGCAGGAGCGCGGACCAGGTCCACGGCGAATGCAGGATCGAGTTCACGACGCTGTAGCCGTTGCCCCACACCTCGGGCTCCGCGACCGAAATGATGCCGACCACGAGACCGCCGAGCGCGAGCCGCACCGGCAACGCCACCGGCAGCTTGCGAAAGGCCGCCTTCGATGCGTCGAGCAGCCGCAGAAACTGCGGCGCGGCCGCGCCGCACAGCGCGCCGAGCGCGACGAACAGCAGCACCTCGGGACCGGTCACGGTCGGAAACTCCGGCATCTCGTAGGGCGGCTTGTAGCCGGCGAACTCGCGCATCGTGATGTTCGCGACGACCGCCGCGACCAGCACCGGCCCGAAGCTTTCCATCGCGATCGAGCCGAGCACGATCTCGGTGACGAAAAACGCGCCCGCGATCGGCGCGCTGTACGCGGACGTGATACCGGCCGCCGCGCCGCACGCGACGAGCAGGCGCAGCCGCGGCGGATCGAAGTGGACCCAGCGGCCGATCAGCGACGAGGCGAGCGCCGCGAGCTGCACCATCGGACCTTCACGACCGATCGAACCGCCGCTCGCGATCGTAAACAGCGACGACACGCTGCGCCACAGGCTCAGGCGCACCGGCACGACGCCGTCGCCGATCGCGACCGCTTCCATGTAGTCGGTGTGCGTTTTCGTGTCGGCGTGACGCTGCGCAATCAGCAGGAAAATGCCGGCGACGAGACCACCCGCGGCCGGCAGCCAGATGCGCATGGTCCACGGCAGGCTGCGCGCCATGTCGACGAAGCTGCCGGAGCGGCCGGCAATCGCCAGTTGCAGCAGTTCGATGCCCTTGCGAAACACGATGGTCGCCAACGCGCCGGCAATGCCGACCACAACGGCCCAGACCAGCACCGTATGGGCTTCTGAGAGGCGGAAAACGCTTTGGGCGCGGGTGCGCAGCTTCAGCAGGAATGAAAGCACGTCGTCGGTACGGGGCGTGAGGGACGGTTGAAAAACCCGTGGCACAACAGCAGCGCGCCCGCCTCGAATGGCGGGCGCGCGGCGGCGAGCGGGCGGGGGCGGGCGGCGCGGTTCAAGTCGCCGCCTTGTCGAGTTCAGGATAGTGCCGGAAGATGCAGCTTTCGTTATGGCCGATGCGCCGGTCCGAGTCCAGATACGCGGCGATGTTCGGTCTTGCGATCACGGCGTCGTGCAGCGCGGCGAGCCGCGGATAGTGCTCGCCGAAGCGCTTCAGCGCGCGCGGAAACGCGTACAGCAGACCGTCGATCAGTTGGAACATCGACAGGTCCACATAGGTCAGCGTGTCGCCGACCATGAAGCTGTCGCCGGCCGGATTCTGCGCGAGCACGCGCTCGAAGTACGACATGAACTTCGGAATCCGATGGTCGATGAAATCGTGCGCGCGCACCTTCGCCGCGTCTTTCTGATCCTCGTAGTAGAGGCCGCTCGCGAGCGGATGGTGGGTGTCGTGCGCTTCGGTGACGACGTCGGCGATCGTCAGCTGCAGGCCGTTCGCGACATGGCGCAGGCTGTCCACCTCCGGCGCGAGCTTGAGCCGCGGGCCGAGATAGAACAGGATGTTGGCGGTCTGCGCGATCACCAGATCGCCGTCTTTCAGAAACGGTGGCGCGAACGGCGGATACGGCTCGTCGGGGCTTTGCATCACCGCCATCATCGCCTTGGTGCCAAGGCCCTTCGAAGGCTTGCCGCGCGCGACTTCGACATAGTCGACGCCGGCTTCCTCCAGCGCGAGCCGCACGAATTCGCCGCGGCCTTGCAGGCCATCCCAGTAGTACAGTTCCAGGCTCATCGATCGATCCTCATTGCGGTCGCCCGGACGCGTCGCGGCAAGGCGGTTTCACCGCTGTCATCGGACGTCGCGCACGGGCGGGTTGGGGGGCAAAGTTCGCAGCAACGAGTATGCCGTGTGATCGGCCGGGATGGTGCGCGAGAAAGCGCAAAACCCCGCGCGCGGCGGGGTGTCGGGGAAGGCGGGAGAGCCGGCGACGGCTTAGTGGAACAGGTGCTGGACGGTCCATGTGATGCCGAGTCCGCCGGCGATCAGCCATACATAGAGAATCAGGCCGGTGGTCAGCGCGCGCGGACCCGCTTCGCGAATCTGCGAGAAGCGCGTTTCCATGCCGAGTGCGGTCATCGCCATCGTCAGCGCGAAGGTGTCGAACAGGTTCAGCGTCGAGGTGGCGCTTTCCGGCAGCACATGCAGCGAGTTGATCGCCACGCAGGCGAGGAAGCCGAGTGCGAACCAGGGGATCGCCAGCTTGCGCGGGGCGGCGCCGTGCGTGCCGCCATCCTTCGCGCCGCGCGTCGGGCGGTTCACCCACAGGCCGACCACCAGCAATACCGGCACGAGCAGCATCACGCGGGTCATCTTGACGATCGTCGCGATGTGCGTCGCTTCGGGGCTCACGTTGCTCGCCGCGCCGACCACCTGCGCGACCTCGTGGATCGTGCCGCCGAAGAACAGGCCGGCGCCGACCGTGTCGAGATGCAGCCAGCCTGCGTTGAACAGCACCGGGTAGAGGAACATCGACAGCGTGCCGAACAGCACGACGCTGCCGACCGCCATCGCGCTCTTGTGCGGCTTCGACTGCAGCGTCGATTCGAACGCGAGCACCGCGGCCGCGCCGCAGATCGCGCTGCCGGCCGCCGTCAGGAGCGCGGTGTCGCGATCGAGCTTCATGATTTTCATGCCGGCCCAGGTGCCGATCACGAGCGTGCTGACGACGATCAGCACCGACTCCGCCAGACCCGGCAGGCCGACCTGGGCGATTTCCTGCAGGCTCACACGCAAGCCGAAGAACGCGACCGCGATGCGCAGCAGCTTGCGCGCCGAGAAATTCACGCCGGCCGCCCAACTGGCCGGCATGCTGTCGCGCAGCGCGTTGCCGTAGATCGCACCCGCGACGATGCCGACGATCAGCGGACTCAGGCCAAGGCCGGCAATCGCCGGAATCGCCGCGATGCGCGTGACCGCGGCGGCGAACAGCGCGACGAACAGTACGCCGTTGAGCTGGCCGCGGGTGGACAGCGCGGGGGAGGCGGCGGCGAGCGGGGCGGTGGGTGTGGACATGATCGGTGGCTTCGTAACGGACTTGCGTGGGACTGCATAAGCAGCAATGGGGCTAATCCTAAATTAGATATATCGATATGAAAAATCGTGATTTAGAATGTGAAGTATCGGCTCAACGGATATTTAATCGAGATGACCCCGGATCAACTTATAACGTTCGCCGCCGTCGCTGAGCATCGCAACATCAGCCGGGCGGCGGTGGCGCTGCATCTGTCGCAGCCGGCGGTGTCCGGCCAGCTGAGGCAATTGCAGGACGAGTTCGGCGAGCCGCTGTATCAGCGCGATGGCCGCGGGGTGCGGCTGACGCCAGCCGGCGAACAGCTCGCCGCCTATGCGGCGCGGCTGCGCGACACCTGGCGGCAGGCGCATGCCTATCGCGACGCGCTGCGCGGTCTCGAACAGGGCACCTTGCGGATCGGCGCGAGCACGACGCCGGCGAGCTACCTGCTGCCCTACCTGATCGCCGAATTCCATCGCCGCTATCCGCACGTGAGCGTGCATACCGCCAACGGCAACACGGCCGAGATCGTCGGTGCGCTCGGCTCGGTCGACATCGCGATGATCGAGGGTCCCGCCGGCGCCGATCTGCCGCCGGACACGGTCGTCCATGCGTGGCGCGAGGACGAGATCGTCGCGATCATGCCGCGCTCGCATCCGCTCGCGCAGGCGGACAATGGCGGGCGCATCGAGCTGGCCGCGTTCGGCGCGTATCCGCTGGTGCTGCGCGAGGAAGGCTCGGGCGTGCGGCAGACGGTCGAGCGCGAGTTCGTGCGCGCGGGCGTGCCGATGCGCGTGGCGCTCGAAATCGCGGGGGTTGAAGGGGTGAAGGAGGCGGTGCGGGCGGGGATGGGTGTCGGTTTCGTGTCGGCGATGTCGATGCGGCATGAGAACGGTGCGCTGCGGCTCATGTCGCTGAGCCCGCAGCCGCTGACGCGGCGGCTGTCGATTCTGGTGCCGCATGCGAGCGCACCGTCGCGGGTCGTCGAGCAGTTTCTGGCGATGTGCGTCGCGGACGAGGGCGGCTGACTTCCGCGCTGGCAGCGTATGCGGTCGAGAATCCGAACCCGCGCGTGGCGCTGCCGTGCCCGGCGCGCTTCGCTTTACACTCGCCGTATGCCGGCCGCGCCTGGGGATTTCCTCTATGGTGCGCGATGGCTGTCCCGAGCACCATTCGCTCGTCGCGGCGCCTCGGCGCTTTTTTTCGAAGTTTAGTTGGAACCGGTTCCAAAAGCGGTTTCGCTTCAGAATTGCGTGAGTTGGATATGGCTGATGCAGTGGAGATCGTGGTCGTCGCCAGCGCGTTCGGCGTGAACGCCGTGCGCGCCGACGGCCATCTGAAATGGGCGCAGGCGGCAAAGCGCGCCGGCGCGGCGGGTTTCGAAGTGCGCCGGGAGCTGTTCGCGAGCGACGCGGACGCGGACTCGCAACGGCTGCGCGCGCTCGGCGCGGCGTTGGCCGATCTCGGGCTGTGGTCGGTGTTCTCGACGCCCGCATCGTTGTACGCGGCGGACGGCCAGCTCGATACCGACGCCCTGCGTATCGCGCTCGATCAGGCGGCCGCGCTCGGCGCGCGCTTCGTCAAGCTGCAACTCGGCGGCTTCGCGGGCGAGGCTCACGGCGCGGCCATCGTCGCGCACGTCGCGAGCGGCTCGGGCATCACGGGCGGTGCGCAGCCACGGCTCGTCGTCGAAAACGGGCAACTGGCGCAGGGCGGCTCGCCCGCGCAGTTCGTCGGGCTGTTCGATGCGCTCGCGCGTGAAGGCCACGCGGGCGTGCTCGGCATGACGTTCGATACCGGCAACTGGGCGTGGCTCGACGTCGCGCCGCTACCCCTCGCGCCGCAGCTCGCGCCGTACGTCGAGTACATCCATTGCAAGACCACCACGGGCGAGGGCGCGCGGCGCTTTGCGAGCGCGCCGGCCGAGGATGACGCGCCATTGCGCGCGCTCCTCGACCGGCTGCCGCGCGATGTGCCGCGCGGCATCGAGTTTCCGTTCGATCGGAGCCGGATCGACGCGGATGCCGCGCGTTATGTGAGCTGGCTTGCGCGCGCGTAGACGCGGGGCGCGGCATCACGAAGCGCCTCGGTCGAAGCCGTACAGCAGACGAGGCAGCAAGCCAGGCAGCAAAGAACGCATTCCACGCAACACGACTCACCGCATCAGCAGCACCACCAGGAGCCCAGCATGACGCACCCTTACCCCGCGCTCGACGTGATCACCTACGGCGAAGCGATGGCGATGTTCGTCGCCGCCGAAGCCGGCCCGCTCGCGGGCGTCGGGCACTTCACGAAGCGCATCGCCGGCGCGGATCTGAACGTCGCGATCGGCTTGTCCCGACTTGGCTTCAGGGTGGGCTGGATGAGCCGCGTCGGCGACGATTCGTTCGGCCGGTACGTGCGCGACACGCTGACGAAAGAGGGCATCGACCAGCAATGCGTGAGCACCGACGCGCGCCATCCGACCGGCTTCCAGCTGAAGTCGAAGAGCGACGACGGCAGCGACCCGGCGGTCGAATACTTCCGCAAGGGCTCGGCGGCGAGCCATCTGTCGCTCGACGACTACCTCGCCGATTACGTGCTCCCCGCGCGTCATCTGCATCTGACCGGCGTCGCCCCGGCGATCTCGGCAAGCTCGCGCGAACTCGCATTCCACCTGGCCCGCGAAATGCGCGCTGCGGGCAGGACGATCTCGTTCGACCCGAACCTGCGTCCGACGCTATGGCCCTCGCGCGCGGCGATGGTCGAAGGCTTGAACGCGCTCGCGGCGCTCGCCGATTGGGTGCTGCCCGGCATCGGCGAGGGTGAGATTCTGACCGGCCACACGCAGCCGGAGGACATCGCGAAGTTCTATCTCGAGCGCGGCGCGCGCGGCGTGATCGTCAAGCTCGGCGCGCAGGGCGCGTATTACCGCACCGCGACCGATGCCGCGACGATCGCCGGCCGGCCGGTCGCGAACGTCGTCGATACGGTCGGCGCGGGCGATGGTTTCGCCGTCGGCGTGATCAGCGCGCTGCTCGAAGGCCGCACGCTCGCGCAGGCGGTCGCGCGTGGCAACCGGATCGGCGCGCTCGCGATCCAGGTGATCGGCGATTCGGAAGGTTTGCCGAGCCGCGCCGAACTCGACGCGCTGGAGCTGGCCGAGGTACCGGACATCGCAAGCGCGGCCTGACGCGGATCGGACCGCATCGATAGCGCTGCATCCGCAACCAGCATCGACGACAACAAGAGCGCCCACAGCGCGCCCAGATTTTTTCATCATTGATTCGGGACGACGCCGTCCAAGGAGACTTCCATGACCTCATCACTTGCGATTCGCCGCTGGTGGACGATCATGCCGATCGTGTTCATCACCTACAGCCTCGCGTATCTGGATCGCGCGAATTTCGGCTTCGCGTCGGCGGCCGGCATCAACCAGGATCTCGGCATCAGCAAGGGGCTCGCGTCGCTGATCGGCGCGCTGTTCTTCCTCGGCTATTTCTTCTTCCAGATTCCGGGCGCGATCTATGCCGAGCGCCGCAGCGTGAAGAAACTGGTGTTCTGGAGCCTCGTTCTGTGGGGCGGCTGCGCGGCGTTGACCGGCATGGTCAGCAACATTCCGTCGCTGATGGCGATCCGCTTCCTGCTCGGCGTCGTCGAAGCCGCGGTAATGCCGGCGATGCTGATCTTCATCAGCAACTGGTTCACGAAGAGCGAGCGCTCGCGCGCGAACACGTTCCTGATCCTCGGCAACCCGGTCACGGTGCTGTGGATGTCGGTCGTGTCGGGCTATCTCGTGCATTCGTTCGGCTGGCGGCACATGTTCATCGCCGAGGGCGCGCCCGCGATCATCTGGGCGATCTGCTGGTGGTTCCTCGTCAAGGACAAGCCCGAGCAGGTGTCGTGGCTCACGCAAGAGGAAAAGGACGCGCTCGCGCGGACGCTGCGCGCCGAGCAGGCCGCGATCAAGCCGGTGCGCAACTACAGCGAGGCGTTTCGCACGCCCGCGGTCATCAAGCTGTGCGCGCAGTATTTCTGCTGGAGCATCGGTGTTTACGGCTTCGTGCTGTGGCTGCCGTCGATCCTGAAGAACGGCTCGTCGTTCGGCATGGTGGAAACCGGCTGGCTGTCGGCGCTGCCGTATCTGGCCGCGACGATCGCGATGCTTGCAGCTTCGTGGGCATCGGATAAACTCAACCGCCGCAAGGTGTTCGTGTGGCCGTTCCTGCTGATCGGCGCGATTGCGTTCGCGGCGTCGTACGGGCTCGGCTCCGCGCATTTCTGGGTCTCGTATGCGCTGCTCGTGATCGCGGGCGCGGCGATGTACGCGCCGTATGGACCGTTCTTCGCGATCGTTCCGGAGCTGCTGCCGAAGAACGTCGCGGGCGGCGCGATGGCGCTGATCAACAGCATGGGCGCGCTCGGTTCGTTCGTCGGCTCGTACGTGGTCGGTTATCTGAACGGCGCGACCGGTTCGCCCGCGGCATCGTATGCATTCATGAGCGTGGCGCTCGTCGCCGCGGTGATCCTGACGCTCGCCGTCAAGCCGGCCGCGGCCGAACACCGTGGCCCCGCTCGTCCCACCGTCGCAAGGAAAATTAGCTGATGAACAAGATCGTCGCCTGGAAGTCGCTGCCCGAGGATGTGCTCGCTTATCTGCAACAGCATGCGCAGGTCGTGCAGGTCGATCCGTCACAGCATGATGCGCTCGTCGCCGCGCTGCGCGATGCCGACGGCGGCATCGGCGCGAGCGTGCAGATCACGCCGGCGATGCTCGAAGGCGCGAGCCGGCTGAAGGCGCTGTCGACGATCTCGGTCGGCTACGACCAGTTCGACGTCGACGACCTCACGCGCCGCGGCATCGTGCTCGCGCACACTCCGGACGTGCTGACCGAATCGACCGCCGATACCGTGTTCTCGCTGATCCTCGCGTCCGCGCGGCGCGTCGTCGAGCTGGCCGACTGGGTCAAGGCGGGGCAGTGGCGCACGAGCATCGGGCCCGCGCAGTTTGGGCTCGACGTGCAGGGCAAGACGATCGGCATCGTCGGCTTGGGGCGGATCGGCGGCGCGGTCGCGCGACGCGCGGCGCTCGGCTTCAACATGACGGTGCTGTATACGAACCGCAGCGCGAACCACCAGGCGGAGCAGGCGTATGGCGCGCGGCGCGTCGAGCTGGCTGAATTGCTCGCACAGTCCGATTTCGTCTGTCTGCAGGTGCCGCTCACGCGAGAGACGCGGCATCTGATCGGCGCCGCCGAACTGCGCGCGATGAAGAAGAGCGCGATCCTGATCAACGCTTCACGCGGCGCGACCGTCGACGAACCGGCGCTGATCGAGGCGCTGCGCAACGGCACGATTCACGGCGCGGGCCTCGACGTGTTCGACACCGAACCGTTGCCTGCCGACTCGCCGTTGCTCGCCATGCCGAACGTGGTCGCATTGCCGCATATCGGCTCGGCGACGCACGAGACCCGTCATGCGATGGCGCTCAACGCGGCGGAGAACCTGGTCGCCGCGCTCGACGGCACGTTGACGACCAACATCGTCAACCGTGACGTCCTGGCGAAGTGAATCGCAGGGCGGGGCGCAAGCTCCCGCCCTCGGACCGACACGAGCGATGAGCGAATGAGCACGACCCCACCCCCGGCCAGCATGCCGCCTGGTCCCCCGAGCGCGCCGACGCGCCGCGCGACGATCACCGATGTCGCGCGTGAAGCCGGAACCGGCAAGACCAGCATCTCGCGCTATCTGAACGGCGAGTTCAGCGCGCTGTCGCCCGAGCTGCGTGCGCGCATCGAAGCCGCGATCGCGCGGCTCGACTATCAGCCGAACCAGATGGCGCGCGGCCTGAAGCGCGGCCGCAACCGGCTGATCGGCATGCTGGTCGCCGACCTGACCAATCCGTACTCCGTCGAAGTGCTGCAAGGCGTCGAGGCCGCGTGCCACGCGCTCGGCTTGATGCCGCTGATTTGCCACGCGGCGAACGAAGTCGAGATGGAGCGGCGTTACCTGCAACTGCTGACCACGTACCGCGTGGAAGGTGTGATCGTCAACGCGCTAGGCGTGCGCGAGGAGACGTTGCGGCCGGTCGGCGACGGCGGGATTCCGGCGGTGCTGGTCGATCGGCGCGTGGAGGGGCTGGTCGCCGACATGGTCGGTCTCGACAATGGCGCGGCCGCCGCGCTCGGTACGCGGCATCTGCTCGAACGGGGCTTCGAGCACATCTGGTTCGTCGTGCAGCCGTTCGAGCAGGTCAGCTCGCGGCAGTTGCGCGTCGAAGCATTCGATCGGGCGATGCGCGACGATGGCCGCGCGCGCGGTCGTACGCTGGTGCTCGATCTCGCCGATGCAACTGCGCTCGAGCGCGGTCTCGCGGAGCTGGATCGTGCGATCGACTCGCCAGGCGGGGCCGGTGCCGCGCCCGCCGGCGCCTCCCCACGCGTCGCGCTGTTCGCGGCCAACGCACCGGTCGCGTTGCGTCTCGCGCTGCATCTGAACGCGCGTTACGGCGCGCACTGGCAGAGCCGCGTCGCGCTGCTTTCCATCGACGATCCGGATTGGGCCGAGCTCGCCGGCATCACGACGATCCGCCAGCCGACCTACGACATCGGTTATCGCGCGGTCGAATTCCTGCACGAGCGCATCGAAGGCGCGCAGACGGGCGCGCGCGACTGCCTGCTGCCCGGCGAGCTGATCGTGCGTGCGTCGACCGCACGCTGATTTCCGGCCAATCTGCGATGATGCGGGCTGCGGCGCGCAGCGGTTGCGCGCCGGGGATTGCAAGGAACCCCGCAAGGATACTCATGGTCGTGCCACCGCTTACCCTCGCGAGCCTCGCGCTCGCCACGCTCGTCATCGCCGCTTTACCGTTTCTGATTTACCGACAATTGCGCCGTCCGCTCGCGCTTCGGCCGCGCGACGCGATCGCCGGCGTCGCGGTGTTCGCGCTGTTCGCGATGGTCATCGAGCGTGCGCTGCACGACTATCTGTTGCGCGGCAACGAAACGACCGCGGCGTTCCTTTCGCAGCCGCTCGCGTTCGTCGTCTATGGTGCGCTGGCCGCGGGCGTTTGCGAGGAAGTGGGGCGGTTCTTCGGCATGCGGCTGCTCATGAAGCGCGCGGCGGCGCGACCGGCGGTGCGCAAGAAGGCGAACGTCGACGCGCCCGCCGGCGTCGCTGCAAGCGCGGGCGCGAGCCCCGCCGCCAGCACGACCGCCGACACGCGCACCGCCGCATTGCGCGCCGACGATGGCGCCGCGCTCAGCTACGGCCTCGGCCACGGTGGCGCCGAAGCGTGGATGGTCGGCGTGTTCGTGCAGTTCCAGTGGCTCGTGTTCGCGGTCCTCGAAAACCGTGGCCGGCTCGGCGATTACCTCGGCAATCTGCCGGCCGAAGCGGTGATGCGCGTGCATCTGATTCTCGCGAGCCTGACGCCGCAACTGGCCGGCATTTTCGCGCTCGAACGCATCGCGGCGCTGGTGTTCCAGATCGGCCTGTCGGTGCTGATGTGGCGCGGCGTGCGGGCCGGCTCGCGCGGCATCCTGCCGCTCGCGATCGGGGTGCACGCGCTGATCGACGTGCCTGCGGCAATGACGCAGGCTCGGCTGTTGCCGCTCGCGGCGGCCGATACGATCTATGTGGTGGCGGCGGTGTTCGTCGCGGGACTGCTGATACGGATTTACCGGCGGCCGGCGGCGGCGTGAGCGGATGAGCCGCTGGACAGCAGGCGCCTCGCTATCCCTTCAGCGTTTCTCTAAAATGCGCCTACGTTTCAGGACCTTCTTTTCCCGGCAGCCTTCATGGAAGCTTACCAATACGACTGCGCGCATCCGGAGTTCGACGAGCTCGCGCGCGTCATCAGCGATCTGTTTCCCGAGCAGACGCAGTTCATCGAGCGTGCCGCCGACGATGGCACGCCCACACTGACGGTTCACTGGGTAGCAATGCGCTTCGGCTCGACCGCGCGCCGTATCGCGATGACGGTCGCGATCGCGCCGGCGGCGCTCGCGCGTTATCGCGCGATGCCGGCGCGGTTGCGTGGCCGCAGCTTTGCGGTATTGCGCGCGTACGTCGAAGCGAGCCTGGGCTCGCTCGAAGAAATGTACGCGAACGGCCAGGCGGTCCCGCGCGAAGTCACGGTCGATCTCGGCGAAGAGTTCGCGTGAAGCGCGAATGAAGCGCGAATGAAGAGCGAATGAAGAGCGGGCGAAGCGGATTCAATCCGCGAGCCGATAGACCTTCGCGAAACGCGCGGCCTGCACGACGCCGTAGTCGCCGGGCGCGTACTGCATGACCCAGTCGCCGGCCGCGCCGTGCAGCACGTCGCCGCCGCTCGCGCAGCGCGCGAGCGAGAAGGACTCGTCCATCCGGCGGGCGAGTACGACCGCCGGGCGGTTGCGGTAGGCGCCGGCTTCGCCGTGCGCGAGCGCGGCATCGGCGGGCAGGTACTTCGCATCGAAGCGCTCGCGTGACACGACCCAGCGCTCGCCGGTCGAGCCGGTGATCAGCGCATCGCCGCGCACATAGCGGTTCGGGCCTTCGAGGCTCATCAACTGGCCTTCGGCGGCGGCGAATTCGACGCTTACCGTTTCGTCCTTGACGACGCGTTGGGCGTGCGGATCGTCACGCAAATCGAGATTCCTGAGTTCGGTCATGAAGCGGGTGGAAGATTAGGGGGGAGCGTTGCGGCGAGACTTGCCGCTTTGCGGCGATCGTGCGTCGAGTCGCTGGGATGGGTAGCCGGCCCAGACAGCGCGACCCCGAATAATGCCAGATGCATGAGCCGGGCGGGGGAAGGCGAAAGGCTGAGACGTGGTGAGAAAGCCGCTGTTCGGGCGCCATCGGAATTGCCGAAATCAACCGCGTCCGAACGGACCCGCGCCCGCAACGGGGCACCCCCCGCCGCGGGCGCTCTTTCATTACGGCTTGACAGTCGCTTCGCTCGCGGCTTCTGCCGCGGGCTTGCCGCCCTTGCCCTTGCCATGGTGGCCGCGATGATGACCCTCGGGGCCGCCCTGGTGGAACGTCGCGTCGGCGAGCTTCTTCTGCTCCGGCGACAGGCTGCTATACAACGGATCGAACGCATCGACGAGCTTCTTCATGCCGTCCGCATGCGCCTGCGCGATCGTTGCGTACTGTTTCATGTCGTCGAGCGCGCTCACGTTGGTGGCCGCCTTGCGCTGCTCGAACAGCCGGCCCATCGTTTCGCCGTTGCTGCGCATGACGTCGGCGAAGGCCTTCCATTGCGTTTCCTGCGCGGGCGTGATCTTCAGTTGCGAGTGCAGATAAGCGATGCGGTCTTCGACGTTGCGTTCGTGGCCGGCCTTGGCCGCGGAGGCCGAGGCCGTGGTGTCCGGTGCTGCGGCCGGCGCGGCGGTTTGGGCGAACGCGCCGCCCATCGAAACGGCCGTAGCCAGCATAACCAATGCTTTTTTCATCGAAACTCCTGATGTCTGTTCGTTATTGAGACACGGCGCGCGGCGAGCGTCTTGCCCCGCGCCAGCGGCGAATGGCGCCGCACCGCAAGCGGCTGCCGCATTCGCCCGGCGCCGCTATTAGTAACACGTTAACCCTACAATACGGTGCGTGTGCGACAAACGCTTACAACCGAAACGAACGCGAAACGGCTCGCGCCTGAGCCGGCAATCGCGCCGACATACTGCGCCGAGGCCGCCCACAGTGTGCCGTGCATCTGTGACCGTAGCGCGTGACATGGCGCCGCTGCGTGCAGACGCGCGATAATCCGCGACATTCCACACCAACTTCCTTCCCCTTCGATGAGACCTCCGCGCCTCGACCAGCTCGACGACCTCGACCGCAACCTCGTTGCACTGCTGCAAGCCAACGCGCGCGAGAGCGTCGCGAATCTTGCGCGGCAGCTCGGCGTCGCGCGCACGACCGTGATCGCGCGCATTGCGCGGCTCGAGCGCAGCAACGTGATCGCCGGCTACAGCGTGAGGCTTGGCCAGGATGTGCTCGATTCGAGCATCGTCGCGTATGTCGGCATCATCATCGCGCCGAAGCACGGGCCCGCCGTGCAGAAACGCCTCGGCAAAATGCCCGAAGTGCAGCTGCTGTGCGCGGTCAGCGGCGAGTTCGACTACGTGGCATGGCTGCGCGCCGATTCGCCCGAGCGGCTCAACGATCTGCTCGATCAGATCGGCGGGCTAGAGGGCGTCGAGCGGACCACGACGTCGATCATTCTCGCGCGCAAGATCGACCGCGGCACGGTGTGAGTCGGCGGGCGGCGTAACCTCTTCGCGAGTGCTGCGAGAGTCCATCGTTGACGCCTTTTTTACGCTGTTTCGACAAATCGTTTGACCGGTTCGTCAGAACGTCGAACCTGATGGTCATACCGCAGCATTTTACGCGTATGAACTGTTTTTGCTTCTTCCTACACTGTCATTCAAGGGTTCGGCCCGCAGGCGCCGCGCGCAACACGCGGCGCACTTCCCAAGCTCGCAGACAGCACATGGATAACAAGGAGAAGCAGATGAAAGTAGCTATCGTTGGCGCAGGTCTGATCGGTCACACCATTGCCCATATGCTGCGCGAGACGGGCGACTACGAAGTCGTCGCGTTCGACCGCGATCAGCACGCGCTCGACAAGCTCGCCGCCCAGGGCATTCCCACCCGCCGCATCGATTCCGCCGACGCTGCCGTGCTGCGCGCCGCGATCCAGGGCTTCGACGTGCTGATCAACGCGCTGCCGTACTACCTCGCGGTCAACGTCGCATCGGCCGCGAAGGGCGCGGATGTCCATTATTTCGACCTGACCGAGGACGTACGCGCGACGCACGCGATCCGCGCGATCGCCGAAGATGCCGATCACGCATTCATGCCGCAGTGCGGTCTCGCGCCGGGTTTCATCGGCATTGCCGCGCACGAGCTCGCGAATCGCTTCACGGAAATCCGCGACGTGAAGATGCGCGTGGGCGCGCTGCCCGAGTTTCCGACCAATGCGCTGAAGTACAACCTGACGTGGAGCGTCGACGGCCTGATCAACGAGTACTGCCAGCCGTGCGAGGCCATCCGCGATGGCCGCACGCAATGGGTGCAGCCGCTCGAAGGCCTCGAGCATTTCTCGCTCGACGGCACCGAGTACGAAGCGTTCAACACGTCGGGCGGGCTGGGCACGCTGTGCGAAACGCTGGCGGGCCGCGTCGAATCGCTCGACTACAAGTCGGTGCGCTATCCGGGTCATCGCAACCTGATGCAGTTCCTGCTCGAAGACCTGCGTTTGTCGAGCGACCGCGATACGCTGAAGACCATCATGCGTCGCTCGGTGCCGTCGACCGCGCAGGATGTCGTGCTGGTGTTCATCACCGTGAGCGGCATGCGCGACGCTCAGCTGGTGCAGGAGGTGTTCACGCGCAAGATCTTCGCGAAGACCGTCTGCGGCGTGCCGATGAGCGCGATTCAGATCACGACCGCCGGCGCGATGTGCGCGGTGCTCGATCTGTTCCGCGAGCGCAAGCTGCCGCAAAAGGGCTTCGTGCGGCAGGAGCAGGTGTCGCTCGGCGATTTTCTGGCGAACCGCTTCGGCAAGTTGTACGAAGGTCAGTCGCTGGAGGCGATGGCGACGGTTTGAGGCCGGCATGGCTCGCGTCGAATGAAAATCCCCGTACGTCGCCGACGTACGGGGATTTTCCGTTTTTCGGCCCTCATCGGGCCGGCGCGGCACTCGCCAGACAGAAGGGAGGGCCGTCATCCAGCTACGATTTGCGCGACCAGCGCTTCATGGTCCGCCGAACTGGGCGCGGTATTGTCGAACATCAGCAGACCCTCGCGGCTCGCGCCGCTCGGCTCGAAGCGCCGCCGCCGGTAGTCGTCCCAGTGCGCGAGCTTGTACGCATCGTTGGGATTCGCGCGCGCGACGATCCGCTGCCGCGCCACGTCCTCCGAGGTCCGCACCCACACGACACGCAACCTCACGTCCGGCGCGACGCCGAGCCACGCATGATCGAACAGCCGCCGCTCGCGCACCTCGCGAGACAGCGGGCCGACGACCAACGCGCTGATGCCGAGTTCGAGATTGTCGCGCGCCGTATCGATGAGGCCGCGATACTCGGGGTCGCGCAGATGCTGCAGGAAAAGAGGGCTGTCGCGATCGTTCGGATTGCCGGTCAGCATCGCCATCGCGGCCGCGCTATAGCCGCCGTACAGCGTGTCCTTGTCGAGCAGGCAGAAGGGGGTGCCGCTCACTTTCATCAGCGGGCCGAGCAGTTGTTTCGCCAGCGTCGTCTTGCCCGTGCCCGCATGACCGCAAAAGAAAACCAGAGAAGTCACGCAGACTTGTCCTCACGCGGCGCGGCGGCGTCATCGGGGCGCGGGTCGCGCGCGAACGTGCCGTTGGCCTCGAGCCACATCACGTTGATGATGCCGAAGCCGAGCGCCACACCCACGCCGAGAATCCAGGTGAAATACCACATCGCAGTCTCCTTGATCGTGCGTCCGGCGACGCGGATCGACAGCCGCGAGCGCGGCCGCCTGCACCGATCATGAAGAAGAACGCCGCGCCATGCAAGAGGCGCGGCGCCCGAGCTCCGTGCGCCGTGGCTGGCGGAATATCCGCGCGTTGCTATGATGCGCAACGGTGATGCGTACGAGCGTACCGTGTCCGCCGAACCGGCGGACACGGAGCGACGACCCACACCGCGTAGTCGGAAACTTGGGCCACAATCGAGAGCACAGGGGAGAACCAGCATGCCGATGCGCCTGTCTTGCCGCTGCCGGGCCGCCCGGATGGCCGGGTCCGCACGCTGCGCCGCGTTGGCCGCATGCGTCGCGCTCAGCGTGCTCACGCTGGCCGGCTGCGCGTCGACGCCGGCCGAGCCGGTACCGTTCAAACCGGTGCCTGCCGAGCGCATCGTCAGACCGGGCTATACGGCGCCGGGCCCCGGCCTCGTCGCGGTGGACGTGCGGCGCGAGCGATCGCGCGACGTGATCGTGCGGTTCCGCAATGCGCTCGTCTATATCGACGGCGAGCGCGTGACCGACCTGATGAACGGCGAGCACGTGGTGTTCTATCTGTCGCCCGGCGCGCATCGGATCGGCGTATCGACGCAGTTCGATCCGGTCATCGAGCTGAACTTCGTCGTGACGGCCGACCCGCGCTACACGAACCGCGCCTCGGTCACGTTCAACGACGATCACCGCATCGGCCTGCAGCGGGTCGCGCAGTAGCCTGTCGTCGAGCATTAACAATTGGAAACGCGCGGCTCACGCGGCGCGTCTTAACATGGCGGCTGATTCAAGCCGGCTGGAAGCGTGCTTGTCCGTTCATGCAGACCCGTCGACCGTCTTACGCAATGCTTACGTGAGAGGGTGGCGCGGTCTGCTTTCGTATGCAAGGTAATCCGAACATGCTGATCAATTGCGCCGCCTATCAGGACGGCCGGAAACTCGCCGACATCGATATCGACAGCATCAGCGATTACGTCGCGCGGCGCGAGTGCTTCGTCTGGGTCGCACTGAAAGACCCGGAGCCCGAGGAACTCGCGGCCATGAAAGACGAATTCAATCTGCACGAGCTCGCGATCGAAGACGCGCAACACGGTCATCAGCGCCCGAAAATCGAGGAGTACGGCGATTCACTGTTCACCGTGATGCACACGGTCGAGATGGACGAGCAGGGCGAATTCGTGATCGGCGAAGTCGACGTGTTCGTCGGCAGCAACTATGTGCTGTCGGTGCGGCGCGGCACGCGCACCGGCTTCAAGAGCGTGCGCGCGCGCTGCGAGCACGAGCCGCATCTGTTGAAGGAGGGCTCGGCGTTCGTGCTGTACGCGCTGATCGACGATGTGGTCGACCGTTATTTCCCGGTCGTGGAGGCGATCAGCACCGAGCTCGAAATGCTCGAGGACCGCATCTTCGAGAAGAACGATTCGGCCGCCTCGCGCGCGATCGTGCAGGACCTGTACACAATGAAGCGCCGGCTCGTGATCCTGCAGCACCATATCGTGCCGCTGCAGGAAGCGGTCGGCAAACTGACGGGCGGCCGCATTCCGAGTGTTTGCGCAGGCATGCAGGCGTACTTCCGCGACGTCTACGACCACCTCGACCGGATCGTCAGAACCATCGAGGGGCGCCGCGAAATCGTCGTCACGGCGGTGCAGGTGAACCTCGGCATGATCTCGCTCGCCGAGAGCGAAATCACCAAGCGGCTCGGCTCGTTCGCCGCGCTGTTCGCGGTGCCGACCATGATCGCCGGCATCTACGGGATGAACTTCGAGCGCATTCCCGAGCTGCATTTCAAGTTCGGCTATCCGGTCGTGCTGGCGGTGATGCTGGCGATCGACTTCGTGCTGTACCGGCGTTTTCGCAAGGCCGGCTGGCTGTAGCCGGCGCACCGTTCAATTTCCTCGGGGTTTCGCTTGCGGCGCGCGCGATACCAGGCCAGCATAAGCGGCCTGTGGGTCGCGCCGCGCGCGACGCACAGGCGTCACCGACTGCACGAACTGAGCGAGGGAACCTTGCCACACGCTGCCCGGATCGATCGTGCGCATTGCGGCGCCGCAGATGTTGCGCGCCGGTGCGTTGCAACAGCGCGAATCGTTGACATTCCGAAGAGCTTGCGCTGAGAATGGGCCTCGCAAACGTTTGCGCATCACAAAAAATACGGCTCGCCCGCGAGCCTGACAACCTTGGAGATACGCATGAGCCATCGAACCCGTCGTCGCATTCTTGCCGCCGCAGTTCTCGCCACCGCCTCCGCCGTCCTGCCTTTTTCCGCCGCCCACGCGCAGAACGCCCCGGCTCATAAGCCGAAAGTCGCGCTCGTGATGAAGTCGCTCGCCAACGAGTTCTTCCTGACCATGGAGACCGGGGCGAAAGACTATCAGAAGCAGAACCCCGGCAAGTTCGACCTGATCACCAACGGCATCAAGGACGAAACCGACACCGCCAGCCAGATCCGCATCGTCGAGCAGATGATCGTGTCGAAGGTCGACGCGATCGTGCTCGCGCCGGCCGATTCGAAGGCGCTGGTGCCGGTCGTCAAGAAGGCGGTCGACGCGGGCATCATCGTCGTCAACATCGACAACCGGCTCGATCCGGACGTGCTGAAGTCGAAAGACCTGAACGTGCCGTTCGTCGGCCCCGACAATCGCAAGGGCGCGCGGCTCGTCGGTGACTACCTCGCGAAGCGCCTGAAGGCCGGCGACGAGGTCGGCATCCTCGAAGGCGTGTCGACCACCACCAACGCGCAGCAGCGTACCGCGGGCTTCAAGGACGCGATGCAGGCAGTCGGCGCGAAAGTCGTGTCGGTGCAGTCGGGCGAGTGGGAAATCGACAAGGGCAACGCGGTCGCATCGGCGATGCTCAACGAGTATCCGAACCTGAAGGCGCTGCTCGCCGGCAACGACAACATGGCGATCGGCGCGGTGTCGGCCGTGCGCGCGGCCGGCAAGCAGGGCAAGGTGCTGGTGGTCGGCTACGACAACATCAACGCGATCCATCCGATGCTGAAGGACGGCCGCGTGCTCGCCACCGCCGACCAGTTCGCGGCGAAGCAGGCCGTGTTCGGGATCGATACCGCGTTGAAGGCATTGAGCGAAAACAGGAAGCAGTCGCAACTGTCGGGCGTCGTCGAAACGCCGGTCGTTCTGGTGACGAAGGAGACCCTGAAGTAAGCGCGCCGCGCCCGGCGTGAAGCACGAGCCGGGCGCAGCCGGAAAAACGCACGGGAAGCCGCAAAAATCACCACGAATTATGGATAGCGTGTTTTAGAGGCAAACCACCACCCAGCGATCCGCTTTTATTCAACGAACGCTCAAGAATCCCGCCGCACCGCCGTTAATCCCAGAGATAAGCGTCATGACGGCGGCTCGTGTGGTGAGAGGGAGCGCGGCCATGAGCAGCTGTGCATTCCGCGTAGTGGGGCGCCACGAAGGCGCCAGAAGCGCCATGCAACCAGGAGCGCGATGGATTCGACCGACCACGACGCCTTGCCTGTCGTACTGAGCGTCAGCGGCATCGGCAAGACCTATGCCGAACCCGTGCTCGCCGACGTATCGCTGTCGCTGCGAGCGGGCGAGGTATTGGCGTTGACCGGCGAGAACGGCGCGGGCAAGAGCACGCTGTCGAAGATCATCGGCGGGCTCGTCGAAGCGAGCGCGGGCACGATGCGGCTTGCCGACGCGCCGTACGCGCCCGTGAGCCGCACCGAGGCCGAGGCGCTCGGCGTGCGCATGGTCATGCAGGAGTTGAATCTGCTGCCTACGCTGTCGGTCGCCGAGAACCTGTTCCTGAACCGGCTGCCGCGTGCGGGCGCGTTCAGCTTTGGCTGGATCGATCGCGGCAAGCTGCGCGAGAACGCGCGCGAGGCGATGGCGCAGGTCGGGCTCGACGCGATCGATCCCGACACGCTGGTCGGCGAACTGGGCATCGGTCATCAGCAGATGGTCGAGATCGCCCGCAACCTGATCGACGACTGCCGCGTGCTGATCCTCGACGAGCCGACCGCGATGCTGACCGCGCGCGAGGTCGATCTGCTGTTCGAGCAGATCGGGCGGCTCAAGGCTCGCGGCGTCGCGCTCGTCTATATCTCGCACCGGCTCGAAGAGCTGGCGCGGGTCGCCGAACGGGTCGCGGTGCTGCGCGACGGCCGCCTCGTGCATGTCGACGCGATGGCGAACCTGACGAGCGAGCAGATCGTCACGTGGATGGTCGGCCGCGAGCTCGGCGAGCATATCGATCTCGGCGAGCGCAACATCGGCGCGCCGCTCCTGAAAGTGGAGCGGCTCGCGCGCGGCAAGGTCGTGCGCGACGTGTCGTTCGAGGTGCGCGCGGGCGAGATTTTCGGTGTGAGCGGACTGATCGGCGCGGGCCGCACCGAGCTGATGCGGCTCATCTACGGCGCCGACCGCAAGGACGGCGGCAGCGTGTCGCTCGCCGCGACGCCGGGCGCGCCGCCTACGCCGGTGCGAATCGACTCGCCGGCGGACGCGGTACGCGCGGGTATCGCGCTGATCACCGAAGACCGCAAGGGCGAAGGCCTGCTGCTGCCGCAACCGATCGCGGCCAATCTGTCGCTCGGCAATCTCGGCAGCGTCGCGCGGCACGGCCTCGTCGACGCGAAGCGCGAGAACGCGCTGGCGCACAAGCAGATCGCCGCGATGCGGATTCGCAGCTCGGGGCCCGCGCAGGTTGTCGGCGAGTTGTCGGGCGGCAACCAGCAGAAGGTCGTGATCGGCCGCTGGCTCGCGCGCGACTGCCGCGTGCTGTTGTTCGACGAACCGACGCGCGGCATCGACGTCGGCGCGAAGTTCGATATTTACGGCCTGATGGGCGCGCTCGCTCGCGACGGCCGCGCGCTCGTCGTGGTGTCGAGCGATCTGCGCGAACTGATGCTGATCTGCGACCGGATCGGCGTGATGTCGGCGGGCAGCATGACAGGCGTGTTCGAGCGCGCGAGCTGGAGCCAGGATGCGCTGCTCGCGGCTGCGTTCGCCGGCTACCGCGGCCGTGACGCGCTGCTGCACACGCACGGCGTCAACGAAGCAGGGAGTCTGTGATGACCGATCAATCGTGGCGCGAGGCGGCGGGTGTCAAACAGGACGGCCATTTGGGCGGCCAGCAGGACGGCCAGCAGGACGGCAAGCAAGGCGGTGCGCCGGACGCGCCCGCCGTGACGCCGCCCGCCGACCCGTCGGCGCCGCTCGCGAGCGGCAAGCCGGCCGGCACGCGGCTCGGCTTTTCGAACTACCTGGGCCTCGCCGGCGCGCTGCTCGCGATGATCGTGCTGTTCTCGCTGCTGAGTTCGCACTTTCTGACCTACGACACGTTCAGCACGATCGCGAACCAGATTCCGGATCTCGTCGTGATGTCGGTCGGCATGACCTTCGTGCTGATCATCGCGGGGATCGATCTGTCGGTGGGCTCGGTGCTCGCGCTCGGGGCGTCGGTGGTCAGCGTGGTGACGCTGAAGTGGGGCTGGGGGCCAGCTGCCGGCGCGCTGCTCGGGGTCGCGGTCGCGGCGCTGACCGGCACCGTGACCGGCGCGGTGACGGTGGGCTGGCGAATTCCGTCGTTCATCGTGTCGCTCGGCGTGCTCGAGGCGGCGCGCGGCATGGCGTATCAGATGACCAATTCGCGCACTGCGTATATCGGCGATGCATTCGATTTTCTGTCGAACCCGATCGCGCTTGGCATCTCGCCGGCCTTTCTGATCGCGGTCGCGGTGATGGTGATCGCGCAGCTGGTGCTGACGCGCACGGTGTTCGGGCGCTATCTGGTCGGGATCGGCACCAACGAGGAAGCGGTGCGGCTCGCGGGCGTCAATCCGCGGCCGTACAAGGTGATCGTGTTCGCGCTGATGGGCGCGCTGTCCGGACTCGCGGCGCTGTTCCAGATCTCGCGGCTCGAGGCGGCCGATCCGAATGCGGGTGTCGGCCTGGAGCTGCAGGTGATCGCGGCGGTCGTGATCGGCGGCACGAGTCTGATGGGCGGGCGTGGTTCGGTTATCAGCACGTTCTTTGGCGTGCTGATCATTTCGGTGCTGGCGGCGGGCCTCGCGCAGATCGGCGCGAACGAGCCGACCAAGCGCATGATCACCGGCGCGGTGATCGTGGTGTCGGTGGTGCTCGATACGTACCGCAGCCGTCGCAAACGCGCCTGAGGTGGGAGCCGCCGCGCAACGATGAATGACTGCATGGGACCGGAGTAAGCGCTGAAGCGCTAGCTCCGTTCGACCGCGATGAAACTGCATGGGACCGGAGTAAGCGCTGAAGCGCTAACTCCGTTCGACCGCGATGAAACTGCATGGGATCGAAGTAAGCGCTGAAGCGCTAACTCCGTTCGACAGGAGAGCAACAGGTTATGACGACGATCAAGGATGTAGCGGCGGTGGCGGGCGTGTCGTTCACGACGGTATCGCACGTCGTGAACAACTCGCGGCCGGTGTCGGCCGATGCGCGCGCGAAAGTCGAGCACGCGATCCGTCAACTGCACTATGTGCCGTCGGCGGTCGCGCGCTCGCTGAAGGCGCGCGCGACCGCGACGATCGGACTGGTGGTGCCGAACAGCACGAACCCGTATTTCGCGGAGCTCGCGCGCGGCATCGAGGATGGCTGCGCGCGCAATGGCTACTGCGTGTTCTTCTGCAACTCCGACGATGACCCCGCTAAGCAGCGCAACTATCTGCGCGTGCTGCAGGAAAAACGCATCGACGGCTTGATCGTCGCGTCGGCCGGCGACGACGCCGTGCTCGCGCAGGCGCTCGCCGACGCGCGCGAGCCGCTGGTGGTGGTGGACCGCAACATCGAGGGAGTCAGCGCGGACCTCGTGCAGATCGATCACGAGAAGGGCGCATATCTGGCCACCCGTCATCTGCTCGAGCTCGGGCATGTGCGGATCGGTTGCATCACGGGGCCGGTGCAGACTGCGGTCAGCGCGATGCGGGTGCACGGCTTCATTCGCGCGATGGCCGAGCGTGGCATCGAGATTCCGGCCGATGCGATCGTCGAAAGCGATTTTTCGGGGACGGGCGGACATCGCGCGGCCGCGCAGCTGTTCGATACGGTCAGGCCGTCGGCGATTTTCGCGGGCAACGACATGATGGGCATCGGCGCGTTGCGCGCGGCGGCGGAGCGCAATATCAGCGTGCCGCGCGATTGCTCGATCATCGGTTTCGACGATATCGAGCTGGGCCGCTTCACGTTCCCGTCGCTGTCGACGGTCGGACAGTCGGTGCGCGCGCTTGGCGACACGGCCGCGCAGACGCTGATCGACCGGATCGCCGAGGCGTCGTCGAACAGCACCGCGCGGGCGCCTGCGCGCCGCCGCGTGGTGTCGCCGCGGCTGATCGTGCGGGAGTCCACCGCGACATGGGCGGGCGAGAAACGGCGGGATCTGGCGGCCTGATGCGCCGGATCAAGGACGCATGAGGGGCGCTCGAAGGACGCCCGCGCAATAGCGACGCGACCCGTCGCGCAACGGAGGACACTCGAGTGGCAAGCAACCCGACGCGCGCACGCGTCACGGTGGTCGGTAGTCTGAACATGGACCTCGTGGTGCGTTCGCCACGCCTGCCCCAACCGGGCGAGACGCTGGCCGGCCGCGGCTTCGCGCAGGTCGCGGGCGGCAAGGGCGGCAACCAGGCGGTCGCGGCCGCGCGGCTCGGCGCGCAGGTGTCGATGCTCGGCTGCGTCGGTGCCGATGCGAATGGCGCGCAGCTGCGCGCGGGCCTCGAAGCGGAGCGCATCGACTGCGCCGCGCTCGAAACCGGCAGGCAGCCGAGCGGTGTTGCGCTGATCGTCGTCGACGATGCGAGCCAGAACACGATCGTGATCGTCGCGGGCAGCAACGGCGAGCTCACGCCGGCCACCATCGCGCGACACGAAGCGACGCTCGCCGCCGCCGACGTCGTGATCTGTCAGCTCGAAACCCCGCCCGAATCGGTGCGCGCGGCGCTGGCGGCGGCGCGGCGGCTCGGCAAGACCGTGATCCTGAATCCGGCGCCCGCCACCGGCCCGTTGCCGGCCGACTGGCTGCCGCTGATCGACTACCTGATTCCGAACGAACTCGAAGCCGCCGCGCTGAGCGGTCTCCCCGTCGACTCGCCCGAGGACGCCGCACGGGCCGCCGCCGCATTGCGCGCGGCCGGCGCGCGCAACGTGCTGGTCACGCTCGGTGCGCGCGGCGTGCATGCGTCGCTCGAAGGCGCGGCCGCGACGCTGTACGACGCGCCGCGCGTCGAGGCGGTCGACACGACCGCGGCCGGCGACACCTTCATCGGCGGCTTCGCGGCGCAGCTCGCGCAGGGCGCGAGCGTCGATGCGGCGATCCGCTTCGCGCAGCGCGCCGCCGCGCTATCGGTGACGCGCGCGGGCGCACAGCCATCGATTCCGACGCGCTCCGAGGTCGACGCATTGGACTGATGCCGCGGCGGCATTGGCACCGCGCACGCTGCCTGATCGAACTGTCCTGCCATCGCTTCGGCCGACTCCGAACGGCTCGCATCTCCACCCATTCCCGCCGCCAAAACGTCAAAAATCGTGCTTTGACGAATATCGCCGCGTTTCCCCGCGCGCCGCGAACACACTCATTTCCAGTCAACTTGTTTTCAACGTCTTACAACGTCTTTGTTCATACCTTTTAAATGCTTCAAGTCTATGAGTGCGCTGCCGTAAACGGAAATTAGAGCGCTCTGTCAAAAAAGCGCCGGACCCAACACACGCCGTTCCCACGCTGCGTACGCAGCAGCCTCTCATTGAGTACAGCACACAGGACCAAGCATGTTGAATAAAGGCATCACGATCAAGGCGCGAATTGGCCTGATGATGGCGTTCCTCGCCGCGTTGCTGGTTGCGATCGGCGTTTTCGGTCTGTTCGGCATGAGCCGTTCGAACGACGCCTATGAGGACACGTTCACCAACGCGATGCCGGGCGCGGTGAACATCGGCAACGCGGAAATCTACGCGGCGCGCGAACGACTCGCGCTCGACCGCGCCGCGTTCCTGGTCGGCACACCGGAAGCGGCCACCACCATCGAGCGCGGGCGCATGCTCGGGGGCACGTCCGACATGTGGTGGAAAAAATATCTCGATCTGCCACGCAACGCGGACGAAGACCGGCTTGCGCAGGACGTCGCCGCGAAGCGCAACGCGCTGCATCAGCAACTCGAAACGTTCGCCGCGACGATCACGGCGAACGATCAGGGCAAGCTGGTCGAGCACGCGAAGAATCTGCAGGTCGTCTTCAACGACCTCGTCGGCGCCGACGACGCGCTGCGCAAATACCAGTTCGATTCGGCCAGGCAGGGCTACGACTCCGCGCAGAGCAGTTTCCAGACGTTCCGCGTGGTCAGCATCGGCGCGCTGGTGGTCGGCGTGCTGGCGGCGGCGCTGTCGTATCTGACGCTGAGCCGCTCGATTGCGCGTCCGCTCGAGGAGGCGCTCGGCCACTTCGATGCGATTGCGGCCGGCGATCTGCGTCGTCCGGTGATCGCGACATCGCGCGACGAAATGGGGCAACTGCTCGAAGGAATCGCCAGAATGCAGCGCAGCCTCACCGAAACGGTGCGCAGCGTGCGCGGCGGTAGCGAGTCGATCGCGACCGCAACGCGCCAGATCGCGGCGGGCAACATCGACCTGTCGTCGCGGACCGAGGAGCAGGCGTCGGCGCTGCAGGAAACCGCCTCGAGCATGGAGCAGCTGACCGGCACGGTGCGGCAGAATGCCGACAACGCGCGCCAGGCGAGCGCGCTCGCGGCCAACGCGTCCGAGATCGCCAACAAGGGTAGCGCGGTGGTCGGCCAGGTGGTCGGCACGATGGGCGACATCAACCAGAGCTCGGCGAAGATCGCCGACATCATCTCGATCATCGAAGGCATTGCCTTCCAGACCAACATCCTCGCGTTGAACGCAGCCGTCGAGGCGGCGCGCGCCGGCGAGGAGGGGCGCGGCTTCGCGGTCGTCGCGGGCGAAGTGCGCAGCCTCGCGCAGCGTTCGTCGGCGGCGGCCAAGGAGATCAAGGAGCTGATCGATACGTCGGTCGAGCGCGTGCAGTCGGGCTCGGCGCTCGTCGACGAGGCCGGCCGCACGATGAGCGAAATCATCGGCGCGGTGCAGCGCGTGACCGACATCATGGGCGAGATCGCGGCGGCGTCGGAGGAGCAGAGCGGCGGCATCGACCAGGTCGCGCGCGCGGTCACGCAGATGGACGAGGTCACGCAGCAGAATGCGGCGCTCGTCGAGGAAGCGGCCGCCGCCGCGTCGTCGCTCGAAGAGCAGGCGGCGCGGCTGCGCAGCGCGGTCGCGGTGTTCCAGGTCGACGACAGCGGCCGTGGCGGTCACGAAGCGGCGTCGGCGCTTGCTGCGCCGAAGCGCCCGGTGTCCACGAGCCCGGTCGCTACACGCGCACGCAAGCTCACGCCGGCGACGGCGCAGGCGGCGTTGCCGGCGAAGTCATCGATCCCGGCCGCGGCCGCTGTCGCGCCGCCGGTAGCGGCCGCCTCCACGCCCACGCGCGCGCCGGCCAGGTCCGCGGCGACGGCCGGCAGCGATCGGGATTGGGAGACCTTCTGAGCTGGCTCGGATCAGGTGTACATGGGCAGCGGCGCTGTCGTGCGTCAGGTGAGTCGAGACGCGCCGTTGGGCGCAACAGCCGTTCCCGTTCCCGTTCGCTAGCTGTCCGGCATCCGCGTCGCACCCGCGACGATCGCTTCGCGAAAAGCCGCGCCTGGACACCCCATGCGCGGTTTTTTTCAGCTCCGGCAAGAATTAACGTTTGCGCGCCGCCGCCTTTCACCGGCGTGTGTCGCGATCCGGTACATTGACGGGCACGGCCCCGATCCGTTTGCGCGGCGCGCGGCTGCCCGCACCTCCAACAGGTGGTTCCCACATATTGCTACGTCCTGCGAACCCTGCCATGCGCCAGCCACAAAGAACCGACATGACGCGATACGATCTTGCGCAACGCCTCGTCGAGGCACGCCGGCAGCGCCGGCCGATCGACGCGCCCGCACCCGACAGCCTGCCGCCCGACGCGGCGACCGCCTACGCGATCCAGCAGGCGGTGATCGTGGGCCTCGGCGAGTCGACCGGCGCGTGGAAGATCGGCGCGAAGTCGCCGGGCGGCGCCGCGTCGGGCGCACCGATTCCGGCCTCGCTGGTGATGCCGTCGCCAGCGAGGCTCGCGCATGACGGCTTCTTTCGCGTGCTGGTGGAGCTCGAGATCGCGTTTCGCTTCGACGTGACGATCGAGCCGCGCGCTCAGGCGTATGCGCGCGACGAGGTACTGTCGAAGGTCGGCGCCGTGCTGCCGGCCATCGAGATCGTCGACAGCCGCTTCGCCGAATGGCCGAACGTCGCGCCGCTCGCGCAGTTGGCCGACGCGCAGAACAACGGCGCGCTGATCACCGGCCATCCGGCCGCCTATGCGAGCCTCGCGCGCGGCTTCGACTTCGTGTCGCCGGAACTGGAGCTGAGTTTCAACGGCCGCTCGCTGATACCGGAAGTGACCGGCAATCCGGCAGGCGATCCGCGCGAGCTGCTCGTGTGGTTCGTCAACCATTGCGCGGCGATGGGCATCACGATCGAGCGCAACTGGACCTTGACCACCGGTTCATACGTCGGCGCGCACAAGATCGACGAACCCGGCATCGTGCGTGGTCATATCGACGGATTGGGTGAAGTGGAAATTGAACTGACCTGATCGATGCTGCGGCGCTTGTAACCGCAAATTACAACGCTTGATTCCAAACGGCTGCCCGCGTGCAGCCGTTTTTATTTTGGCGAATTTGAAACGGTGGCAGTCTTTGAATCGTCAACCTGTTCGAATGCATTTGTTGCAACTTTGCCGCGTCCTTCCGTATACCTATGAGAGCGCCGCGAGTTCGTCACGTGCATGCCTTTGGTGACGAAGTGTGCGTGCGCAGACAGCCGCATTTCGATGGAGGGTCGACGGTGCGGGTACGGGATGTGCAATAGCAACGTGGTGACTTGACGCGATGCAGCGGTCCGGCGAAGTCCTGCAGGAGCACTGAATAGCGATGCGGTGCTGAAGAAAGTAGCGATACAGCGGGGCAGCAGATGATGTGATTGGTGTGCTGCACGAGTAAAAAAA
The DNA here is from genome assembly GCF_014201025.1 of Paraburkholderia sp. MM5384-R2. Classification (NCBI taxonomy): domain Bacteria; kingdom Pseudomonadati; phylum Pseudomonadota; class Betaproteobacteria; order Burkholderiales; family Burkholderiaceae; genus Paraburkholderia; species Paraburkholderia sp. MM5384-R2. The sequence goes on from NZ_JACHDI010000008.1 coordinate 267,705, forward strand.
ATTGTAGGTGGTCGAATCTCTGTTTCCAGGTGAGGATTGTAGCGTGGCGGTTACGGCGCGATTTTCGCAACGTAGTCCGTGAAAAAAAATTTAAAAGGGTTTAGGATGAATTCGAGCGATGTCGTTTCCGAATAGCGCGCCGCGCACGACATCGCCCCAGACTTCGGCGAGGAGGTAGCATGGATATCTACAGCAGTTTCGCGACCCGCTTCGAGAAAACACGGGAGGACGAACTCTCGCTCGAGGAGTATCTCGCGCTCTGCAAAGACAATCCCGCCGCGTACGCCACTGCGGGCGAACGCATGTTGACGGCAATCGGAGAACCGGAACAGATCGACACTCGCAACGATCCGCGTTTATCGCGTATCTTCGCGAACAAGGTCATCAAGGTATACCCCGCATTCCGTGAATTCTACGGAATGGAAGAGGTGATCGAGCAGGTGGTCGCCTACTTCCGGCATTCGGCCCAGGGGCTCGAAGAAAAGAAGCAGATCCTGTATCTGTTAGGACCGGTCGGCGGCGGCAAGTCGTCGATCGCGGAACGTCTGAAGCAATTGATGGAACGCGTGCCGTTCTATGCCATCAAGGGCTCGCCCGTCAACGAATCGCCGCTCGGTCTGTTCGACTACGAGGAAGACGGTCCGATCCTCGAAGAGCAATATGGCATTCCTCGTCGCTACCTGCGAGGCATTCTGAGTCCGTGGGCGGTCAAGCGCCTGCACGAGTACAACGGCGACATCCGCAAGTTCCGCGTGGTGCGCCGCTATCCGTCGATCCTTCGCCAGATCGCCATCTCGAAGACCGAACCGGGCGACGAGAACAATCAGGACATTTCGTCGCTGGTCGGCAAGGTCGACATCCGCAAGCTCGAACAGTACGCGCAGGACGATGCCGACGCGTACAGCTACTCGGGCGGCCTGTGCCTCGCCAATCAGGGCCTGCTCGAGTTCGTCGAAATGTTCAAGGCGCCGATCAAGGTGTTGCACCCGCTGCTCACGGCGACCCAGGAAGGCAACTTCAAGGGCACGGAAGGCTTCGGCGCGATTCCGTTCGACGGCATCATCCTCGCTCACTCGAACGAATCGGAATGGAAGGCATTCCGCAACAACCGCAACAACGAGGCACTGCTCGACCGGATCTTCGTCGTCAAGGTGCCGTACTGCCTGCGCTATAGCGAAGAGGTCAAGATTTACGAGAAGCTGCTGCGCAACTCGTCGCTCGCCAACGCGGTCTGCGCGCCGGGCACGCTGAAGATGATGGGGCAGTTGTCCGTGCTCACGCGTTTGCACGAGCCGGAGAACTCGAGCCTGTTCTCGAAGATGCAGGTCTACGACGGCGAGAATCTGAAGGACACGGACCCGAAGGCGAAGTCGTATCAGGAGTATCGCGACTTCGCGGGCGTCGACGAAGGCATGACCGGCGTGTCGACCCGCTTCGCGTTCAAGATTCTGTCGCGCGTGTTCAACTTCGACTCGACCGAGGTCGCGGCCAATCCGGTGCATCTGATGTACGTGCTCGAACAGCAGATCGAACGCGAGCAGTTCCCGCCGGAAACCGAGCAGAAGTATCTGTCCTTCATCAAGGACGTGCTCGCGTCGCGCTATGCGGAGTTCATCGGCAAGGAGATTCAGACCGCGTACCTGGAGTCGTACTCCGAGTACGGTCAGAACATCTTCGACCGCTATGTCACGTATGCGGACTTCTGGATCCAGGATCAGGAGTTCCGCGACCACGACACCGGCGAAAGCTTCGACCGTGCCGCGTTGAACGCCGAGCTGGAGAAGATCGAGAAGCCCGCGGGCATCAGCAATCCGAAGGACTTCCGCAACGAGATCGTGAATTTCGTGCTGCGTGCGCGGGCCGCGAATGCGGGCAAGAACCCCGCGTGGATCAGCTACGAGAAGCTGCGCGTCGTGATCGAAAAGAAGATGTTCTCGAACACGGAAGAGCTGTTGCCGGTGATCTCGTTCAACGCGAAAGGCTCGGCCGAAGAGCAGCGCAAGCATGAAGACTTCGTCAATCGCATGGTGGCGAAGGGCTATACGCCGAAGCAGGTGCGCTTGCTGTGCGACTGGTATCTGCGCGTGCGCAAGTCGTCATGATGCGCGCATGATACTCATGGTGTGCCGCCCGTACGGTTCGACCGTACGGGCAACCGGCGAGGCGCAAGCCGCATAGCATTGCACTGCGCGGCGGGCGTCTCGCGCACCCGAAATATTAGTGCGGCCGCAGGGAATCGCGGTTGCATGGACGGGAGACCGGGCGTGCTTCATCAAATCATCGACCGCAGGTTGGCAGGCAAGAACAAGAGTATTGCGAACCGTGAGCGCTTTTTGCGCCGCGTCAAAAACTATATTCGTCGTGCCGTTTCGGAGGCGGTGCGCGATCGCAGCATCAAGGACATCCAGAACACCCAGAGCATCACCATTCCGCGCAAGGACATCGCGGAGCCGTCGTTCCGTCATGGACCGGGCGGCCGGCGCGAGATGGTGCATCCCGGCAACTCGGACTACATCCGCGGGGACAAGATCCAGCGCCCGCAAGGCGGCGGTGGCGGCGGCGGAGGCAGTCAGGCCAGCAACGAGGGCGAGGGTCAGGACGACTTCGTGTTCGAGCTGAGCCGCGAAGAGTTCATGCAGTATTTCTTCGACGACCTCGAACTGCCGCGTCTCGTCAAGACCCATCTGACGGCCGTGCCGACGTGGAAAAGCGTCCGCGCGGGCTGGGCCGCGGAGGGCACGCCGAACAATATCGACGTGGTGCGCTCGTTGCGCAGCGCGCTCGGCCGGCGCATCGCGCTCGGCGCGCCGCTCGTCAACCAACTGCACGAAATGGAGCGGCAGCTCGAAGAGTTGAAGGCCGATCCCGCCGATCGCCGCGACGAGATCAAGCTGCTCGAAGACGACATCCACCATCTGAAAGGACGCATCTGGCGGATCCCGTTCATCGATCCGTTCGATCTGCGCTACGTGAATCGCGTGAAGCAGCCCACGCCGTCGAGCCAGGCGGTGATGTTCTGTCTGATGGACGTGTCCGGTTCGATGGACGAGCAGCGCAAGGATCTCGCGAAGCGCTTCTTCATCCTGCTGTACCTGTTCCTGAAGCGTAACTACGAGCGCATCGAAGTCGTGTTCATCCGCCACCACACGCGCGCCGAGGAAGTCGACGAAGACACGTTCTTCCACTCGACCGAAAGCGGCGGTACCGTGGTGTCGAGCGCGCTCGAACTGATGCGCAAGGTGATGGACGAGCGCTACTCGCCGACTGAATGGAACATTTACGGCGCCCAGGCTTCCGACGGCGACAACTGGACCGACGACTCGCCGAAGTGCCGCAAAATACTCTCGGATGACATCCTGGAGAAGGTGCGGTATTTCGCGTATATTCAGGTGACGCCCGAAGAGCAGAATCTGTGGCTCGAATACGCGCAACTGGCGCTGTCGCAACCGCACATGGCGATGAAGAAGGTCGAAACCGCGGCCGATATTTATCCGGTGTTTCGCGAGTTGTTCGAGAAGCAGGCGGCGACTTCTTGATGGGATACTGGTGGCGCACGAAGCGCCTGAACGACGAAGCGCGCGGCGATTCGTACGACAAGGGCTAAGCCGCCGTATGATCGCGCCGCAGCGCAACAAAGGCGTGCCGCAGCGACAGTCGGGGCATGCCGAGGCAGGAGCGGCCAGCACGGGAGCCGCTCACGCCGGAGCAGTCCGCGATGCTGCAGCACGGGACACACCGGAACGCCCAACGAGGGCAAAGGGAAGTCCGTATGAACGTAGCCGATAGACGGCCTCTGCCGTGCCCGTCCGACTGGACCTTCGAATTGATCGAAGAGTACGACTCGCATATTGCCCGTGTTGCGGAGCAATACGAGCTCGACGTATATCCGATCCAGCTCGAACTCATCAGCGCCGAACAGATGATGGATGCCTATGCGTCCGTCGGCATGCCTGTGAACTACCGTCACTGGTCGTTCGGCAAACATTTCCTTGCTACCGAAAAAAGCTATCGCCGCGGCCAGATGGGGCTCGCGTACGAAATCGTCATCAATTCGAACCCCTGCATCGCCTATCTGATGGAAGAGAACACGATGACGATGCAGGCGCTCGTCATCGCGCATGCGGCCTACGGTCACAACTCGTTCTTCAAGGGCAACTATCTGTTCGGCTTATGGACGGACGCGCACGCGATCATCGACTACCTCGTCTACGCGAAAAACTACATCGCGGAATGCGAGGAGCGCTATGGGCTCGATCGCGTCGAGGAATTGCTCGACTCGTGCCACGCGCTGATGAACTACGGCGTGGACCGCTACAAGCGGCCGCAGAAGCTGTCGCTCCAGAAGGAGTTCGCCGCGCGTCGCGAACGTGAGGCGTATCTGCAGTCGCAGGTCAACGAGTTGTGGCGCACGTTGCCCACGCGCCATACGCCGCTGCCCGAAGAGGTCGAGGGGCGCTATCCGCCCGAGCCGCAGGAAAACCTGCTGTATTTCGCGGAGAAAAACGCGCCGCTGCTCGAAGCGTGGGAGCGCGAGGTGATCCGCATCGTGCGCAAGATCGGTCAGTACTTCTATCCGCAGCGGCAGACCCAGGTGATGAACGAAGGCTGGGCGACGTTCTGGCACTACACGCTGCTCAATACGATGTACAACCAGGGCAAGCTCGAAGACGGCTTCATGATGGAGTTTCTCCATTCACACAGCAACGTCGTCTATCAGCCGCCGGTCACGAAGCCGTATTACAGCGGCATCAATCCGTATGCGCTGGGCTTTTCGATGATGAGCGATATCCGGCGCATCTGCGAAGCGCCGACCGACGAAGACCGCAAGTGGTTTCCGAATCTGGCCGGCAGTCCGTGGCTGCCCGCGATGCACTACGCGATGCGCAACTTCAAGGACGAGAGCTTCATCGCGCAGTATCTGTCGCCGCATCTGATCCGCGAAATGCGCCTGTTCTCGGTGCTCGACGACGACATGCGCGACGCGCTCGAAGTCTCGGCGATTCACGACGATAGCGGCTACCAGTACGTGCGCCAGGCGTTGTCGCGGCAGTACGACATGCATCACCGCGAGCCGAACATTCAGGTGTGGGCCGTCAATACACGCGGCGATCGCAGCCTGACGTTGCGGCATTTCATGAGCGACAACCGGCACCTGTCGTCGGATAGCGAAGAGGTGCTCAAGCACATGGCGCGCTTGTGGCAGTTCGACGTGTACCTCGAGAGCGTCGACGAAAACGGTACCGTCAGAAAACGCTACGACTGCCGGTATATGCCGCCGTCCGTGAGAATATGAGCGCCGCCTGACTCCCGCCTGAGCGGTTCGTCTCGCCCGTCAAGCCCCTGCCAGTCCCCAACTGGCAGGGGCTTCGTGCTTCTGGTGCGCAAATCTGGCCGACCCAGGGCTTTCATCAGGCCACGCTGACAAGAAACCTTCCTGTGCTTTCATTTATGTAAAATTCGCGCACCCGCGACGGCCGCTCAGGCTGGGCGCGCGACATCAAGGCGGCGCCACGACCGTCCTCCTCGTTTAAATAAGGAAAGACACCAGCATGAACGACCAAACCGAACAATACGTCGTGGCCTCGGCGCACGACACGCGGCGCCGCATTTTTGCAATCGTCGGCGCTTCATCGGGCAATCTCGTCGAGTGGTTCGACTTCTATGTGTATTCGTTCACGGCGCTTTACTTCGCGCCGTCGTTCTTCCCGAGCGGCAACACGACCACGCAGTTGCTGAACACGGCCGGCGTGTTCGCCGCGGGCTTCCTGATGCGGCCGATTGGCGGCTGGTTCTTCGGGCGGCTCGCCGACAAACGTGGTCGCCGCACCGCGATGATGGTGTCGGTATTCATGATGTGCGGCGGCTCGCTGGTGATCGCGATGCTGCCCACCTACGCGCAGATCGGCGCACTCGCGCCGGCGTTGCTGCTGCTCGCGCGGCTGTTGCAGGGGCTGTCGGTGGGCGGCGAATACGGCACCAGCGCGACCTATATGAGCGAAGTCGCGTTGAAGGGCCGGCGTGGCTTTTTCGCGTCGTTCCAGTATGTCACGCTGATCGGCGGCCAACTGTGCGCGCTGCTCGTGCTCGTGACCCTGCAACAGACGCTGACGACCGAAGAGCTGAAGGCGTGGGGCTGGCGTGTGCCGTTCGTGATTGGCGCCTTCGCCGCGTTGATCGCGCTCTATCTGCGTAAATCCCTTGATGAAACCACCACCGCGGCGATGCGCCAGCGCAAGGAAGCGGGCACGCTGCGCGGGCTGTGGGAGCACAAGACCGCGTTCATGACGGTGCTCGGCTTCACGGCCGGCGGCTCGCTGATCTTCTATACGTTCACCACCTACATGCAAAAGTACCTGGTCAACACGGCCGGCATGCACGCGAAGACCGCGAGCTCGGTGATGACCGCCGCGTTGTTCGTCTACATGCTGATGCAGCCGGCGTTCGGCGCATTGTCGGACCGCATCGGGCGGCGCCGCTCGATGCTGTGTTTCGGCCTGTTCGCGACCCTCGGCACGGTGCCGCTGCTGCATGCGCTGAAAGACGTGACGAGCCCGTATGCGGCCTTCGCGTTGATCGTGGTGGCGCTCGCGATCGTCAGCTTCTATACGTCGATCAGCGGCCTGATCAAGGCGGAAATGTTTCCACCGCAAGTGCGTGCGCTTGGCGTAGGGCTGTCGTATGCGCTCGCCAATGCGATCTTTGGCGGCTCGGCGGAATATGTCGCGCTGTGGCTGAAGTCCGCCGGTGTCGAGACGATGTTCTTCTGGTACGTGACGGCGCTGTGCGCACTCGCGGGTATCGTGTCGCTGCGCATGCGCGATCCGTCGTCGGAGGGGTATCTGCGGCACGAGCCGTGAACCGCTAGTCGGGCACGGCGAAACGTCGTGCCGCGATGGCAGCGTTCAGGCGGCGGTCCAGGGCAACCGGGCCGCCGTTTTTCATGGCATCGACGTTTGCGCGTCAATCCGCAAGCGAGGAGCAGCGCGCTTCGCTCAACTGACGACGATCCGTCTCCCCCACGCATGCAGCAGGTCGCGCAAGCTCTCGGCCTGTTCCATCGTCGACGAACTCATCGACCCTCGCGGCCTCATTCACCGTGGCCGCTCCAACCGCCGCGACCGTCGCCATCGAAGGCGTCGCCGCTACGCCGGCGACAGCATCGGCCGCGGCGCGCGGCATCGACAGGCGGCCACGCCAGGCCGCGCGCGCCAGCATCAGCAGATGGTAGTAAAGCCGCGCGCTAAAGCCGTAGTTGTAGGCGAACAGATGCGCGCGCGCGATGCGCCAGCCCGCGCGCGCCTCGCCGTTTCTCGCGTGAATCGACACCACGATCGGTACGAGCCGCCGCAGCGCCTGCCGTCGCGACGGTTCGAGCGGCGCCGGCAGACGCAGCGACTTCACGAACGCGTAGGCGCTCAACGTTGCGGCCGTGCTCGTGCCGCGCGTGCTGTGCGAGACCGACGTCGCGGTCTTTCGATACACCGACACATAGTCGTGCAGATAAAACACCTCGCGCGCGGCCAGGCATAGCTCGGTGCCGAACACGTAGTCGCAGCAGACGCCATACCGCGCGTCGTAGCCGACCCGCTTGACGAGCCGCGCGTCGGCCATCCAGCCATTGTTCGGAAACATCTGGATCAGGCCGGTGCGGCCCGCGAGCGGCTGGAGACCCTCGCGGGCGTGAGTGCGCCGGAACGCCTCGTTCAGGCGCGCGCTCGCGGCGAGATCGATCGCGCCATCGTGATCCGCTTCGTATTGCGCACCGAATGCCGCATCGAGCCGCGGATAGCGCTGCCATAACGACACGAGTTTGTCGACGGCGTCGCTCGTCAGCAGATCGTCGTCGTGGATCAGCAGGATCTTGTCGCCGCGCGCCCGCTCGAACAGGCTCGACACATTGCGCGCCTGGCCAAGCGGCGGCTCGTGCTTCTCGTAGCGCACGCGCGGCTCGTCGCGGTAACGCTGCAAGATCAGTTGCCGCGAGCGCGCGTCCGTCGAATCGTCGCCAATCACGATTTCGACATGCGGATAGCTTTGCGCGAGACACGAGTCGACGCATTCGATCAGCAGGTCGGGACGATTGCAGGTGGGCACGCAGATGGACACATGGGCGAGCGCCGCACGGGCGAGGGGAGAACTTGACGCGTTGGACATGATGACGCCTTTTATCGATCGGAAGCGGCAAAAACCGGCGGAAAGCGGCAGCCGGTTCGCAGGGCGCACACCTTGCTGCAAGCAGCAAAATAGTCCAAGGCGTCAAAAAAATATTCGGTAAAAATGAGGAAGAAATGTTTGCTTACAGAAAGGTGCTGGAAGGGAAAAGTGATGCGGCCCGGGTGCACGACGCAGCCAGGGCCGCTCCGATATAGGGTTCTATTTTTTCAACCGACCGAGGGTTCGCCCTCGCCGGGCTTTTTGCCCGGACGGTCCGCCGGAGACTGCTTGTGACCTTCGTCGTGGCGCTCGGGCATCTTGCTCTTCGCGTTGTCGCTATGCACGGCGTGGTGCCGATGCGCGAAATCCTCGGTCTGAGCGCTGGCCTCGCTTTTCGATTCGTTGTCGGCCGCGCTGTTTGCTTCGCCTTGGGATTTTTCCGTCGTCTTGCTCATCGCTGCTCTCCTGGAGGGAAGACAAGCCTCCGGCAGCAAGACCCGGACCCGGGCGGGAGCAAACAGACGTTCCGCGCTCAGGCAGCCGCGTGGCGCGGCCTGCCGCCCGTCAGCGACATGATGAAGTCGAGAAACACGCGCACCTTGGCCGGCGGATGGTGCCGTGACGGATACAGCGCATACAGCGGGTACACCTCGTCGCCCCAATCCGGAAAGAGCTCGATCAGCTTGCCGCTCGCGAGCAGCGACTCCGCGCCGAGCGCGAGAATCTGCGCGATGCCCTGGCCCGCGATGCATACGCTATGCAGCGTGCCGACGTCGTTGACGGTCAGCCGCCCCTGCGGCGTCAGCGCGAGCTGCTTGCGGCCGCGATGGAATTCCCAGCCGAACGGATAACCGGTGAGCGGATCGCGAAACTTGATGCAGATATGCCGGCCGTCTTCGAGCTCGCCCGGATTCGCAGGCTTGCCATGCTTCTTCAGATACGACGGCGCCGCGACGGTCAGGATGCGCGTATCGAGCAGCTTGCGGGCGACGAGCGTCGACACCGGCGGGTCGCCGAAGCGGATCGCGACATCGAAGCCGTCCCCGACCATGTCGCCCAACTGGTCGCGCGTGACGAGTTCGAGCTGCAGGTCCGGATGTTTGTCGATGAAGCCGCCGAGGCGCGGCCCGAGCACGAGCCGCGAAAAGAACGGGTCCATGTTGACGCGCAGACGCCCGCGCACCGCGGTCGCGCCGTGCGCGGCGGAGGCGGCCGCTTCCTCGAGTCCGCCGAGCAGCGGCACGATCTGCTCGTAGAAACGCCGGCCTTCGTCGGTCAGCGTGACCGAGCGCGTGGTGCGGTCGAACAGACGAATGCCGAGGCGTGCTTCGAGCCGGGCGACCGAGCGGCTTACGCCCGATTGCGACATGTCGAGCGCTTCACCGGCGGCCGCGAAACTGCCGCAATCGACGATCGCAGTCAGGACGCCCATGCCGTTCAGCACGCGCTCATCAAATGGCGTCGGGGCTCCCTGCCTGGTAGCCATGGATGCCCGACATGCTAACGCCAAGACCTTTCGAATGCATGCGCCGGCACGCGATGAAACGGGTCGCGTCTCAACGCCCCGCGCTCGGCGCAGCCTGGCCGCGAATCACGCGCGTGCCCGACGGGTCGTCGAGGTGGCGGAAGATCCACGCGGACACGAGCGTGATCGCGCCGACGCACACGAATGCGAGCCGGAAGCCAAGCGCCGCCGACCATTGCGCCGCGAACAGATTGACGAGCCCGCCGCCGATCGACACGCCAAGCCCGATCGCAAGCATCTGCACCATCGAGAACAGGCTATTGCCCATGCCGGCGTCTTCGTGCGACAGGTCCTTCAGCGTGACACTGTTCATCGCCGCGAACTGCATCGAGTTGGCCGCGCCGAACACCGCGAGGATCGCGATTTCGATCACGAGCGGTGTGCCGAGCGAAATCAGCGAGAACGCGACGATCGCCGAGCCGACGATGACCGTGTTGACGAGCAGGAAGGTGTCGTAGCCGTAGCGGCGCACGAGCGGCGCGATCCAGCGTTTCGCGAGCGTGCCGGCGAGTGCCGCGGGCAGCATCATCAGACCCGAGTGCAGCGGCGAGTAGCCGAGCTGCAATTGCAGCAGCAGCGGCACGAGGAACGGCACCGCGCTCGAACCGACCCGGCATACGAGGTTGCCGATCAGGCCGACGCTGAAGTTCGGCTCGCCGAACAGCGACAGCTTGAACAGCGGATCGCGGCGGTTTCTGGCGTACGGAATATAGGCGAGCGCGCTGGCGACGGCCAACGCGAACAGCCCCGCCGACCACGCCGCGCGATGCGAGGGGACCGGCGCGTCGATCGCGAGCGAAAACGCGATCATGCACGACGACAGCAGGGCGCAGCCGATCACATCGAACGGTGGCGCCTGCGCCTCGTCATGCGACGGCAGAAAGCGGTGCACCGCGTACAGACCGAGCGCGCCGATCGGCACGTTGATCAGAAAGATCCAGTGCCACGTGATCGCCTGCACGAACCAGCCGCCGAGCGTTGGTCCGGCGATCGGGCCGAGCTGCCCCGCGATCGATATGAACGCGAGCGCCGACACGTATTGCTCGCCCGACACGCTGCGCAGCACCGCGAGGCGTCCGATCGGCAGCAGCATCGAGCCGCCGAGGCCTTGCAGCACGCGCGCCATCACGAGCTGGCCGAGCGTGTGCGCGCTCGAGCAGCAGATCGAGCCGAGCACGAACACGAGAATGGCGGCGAAATAGACGCGGCGGGTGCCGAAGCGGTCGGCAAGCCAGCCGGAGGCGGGCGTCAGCATCGCCATCGTCAGCGTGTAGGCGACGACGACCGGTTGCATCGCGAGCGGCGCGACGCGCAGGCTGTTCGCGATCGACGGCAGCGCGGTGTTGACGATCGTCGTGTCGAGCGACTGCATGAAGAAGCCGGCGGCGACGATCCATAGTAGGGCGGTTTGAGAGGAATCCTTGGTCATGTTTTCGACAGCGGGCGCGGCGGCGGCAAAGCGCCGCCAGAGCGGGGCCAGGCGGAATTCCGTCATCTTATTGACATCCTCGTCAATCGGGAACCCCACTAAGCCCGCTGACTGTTATCGACAATGCCGATAAGCAGCCCCACAATCACCCATGCTCAATCCAATCTGGCTCAAGACCTTCTCGACCGTCGCGGCTTGCCATAGCTTCACCGAAGCGGGGCGGCGGCTCGACCTGACGCAGTCGAGCGTCAGCGAACATATCCGGCGCCTCGAACAGAGCGTGGGCCGGCGCCTGTTCCTGCGCGACACCCATTCGCTCGCGATGACACCCGACGGCGAAGCGATGCTCGCGCATGCGAGCGTGATCCTGCAGGCGCTGTCGCGCGCGGAATCGCAGTTTCGCGCGCCGCGTCTGAAGGGGCGCGTGCGGCTCGGCTCGTCGGACGACATCGCGCTCGGCCCGCTTCCCACCGTGCTCGCGGCGTTTCGCAACGCGCATCCCGACGTCGAACTGGAAATCACGATCGGCATGACGGGCAGGCTCTACGAGTTGCTCGACGCGGGCGCGATCGATCTGCTGGTCGGCAAGCGCCGGCTCGGTGACCGGCGCGGCGTGCCGCTCTTCACCGGGCGCCTGGAATGGCTCGCGCGGACCGGCACGCTCGTCGATCTGGGTCAGCCGCTGCCGCTGATTCTGGTCGCCGAGCCGAGCGTGACGCGCGCGGTCGTGCTCGATGCGCTCGCCGAAGCCGGCGCGAGCTGGCAGATCGTCTGCACGAGCAGCAGTCATTCCGGCTGTATCGCGGCCGCGCGCGGCGGACTCGGCATCACCGTGCGGCCGCAGTATCTGGCCGCGCGCGGCCTCGCGCCGCCGTTGAATGCGGCCGGACTGCCGACGCTGCCGTCGGTGGAATTCATCGCGCTGGCGGCGAAGCGCTTGAGTCGCCCGGCGGGCACGCTGCTGCAGTTGCTGCATGACAGCGATCTGCGCGGGTCGTGGATCGGGGAGTGAGGCTGGCAGTGCGTCGCCTCATGCTGCCGTCATGCCGAGGCTCAGGCCGGCATCTTCCGGAACGAGATCGCGAAGCGGTTCCATGCATTGATCGCCGAGACGAGCAGCGTCAGGTCGACCAGTTCCTCGTCGCTGAAATGCGGCCGCACCGCCTGCCATACCGCGTCGGGCACATGATCGTGCGACACCAGCGTGAGCGCTTCGGTCCACTCGAGCGCCGCGCGTTCGCGGTCGGTGAAGAACGGCGTTTCGCGCCACACGACGACGGTCGCGAGACGCCGCTCGGTTTCGCCGCCCTTGCGCGCGTCCGCCGTATGCATATCGACGCAATACGCGCAGCCGTTGATCTGCGACGCGCGCAAGCGCACCAGTTCGGTCAGCGATTTTTCGAGCGACGATTTGCCGATGCGCTCTTCGACGCCGAGCAGCGATTTGATCGCGGCGGGATTCGCTTTGTAGAAGTCGAGGCGTTGTTCCATGATGGGCTCCTGGGCGGGTTTGACGATGCGATGCATCGGACTGGCGTTAGCTTAGTCCGTCGTTTGGATCACAAGAATGGCCGATTCCAGATATTTTCAGGTAGCCACTTTCGGGCGTTGAGCGGGCACGCCCAGCACCCTTACCGTCGACGATGGCATCGTTGCCGCGTGCGGGCCGATTCGGTATGGTGGGTCATCGACGCTTCCATTGCGCCTTTCACCGTGATCCGGAGACCTGCCCCATGACCGTTGCCACCGATCCGTCCGCTGTGCCCACCTCGCCGATCCGCACCGATGTCCTGATCGTCGGCGCCGGTCCCGTGGCTCTGTTCGCGGCATTCGAGGCCGGCGTGATCGGCCTCACCTGTCAGATCGTCGACATACTCGGGCGGGTCGGCGGCCAATGCATCGAGCTGTATCCCGACAAGCCGATCTACGATATCCCCGCGATTCCGTCGTGCACCGCGCGCGAACTGGTCGAGCGACTGGTCGCGCAGTGCAAGCCGTTCGATGTGCCGATTCATCTGGAACAGCGCGTCGACACGGTCGAGCAGCGCGACGACGGACGCTGGACCGTGCGCACGCAGCGCGGCCTCGTGTTCGACGTCGCGGCGATCCTGCTCGCCGCCGGTAACGGCGCGTTCGTCCCGCAAAAGCTCCCGCTCCCCGAGGCCGTGCCGCTGGAAAAGCGCTACGTGCACTACAGCGTGCCGCGCCTCGCCGATTTCGCCGACAAAAACGTGGTCGTCGCGGGCGGCGGCGATTCGGCGCTCGACTGGGCGCTGGCACTACGCAAGGTCGCGCGGCGCGTGACCCTCGTGCATCGGCGCGCCGGCTTCAGCGCGGCCGATTCGAGCGTCGAGCTGATGCGGCGCGCGGTCGACGCTGGCGAGATGGACTTCGTCGTCGGCGGGATCGCGGCGCTCGATGTGGAAGACGGCGCGCTGCGTTCGCTGACGCTGCGGCAGGTCAACGGCGAGACACAGCTCGAAGCCGAACATCTGATCGCGCTGTATGGACTCGTCGCCGATCTCGGACCGATCGCGCAGTGGGGACTGACGCTTCATGGCGGGCGCGTCGACGTTGATACTTCGAACTACGAAAGCTCGCGGCCGGGCATTTTCGCCGTCGGCGACATCGCGAACTATCCGAACAAGCAGAAGCTGATCCTGTCGGGCTTTCACGAGGCGTCGCTCGCGCTGCGCAAGGCGTACGCGTACGCGTATCCCGACAAGAAACGCGTGCATGTCCATTCAAGCTACGACGCGAAGCTCGCGGAAAAGATCGGCGCGGCGGCTTGACGGGCGCGCCGGCGCAGCAACCATTTCGACTCGCGACGCGTGCCGATTTGCCGCGATGTCGCGCCGGGCCGGCCGTTGGCATCACGCGACGGTCGGCCCGCCGTTATCTGCTCGTGTTCCTCGCGGCAGGCAGTATTTTCGAGCGGGTCGACTCGCAGCGGCCGCGGCGCTCGCGGCCTTGTCTTTCTTTCTTCCTGGCCTCATGGTGGCCGATCGCGCAGCCCGCCGCGTCGTGAATACCTTTTTCAATTGACACGCCTGTTTTTGCCAACGAAGGCCAAAACGGAAAGCCGAAACCGCAGCGCGGCGACGTTTTCCGTCATGACCCGCTGGCTATCGCGGTGCTCGCCGTTATAAGCTTGGCGCCTTATCAGCCGGCGCGCGCGCGCCCTTGGCGACGCATCCCGGCCCCTCCGTGGGCCGCGCAACCGCTTGCGCGACGGCTTCGCCCCCGGCCAGGCGCGAGGTTTGCTCAAAACGAAAGTTCTAATGACGTGTCCGCCATGACCCAGCTCGATGCTTCTTCTTCCCACGACCACGCCGAGCGCGTTCGAGTGCAGGCCGAGGCCGCGCCGTCGGCGCCCGTCGGCGTCGATTATTTGTCGCTCGTGCAGGCAATTTCGGACTACGCGATCTTTCTGCTCGATGCGAAGGGCAACATCGTCAGCTGGAACGCCGGCGCGCAGAAGCTGAAGGGCTACACGGAAAGCGAGATCGTCGGCCAGCACTTCTCGCGCTTCTATACCGCGGAAGCCGTCGCGCGCGGCTGGCCGACCTACGAGCTTGAACAGGCGGCGCTGACCGGCCGTTTCGAGGACGAAGGCTGGCGCGTGCGCAAGGACGGCACGACGTTCTGGGCGAACGTCGTGATCACCGCGATACGCAACGAGAAGGGCGCGGTCACGGGCTTCGCGAAGATCACGCGCGACCTGACCGCGCAGCGCGAATACCTCGAAGCGCTGCGCCAGAGCGAGGAGCGCTTCCGTCTGCTCGTCGATAGCGTGAAGGACTACGCGATCTTCATGCTCGATCCGCAAGGCTTCGTCGTCAGCTGGAATTCGGGCGCCGCGCGCATCAAGGGCTATACGCACGACGAAATCGTCGGCCGGCACTTCTCGCAGTTCTATGTGCCCGAGGAGGCCGCGGCCGGCAAGCCCGCGCGCGAGCTCGCGATCGCGCGCCAGATCGGCGCCGTCGAAGACGAAGGCTGGCGCATGCGCAAGGACGGTTCGACGTTCTGGGCCAACGTGATCATCACGGCCGTCTATGACGAATCGCGACGCTTGCGCGGCTTCGCCAAGGTCACACGCGATTTGACCGAGCGGCGCCGGCGCGAGGAACTGGAGCGCTCCGGGGAGCGCATGCGCGAATTTCTCGCGACGCTCGCGCACGAACTGCGCAATCCGCTCGCGCCGGTGCGCAACGCGATCGGCACGATGCAGATGGAAACCGATCTGAGCCCGGTGGTCGCGCGGGCGCGCGATCTGATCGATCGCCAGGTCACGCACCTGACGCGACTCGTCGACGATCTGCTCGATATCGGCCGCATCATGTCCGACAAGGTCGAACTGCGTATTGCGCGCGTCGATCTCGCCGAGCTCGTCGCGCGCGCGATCGAAGCGGCGCGGCCGTTCACCGACTCGCGCGAGCAGCGCGTGGTCGCGCATGTGCCCGACGCCCCCGTGATGATTCGCGGCGACATGACGAGGCTCGTGCAGGTCCTGCAAAACCTGCTGCACAACGCGTCGAAGTTTTCGCCGAACGGCAGTGCGATCGAGATGCAGGGACGTGTCGACTTTCGTATGGCGGTGCTCGAAGTGCGCGACCCCGGCTGCGGCATTCCGGTGCGCTCGCTCGACAAGATCTTCGAACTGTTCGCGCAGGAGAAGGAAGGGCAAAGTTTCGGCGAGGGCGGCCTTGGGATCGGCCTGACGCTGTGCAAGTCGCTCGTCGAAATGCATGGTGGCAGCATCGTCGCGAGCAGCGAAGGACTGGGACTCGGCAGCACGTTCACGCTGAGTCTGCCGCTCGCCTCCGCGCAGTCCGACACCGCGCAGAGCGGCACGATCGATGCCGCGCCCCACGTGCAGCCGCTGCGCGTTCTCCTCGTCGACGACAATCGCGATTCGGCCGACAGCCTCGCGATGCTGCTCGAACTGAAGGGCCACGAGGTGCGTATCGCCTACGAGGGCGAGCAGGCGCTGCAGATCTCGCCACGCTTCTCGCCGCATCTCGCGCTGATCGACCTCGCGATGCCGAAGATGGATGGCTATGCGACGCTCGCGGCGATGCGCGCGCTGCCCGAGATGTCGCGCACGATGTACGCGGCGATGACGGGTTTCGGCCATGCGAGCGATCTCGATCGAACTCGCAACGCGGGTTTTCATGCGCACCTCGTGAAGCCGGTCGAGATGGCGGTCCTCGACGCGTTGCTCGCGAAGGCGGATGGACGTCTGAGCGGAAGCGGCGGGACGTAGCCGCTGTTTCGCTGCGCGGCTGCCTCGCCAGCCGGGGCACGGTGTTTGCTGCGACTCTGCATACGTTCCAGTCCGCCGCCGCCCGGCGGGCCGTCGATCGAACCGGTGCAGGGAGGCACGATGCTCGACACGCGCGACCACGCGGCCAGCTTCAAGGCCCAGTCACGGCAGGTCTCAAATCAACACGGTGGCCGCGCACTACGCGCGAGCGCCCGCGCGCCGCAGCCCGGCAAGCCTGCTATCTCGCTCGACGATTTTCTGCGCGACGCGCGTTTCGATGCGAACGATCCCGCTGCCCTCGGAGCACTGCTCGCTGATCTGATCGAGCGCGGCTACGATCGCGCGCCGACCTTGCCATGGCCGGGGCATGGCGAGACGCTGGTGCGCTGGCGCGCGCTGGCCGCCGTCGCCGCATGCGACCTCGGTCTCGTCAAACTGTTCGAAGGCCATACCGATGCGCTCGCGATTCTCGCCGAGCTCAATGGTCCGCTGCCGCCCGCGGCAAGCCGCTGGGGCGTGTGGGCCGCCGAAGCGCCGCACGCGCGGGTGCGCGCCATCGACGAAGGAATCCAGACCGTTGCCGGCGAGGGCGCGCAGGTGCGCCTGTCCGGCACCAAAGCCTGGTGCTCCGGCGCGCAGGCGCTCACCCATGCGCTCGTGAGCGCATGGCGCGACGACGAGCCCGTGCTCGCGGCGCTCGCGCTGGACCAGAGCTCGATCTCGATCGATACATCGAAGTGGCAGGCCGTCGGCATGCAGGCGACCGCGAGCGCGGATGTCACGTTCAAAGACACCGTGGCGACGCTCGTCGGCGTGCCGCATGCGTATCTGCGCCGCGCGGGCTTCTGGCATGGCGGCGCCGGTATCGCCGCGTGCTGGTACGGCGCGGCCGCGCAAATCGCGCGCACGCTGCGCGACGCGTGCGCCCGGCACGCGGACGCGCATCGGCTCGCTCATCTCGGTGCGACCGATGTCGCCTTGCAGTCGGCCGCTGCGCTGCTGCGCGAAACCGCCGCGTGGATCGACGCGCAGCCGTCGGCCGATGCAGCGACGCGCGTGTTGCGCGCGCGTCTGGCCGTCGAGCAGGCCGCGAGCGCCGTGATCGAGCACGCGACACGCGCGCTCGGCGCGGGCCCGTTGTGCCGCGACGCGCGCTTCGCGCGGGCGCTTGCCGACCTGCCGGTGTTTCTGCGGCAGAGCCACGCGGAACGCGACCTCGCATTGCTCGGCGAACGGCTCGTCGAGGCCGCTGACACGACTGCCGCGCCGGCATCGCATCAGGCGTCTTCGCAAACACTCGCGCCGTGGACGCTATGACTTTTTTCCCCCTGCCTTGGGAGGATCGCTGAGATGAGCTCGACGGCGCCGTACTTCGATGAACTCTACCGACGCAGCGACGATCCGTGGCGTTTGCGCGAAGGCTGGTACGAACGCCGCAAGCGTTCGCTGACGCTCGCGCTGCTGCCGCGGGCGCGCTATCGCAACGCGTTCGAGCCGGGCTGCGCGAACGGCGAATTGACGGCCGGGCTCGCGACGCGCTGCGACGCACTGCTCGCCGCCGATCTGCACGCGCGCGCCGTCGAGCTTGCGTGTGAACGCGTGGCGGGCGCATCGAACGTGCGGATCGAGCAGCGCAGGGTGCCGCGCGACTGGCCGACGGAGCACGGGCCGTTCGATCTGATCGTGATCAGCGAGTTCGCGTACTACCTCGACGCGGCCGAGCTCGAAACGCTGGCCGCGCGCATCGCCGGGTCGCTGACGCCGGACGGCACGCTGCTCGCCTGTCATTGGCGCCGGCCGTTCGCCGAAGCGCGCGAATCCGCCGACCATGCGCACGCGCTATTCGATGCGCGCTGCGGTCTCGCGCGTCTCGCGCATCACGACGAAGCCGACTTGCTGATCGACGTGTGGTCGCGCGACGCACGTTCGGTCGCGCAGCGCGAGGGGCTTCTATGATGGGCGTGATCGTTCCGGCGCATAACGAAGAGGCGCTGCTCGCACGGTGCCTCGCGGCCTTGCTCGAAGCGTCGCGACACGAAGCGCTCGCCGGCGAGGAGGTGCGGATCGTCGTCGCGCTCGACGCGTGCAGCGATTTCAGCGGAGCGATCGCGCGCGCTTACGGCGTGCAGACGCTGACGCTGAAGGCACGCAACGTCGGCGTCGCGCGGGCGCTCGGCGCGTCGCTGCTGCTCGCGCACGGCGCGCGCTGGCTGGCGTTTACCGATGCCGACAGCCGCGTGTCGCCCGGTTGGCTGGCCGCGCAACTGGCGCTCGGCGCCGATGCGGTGTGCGGCTCGATCGCCGTCGACGACTGGAGCGCGCATCCGCACAGCGTGCGCGAATATTTTCGCAAGACGTATGTCGACGCCGACGGACATCGTCATGTGCACGGCGCGAATCTCGGCGTTTCCGCCGACGCCTATCGGCGCGCGGGCGGCTTTCCGCCGCTCAAGTGCAGCGAGGACGCCGCGCTCGTCGATCGCCTGATCGCGACTGGCGCGCGCATCGCGTGGAGCGCCGCGCCGCGCGTGACCACGAGCGCGCGCACCGTGGCCCGCGTGAGCGGCGGTTTCGGCGATACGCTCATCTCATGGGCGACGGACGGCGCGCTGGCCTGAGCGACGGCGATGCGTCGTGGGCTCGTCTCGCTCGCAACTATCCGGACACCAGAACATTTCGCACGGCAATCCGCCGCGGGGAGGACGAACATGATGGACGCGTTTTTCGTTCTATTCGGCCAAGGCAGGGAGCTCGATCCGTTGCAGATGGGTATGCGCTCGATCGCCGTGTTCGTGATCGCGCTCGCGCTGATCCGTGTATCGGGGCGCCGTTCATTCGGGCAGCGCTCGCCGTTCGATTCGGTCGTCGTGATTCTGCTCGGCGCGACGCTGAGCCGCGCGATCGTCGGTGCGTCGCCGTTTATCGCGACCGTGGTCGCGTCGTTCGCGATCGTCGTGTGTCACCGGGTGCTCGCGTGGTCGTTCATACGCTCGCGCCGCTTCGAGCTGCTGGTGGGCGGCGCCGAGCGAGAGGTGTTCAGCGACGGCAAGTTCCACGCGAACGAAATGCACGCGGCGCTCGTCACGCGCACCGACATCGAGGAAAGCGTGCGGCAGAAAACCGGCTCGCGCTCGATGGACGACGTGGCCGCCGCGATTCTCGAACGCAATGGCGAAGTGAGCGTGATTCGCAAGCGCGCTTGAGCGCCCGAACCCGTGAAGAGCGGGGCGCTCGCGCGGGGACACGGCAGCCGGCTCAGCCGCGCCCGCCTCGCGAAATCTCCGCGCCCGCGCCGCGCGGCAGGCGCAGCGTGACCGGAATCGACGCGAACGAGCATAGCCCGACCACCAGAAACGCGGGCCAGAAATCCGACCAGGTGATGCTCGGATGCCCATGCAGCGCGCGCGAAACCTGCAGCACGATGCCGCCGACCGTCACGCCGAGGCCGAGCGACATCTGCTGCACGACGCTGCCGAGGCTCGTCGCGCGGCCGACGTCGCGGCTCGCGATCTCCGCGTAGGTCAGGGAGTTGAGGCTCGTGAACTGCAACGCGGGGAAGAAGCCGCCGAGCAACACGACGACCCAGATGATCCACGTCGGCGTGTGCGGGAAAAACAGCCCGCACGCGGCGATCGAAATGCCCGATAGCGCGGCGTTGAACACGAGCACCTGGCGAAAGCCGAAGCGGCGCAGCACCGTGGAGGCGATCGTGCGCATGAACATGCCGCCGAACGCGGACGCGCAGGTGATCAGGCCCGATTGGAACGCGCTCATGCCGTGACCTTCCTGCAGCAGCAGCGGCAGCAGGAACGGCAACGCGCCGAGACCGATGCGAAATAGCGAGCCGCCGAGCACGCTCGCCTGGAAAGTCGGCACCTTGAAAAGACGCAAATCCAGAAGCGGCAGTGCGACGCGCTGCGCATACGCGACGTAGATCGCGAGCAGCGCCGCGCCGAGCGCGCACATGCCGAACGCGTCCGTATTCGAAATCAGTTCGCCGCCGACCAGCGACAAGCCGAGCAACAGTAGCACCGCGCCCGCCGCCGACAGCAGGAAGCCGATCCAGTCGAGCGGGCCGGGGTCGGGCTCGCGCGTATTGGCGATATAGCGATTGGTGAGATAGATGCCGAGAATGCCGATCGGCACGTTGATGAAGAAGATCAGCCGCCAGTGCAGATACGTGGTGATGAAGCCGCCGAGCAGCGGACCGGCGGCGGGGCCGAGCATGGCGGGCACGCTCAGGTAATTCATCGCGCGGATGAAGTCGGCTTTCTCGACCACGCGAAAGATGATGATGCGCCCGACGGGCACCATCATCGCGCCGCCGACGCCCTGGATGAAACGCGCGACCGTGAAAGTGGCAAGCGAGTTCGACGCGGCGCACAACAGCGAACCCGTCACGAAGACGCCGATCGCGGTGCGAAACACCGTGCGCGCGCCGAACTTGTCGGCGAGCCAGCCGCATACCGGGATGAACACGCCGAGCCCGAGCACGTAGCTTGTCACCGCGATCTTCAGCGTGACCGGATCGCGCCCGAAATCGCGCGCCATGGCCGGCAGCGCGGTGACGATCACGTTGGCGTCGACGCTCTCCATAAACATCGCGCACGCGACGATAAGAGGCGCAATCAGAGCTTTCTGGGTCTGGGCGACGGTCATATCGGCAAGCCTGCGGCGAAGCGTCGCAGGCAAAGGGGGCATTATTGCACCTGTACGGTGCGGATTGTTAATACCTGCACGATCGATGCGGCCCCTTTACGAATTTTCGGTATCCGGAGCGCTACGTTGGCGTCGCGACGTCACCAAAAAAATATTGTTTTGTTGCACTGCGGCACGAGATCGCTATAATCGGGTTATTCCGTAGGTATAAACCCTGATAAGGAGCCGCCATGAATACCGCATCGAATGCCGTCCGTTCCATCCCCGCTGCCAACACGTTCTTCGGCAAGCTGCGCGCGCTGGCGTTGCATGCGCTGAACCTGCATCTGCAGAACTGCGCAGTGATCGCCGAAGCGTACCGTCGCCCGAACTAAGCGCGAGTTTCCCGCGCGGGCCCCGCAAGCCCTTGCTGTCGTGTCAATGCCCGCTCGAGTAGCGGGCATCGTGCTTTCTGGCCCCGTCAAGCGGAGCACGTTCAGCGAGTCGGCTCCCCAGTCCCACCAGATAGACGCCCGCCGTCAGCCAATTCCGGGCTGCCATCGCCGTTTCCCTTCCTGATATCGTGCTTCCGTTCCTGATGACGGCACGCCCAGCCGTGATCTTGATGCCGCGCTTGCGCCGGCCCGATGCCTCGCATCACGCGAGGAAGCATTACAATCGCGCGCTTTTGACACGCGACGCGCAAGTGAACCGACGGCAAAATTGCTAATGCTGTCAACCTTTTGCACGTTTTGCCGTTATCTCTTTGTAATCGCCGCCACAGGCGATACCGCGCGTGACGACCCGTCGCCGCGACCGCTCCTCGCAAGGCCCGCATTGACCATGTTCCACCGACTTCAACACAGCTTCGAGCGCCTCCCGGCGCTGCTCGGCCGTGCATCGAAAGCGCTTGGCAGCCGGGGCCTTCTGTCGCCCGTGCTCGCGCTCGTCATTTGCGGGTTGCTGCTGGTCGTGCTGCAGCATCTGTCCGAGGCAGTGAATTACCGTTCGGTGATCCGCGAACTGCGCCAGCTGTCGGCGCGCGAGTGGATCGGTGCGCTCGGCGCGACCGCGCTCAGCTACGTCGCGTTGGTCGGGCGCGACGCGGTCGGCCTGCGCTATCTCGGCGCGAGCGTGCCGCGCGCGGCGCTGTGGGTCGGCGCGACGGCCGGTTCGGCGCTCGGCAATGCGACCGGTTTCGGCGCGCTGACGGGCGGAGCGGTGCGCGCGCGCGTGTACGGCGTCGCGAACATCACGCCCGCGCAGATCGGCCGCATGACGGTGTTTACGAGCGTGTCGCTCGCGCTCGCCCTCGTCTTGATGACCGCGCTGGGCATGGTCTGCATGGCGGGCCAGCTCGCGCCGATGCTGCATCTGTCGCCAGTCGCGCTGCGCTGGAGCGGCGCTGCGCTGCTGCTCGCGCTGGCGCTCGCCGCGGCCGCGTGCCGTCGGCAAACCCGGCCGATCCGCACGCGCTGGCAGTGGCTCTCGTTCGATATTCCCGCGCGCCGCGATCTGCTCGCGCAGGTTGCGCTGGCGGTGCTCGACGTGGTCGCCGCGGGCCTCGCGTTGTGGGCATTGCTGCCGCATGCGAACGTGAGCTTCGTCGGCTTCATCACCGTCTACGCGGCCGCGATGCTGCTCGGCCTGATTGGCCATACGCCCGGCGGCGTCGGCGTGTTCGAAGCGGCGATGGTGTTCACGCTGAGCGGCAGCGTGCCGATGCATCAGATGGTCGCCGCGCTGCTCGCGTATCGCGCGATCTATTTCGGCGTGCCGCTGATCGTCTCCGCGGCGCTGCTCGCGGGCTTCGAGGGGCGCGCGCTGAAGAATCGTCTGTCGATGTTGCAGGCGGAGCGCGTGTCGGAACTCGCGCCGCTGTTTCTGAGCCTCGTCACGTTCGTGGTCGGCGGCATGCTGGTCATTTCGAGCGCGACGCCGGCGTTCTGGCAGCGCATTCATATGCTGCGCGACCTGGTGCCGCTGTGGGTGCTCGAAAGCTCGCAGATGCTATGCAGCGTGCTCGGCGTGCTGCTGCTGTTCGTCGCGCGCGGCCTGCTGCGGCGGCTCGATGCGGCATGGTGGATGACGCTCGCGCTCGCGTTGCTGAGCCTCGCGCTGTCGCTGACCAAGGGTCTCGCGTTCGTCGAAGCCGGTGTGCTCGGCATGCTGATCGTGCTGCTGCTCGCGACGCGCAAGCGCTTCAACCGTCATTCGTCGCTGTTCGCGGAGCGTTTCACGGCCGGCTGGCTCGTGTCGGTCGCGATGGTGCTGATGCTCGCGACGTGGGTCATGCTGTTCGCTTTCCGTGACGTGCCGTACACGGGCGATCTGTGGTGGCAATTCGCGTTCGACGAGCGCGCGCCGCGCGCGCTGCGCGCGACGCTCGCCGCGAGCGTGTTCGCCGCGACCTTCTCGTTCTGGCAATTGCTGCGTCCGGCGCCGGGCCGCTTCGTGAAGCCGGCGCCCGAAGATCTGCACGACGCCGCACGCATCGTGCGCGCGCAGGAACGCAGCGATGCCGGTCTCGCGTTGATGGGCGACAAGAGCTTCCTGTTTTCGGAGTCGCGCGAGGCGTTCCTGATGTACGCGAAATACGGCCGCACGTGGGCCGCGTTGCACGATCCGGTGGGGCCGCGCGAAGAGTGGGCGGGTCTCGTCAGCAAGTTCGTCGCGCTCGCGCATGCACATGGCGGACGCGCCGCGTTCTACCAGGTGCGCGCGAATGCGCTGCCGCTGTATCTCGACGCTGGCCTCACGCTGATGAAGCTCGGCGAGGAAGCGCACGTCGTGCTCGACGACTTCGATCTGAAGGGCTCGCATCGCGCGCATCTGCGCTATGCGCTCAAGCGCGGCGAGCGCGACGGCTTTAGCGTCGAAGTGATCGATCAGGCCCATGTGCCGGCCTCGCTCGAAACGCTGCGCGGCATTTCCGACGGTTGGCTCGACAGCCGCGACGCGCGCGAGAAGAGCTTCTCGGTCGCGGCTTTCCATGACGAATACCTGGCCGCGCAGTCGGTGATGCTGGTGCGCCAGAACGGCGAGCCGGTCGCATTCGTGACCTTCATGACGACCGATATGAATACCGAGGCGACCGTCGGCGTGATGCGTCACGTCGAAAGCGCGTCGCCGTATGCGATGGAATATCTGTTCACGCAGCTCGCGCTGCATCTGAAACAGGCGGGTTTCCGCTCGCTCAGTCTCGGCATTGCGCCGCTCTCCGGTGTGCAGCCGACGCCGCTGGCGTCACGCTGGCATCGGCTGGCCGGCATCGTGTGGCGCTTCGGCGGCCGCTTTTACAACTTCCGCGGACTGCGTGCTTTCAAGAGCAAGTTCCAGCCGCGCTGGGAGCCGCGTTATCTCGCGGCATCCGGTTCGGGCGTGTTCTTCACGCTCGCGGACCTGTCGCTGCTGGCAGGAGGCCGGCGTTCATGACATTGCATCCGTTGTTCCGGCTCGCCGTCGCGGCGAGCGTTCTGAGTTGCGGCGCGCTCGCGCACGCGGCCACCACCACCGTGCCCGGCGGCCGCTATGGCGACGTGCGCGTGACGCAGCCCGAGGGGCCGCTGCGCGGCTTCGTCGTGCTGTATTCGCAGGCAAGCGGCTGGAGCGCAGCCGATCAGCAGAGCGTCGATGCGCTCGCGAAAGCGGGCGCGATGACGGTCGGCGTCGATACCGCGCATTACGCGGCCAACCTTGCCGCGAAAAAGGAAACCTGTCATCAGCTGGTGGGCGATGCCGAGGCGCTGAGCCATCAGCTCGAACGGCAATCGCAGTCGAGCCGCTACTTCGCGCCGATCGTCGCGGGTACGGGGCAGGGCGCGACGCTCGCGATGCACGTGCTCGAACAGGCGCCGTCCAATACGATCGCGGGCGCGGTGTCGGTCGACGCCGATCACAAGCTCGACGCGCGCTTCGAGCCGTGTCCGCCGGACCCGACCGTGATTCGCGACAAGGTGCCGGGCTTCGTCGAAAAGGCGAGCACGGGCGATGCCGATCGCGCGCGTCTCGTTGCATTGCTGACGCCGCATCTGCAGCCGGTCTCGATCAGCGCCGACGACGTGTCCGACCTGCCGCTGATCGAATTGCCGGCCGCGCATCCGAACGGCTTGATGGCGATCGTGATTTCCGGCGATGGCGGCTGGCGCGATCTCGACAAGACGATCGCGCAGGCACTGCAGAAAGATGGCGTGTCGGTGGTCGGCTGGGACAGCCTGCGTTATTTCTGGAGCGAGAAGCCGCCCGCGCAAACGAGCCGCGATCTCGCGCGGGTGATGCAAACCTATGGCGAGCGCTGGCACGCGCAGCATATCGCGCTGATCGGCTATTCGTTCGGCGCGGACGTGCTGCCGTTCGCGTATAACCGTCTGCCGCAGGCGCAGCGCGATAAGGTGTCGCTGATTTCGCTGCTCGGCTTCGCGCCCGACGCCGATTTCCAGATCCGCGTCGGCGGCTGGCTCGGCATGCCCGCGAGCGACAAGGCGCTGAAGGTGCGCCCCGAGTTGACGCATGTGCCGCCGTCGATCGTTCAATGCTTCTATGGCGAGAGCGAGACCGACACGCTGTGTCCGGCGCTCGACAAGACCGGCGTCGAAGTCATCCGCACGACCGGCGATCATCACTTTGGCCGCGATTACAACGCGCTCGAGCAACGCATTCTCGCGGCATTCAAAAAGCAGAGCGGCGTGCGCGATTGATGTCGGTGTTGGTCGTCTCAGCGGGGCGCGCTTGCCGGTGCGCCCCGTTTTTCTTGTCTGGCACTGCCGCACTGCGCGGAGATGCGCGGAGATTGACAAAGCTTGCCGAGTCGACGAAGATCGCCGACATGAACTGCCTCGACATCCGTATTGCGCTGATTATTAGCATCATTCATCGAATGGTGGGTTAGCGCGCGTCGACTTGCAGTCACACATAACCCGCCAAACGAGGCGGGTTTTTTTATGTCCGCTTTCAGGTTCATTCTCTGCCTGCCTCCTGGCGAACATGCCGCGATTGCTATCGTTCGATGTCGATCGCCGTTGATGCGTTGTTGCATCGAATGTTGCCACCCAGGAGCTTGCCGTGCTGTTAAACGAACTCGAACAGGCCGCCGCAGCGGCCGGGCGCGTCGCGCCGTCTCACGACTACCTGAAAAAGACCCTGACCGCGCGCGTCTACGACGTGGCGCGCGAGACCGAACTCGAACGCGCGCCGAACCTGTCGGCGCGGCTGCG